>JAUTXN010000285.1 GCA_030838045.1 Acidimicrobiaceae bacterium
ATGGCCAAGTTGGCGGGCATCAAGGTGACCGAGTTCTTCGTCGGCTTCGGCACCCGGCTGTGGTCGGTGCGCCGGGGCGAGACCGAGTACGGCGTCAAGCTCCTGCCCCTCGGCGGCTACGTCAAGATCATCGGGATGAACAGCCTGGAGGAGGTCGACCCGGCTGACGAAGCACGCACCTACCGCCAGCAGCCGTTCTGGCGCCGTCTCTCGGTGGCCGTCGCCGGCTCCGCGGTGCACTTCCTGATCGCGCTCATCCTGCTCTTCACGATCTTCTTCGCCGTCGGTGATCGGGGCTTCTTCGGTCCCGCACCGGGCAGCAACAGCCGGGTGGCCCAGCTCGACGCCCTGGCAACGGGGCCGAGTCCGGCCCAGCAGGCCGGGTTCCGCCTGGGCGACCGGGTGCTGTCGATCGACGGCAAGGTGTTCAAGACCAGCGACGACATGATCAACTACATCCACACCAAGCCGGAGCAGACGCTGGACTTCGCCGTCCGGCGCGACGGGCAGGTCGTGCACCTCCATCCCACGACCGTGGACCTCTCGAAGGTGAAGCCCGCCGACACGCCGGGGTCGCCCGCACCGACGGCCACGGCGCCGACCGGCTTCGTCGGTTTCGTCCTCGATCCACCGGCCGTTCACTACGGTTTCTTCTCGGCCATCAACAAGTCGGGTGGCGCCTTCGTCGACCTGGGAGCCAAGTCCCTCGGCGCCCTCAAGGACCTGTTCAGCGCCCACGGCGTCTCGTCCTACGCCAACATGCTGGTCGACCAGAAGGCGGCGAATGCCCCCAACGCCGTGCGGTTCCAGTCGCCCGTCGGCATCGTCGTGCTGGCCAACAGCGTGTCCAAGACCGGCCTCGAGCAATCGCTGTTCCTGCTCGTCCTGATCAACATCTTCGTGGGGATCTTCAACATGGTCCCGCTGCTGCCCCTCGACGGTGGGCACGTGGCCATCGCGGTCTATGAGGCGGTGCGCAGCCGCAAGGGGCGCCGGTACCACGCCGACGCGGCGAAGATGCTGCCGTTCGTCTACGCCACCTTGGCATTGATCGTGTTCATCGGAGTGTCGGCCTTGTTCTTGGACCTGCGCGACGTGCTGTCGGTCGTGAGATTCTGACGAGGTGGCGACCCCAGAGACGACGACCCCGGCCGTGACGACCGCACAAGCCACGACCGCACGAGCCACGACCGCACAAGCCACGACCGCACAAGCCACGAAGCAGGTGCGCTGGCCCCGCCGGCCGACCCGTCAGATCATGGTGGGCCAGATCCCCGTCGGTGGGGGAGCCCCGATCACGGTCCAGTCCATGACGATCACCAAGACCGCCGACGTGGACGGGACACTCGCCCAGATCTACGCGCTGCACGCCGCCGGGGCGGACATCGTCCGCTGCACCTGCAACGAACGGGCAGCCGCCGAGGGCTTGGCCCAGATCGTCCCCCGCTCGCCGGTGCCCATCGTGGCGGACATCCACTTCCACGTCGAGATGGCGTTGGCAGCGCTCGAGGCCGGCGTCCAGTGCCTCCGCCTCAACCCGGGCAACCTCCGCAAGCCCGAGGAGATCAAGCTCGTCGCCCGGGAGTGCCGCGACCGCAAGGTGCCGGTGCGCATCGGCGTCAACGCCGGCTCCCTCGATCCCCGCCTGTACGAGAAGTACGGCGGCGCCACCCCCGAGGCGCTGGTGGAGTCGGCCCAAAACGAGTTGCGCCTGTTCGACGAGGTGGGCTTCGAGGACGTCAAGATCTCGGTCAAAGCGTCCAACGTCCCGCTCATGATCGAGGCCTACCGTCAGCTGTCGGAGGTGACGGACCACCCCTTGCACCTCGGGGTGACGGAGGCGGGCCCGCCTCCCGCGGGCACGATCAAGGCGACCGCGGGGATCGCGACCCTTCTGGCCGAGGGGATCGGTGACACGATCCGCTACTCCCTCACCTCGGATCCGGTCGACGAGGTAAAGGCAGGCCGCCAGCTGTTGGAGGCCTTGGGCCTGCGGGAGCGCAAGAACGTCGACCTCATCGCCTGCCCGAGTTGCGGCCGGGCCGAGATCGACGTGTACAAGGTGGCGCAGGAGGCGATGGCGGCATTGGAGGATCGCAACCTGCCGATTCAGGTGGCGGTCATGGGCTGCGTCGTCAACGGACCCGGCGAGGCCCGCTCCGCCGACCTCGGCATCGCGGCGGGGCGCCACCGGGGGCATTTGTTCATCAAGGGCCAGATCGTGCGGGTCGTACCCGAGGCGGACATGGTGTCGGCGCTGGTCGACGAGGCGGAGAAGCTGGTCAAAGAAGGTGTCGACGCCCGCTTGGCGGCGGCCGACCACGGAGCGGCGGCCGAGGCCGAAGCCGACCGGGCCGCCCTGCTCGACCTGCGAGGCGACGACGCCAACAACAGCGAAACCCGCATCGAACTGATCGACAAGCGCCTCGGTCAGCCCCCGGCGCCGACCGAATAATCGGAGGCGGCCGCCGCCTGCGGACGCCACACTTGTCCCTATGACGCTGGACCTGCGCTCCGTTGACCGGTCCGAAGCCGAGTCCTTCGTCCGGCTCGTGTACCAGGCGTTCGGCTCCGTCCCCGACGACGACGAGCTGGCTCGGGCGACGGAACGCTTCGAGCCCGACTTCGCCATCGGCGTGTTCGACCAGGGCCGCGTCGTGGCCACGGCCGGCGCCTACCCGCTGGAGATGACTCTCCCCGCCGGGCCGGGCCGGGACCTGCCGACCATGGCCGTTCCCGGCGTCACGGCCGTCGGGGTCGCGCCCACCCACCGCCGCCGGGGCCTCCTGACGCGGATCATGGACCACCAGCTCGCCGACCTCCGCGATCGCGGTTACCCGGTGGCGGCCCTCTTGGCCTCGGAATCGATCATCTACGGTCGCTTCGGCTACGGCTGGGCCCAGTCGTACCAGTCGCTCCTGATTGAGAGCGACCGCGCCGCCTTCCGCCCCGATGTCCCGGCCGACACCGGCCGCATGCGGCTCCTCGAGCCCGACGAGGCCGGCAAACTCCTACCACTGGTCCACGACCGGGCCCGCCACCTGCGCCCGGGCGAGCTCAACCGCAACGCCCGATGGTGGAAAAATCACCTGAAAGACCCCGAGAAGGAGCGCGGCGGCGGCGAAGCCCGCATGTACGCCGCTCACGAATCCGCCAGTGGCGAGGCCGACGGTTGGGTCAGCTACCGCTACGGCAAGCAGGACTGGCCCGAGGGCATTCCGCGCCACCAAGTGGAGGTCGACGACCTGGTCGCGGCCGGACCGGCGGCGCAGGCGGCGCTGTGGCGTTTCGTCCTCGACCTCGACCTGGTCGAGGAGGTGAAGGCGCCGAACCGCCCTCTCGACGAGCCGCTGCGCTGGATGCTGGCCGACCCTCGGCGGCTGCGCACGACCGAAGTCGCCGACCACCTGTGGCTGCGGATCCTCGACGTCCCCGCGGCCCTGGCGGCGCGGGGCTATCGCGCCGACGAACGGCTGGTGATCGAGGTCACGTCCGCCGATCCCAGCGCCCGCGGCCGCTTCGTGCTCGAGACGGGACCGGAGTCGGGCTCCTGTCGACCGGCCAAGGGTGGGGAAAATACGCAGCTGGTCGTCGGCTTGGCCGACCTGGGCGCCATGTACCTCGGCGGAGTGTCACCCTCCACGCTGGCCGCGGCGGGGCGGGTCAACGAGGTTGCGCCGGGCGTGCTGGCCGCCGCCGATCGTGTTTTTGCGTCCCCCGTGACGCCCTTCTGCACCCTGCACTTCTGACGCGCACCTCGCCGGGTAGGCCGGAGTACAAACCGTCGTGCACACGACAGTTCGTACTCCGGCCACCGGGCCGTTCCCACCGGCGGGCTCCCCGCCTGCCGGTAGCCTGCCCGGCCATGGCCAAGGCACCCGTTCTCACTCCCCGTGCCGTCGATTTCCCTCGGTGGTACCAAGACGTCATCGCCCGGGCCGAGCTGGCCGAAAACGGTCCCGTACGGGGGACCATGGTCATCCGGCCCAACGGCTACGCCATCTGGGAGCGGATGCAGGCCGAGATCGACGCCCGTATCAAACAAGCGGGGGCGCAGAACGCCTACTTCCCGTTGTTCATTCCCGAGTCCTACCTCCGCAAGGAGGCGGAGCACGTCGAGGGTTTCAGTCCGGAGCTGGCGGTGGTCACGATCGGGGGCGGCAAGGAACTCGAAGAGCCGATCGTGGTGCGACCCACCAGCGAGACGATCATCAACAGCTACTTCGCCAAGTGGATCCAGAGCTACCGGGATCTGCCGCTGCTCATCAACCAGTGGGCCAATGTGGTTCGTTGGGAGCTGCGTCCCCGGCTGTTCCTGCGCACGACCGAGTTCCTCTGGCAAGAGGGTCACACGGCCCACGCCAGTGAGGTCGACGCCCACGCCTACGCCCGGCGGATCCTGACTGAGGTCTACCGCAGCGTCATGGTGGACGTGCTGGCCGTTCCGGTCGAGCTCGGCGTCAAGACGGCCCGGGAACGCTTCGCCGGGGCGACTGCGTCGTGGACCTGCGAAGGGATGATGGGCGACGGCAAGGCAGTCCAGATGGGAACTAGCCACGAACTCGGCCAGAACTTCGCCAAGGCCTTCGGCACCACCTACTCATCGGAGACCGGCGCCCAGGAACACGTGTGGCAGACGTCGTGGGGCGTGTCGACGCGCCTCGTGGGGGCGCTGATCATGGCCCACGGCGACGACAATGGCCTGCGGCTGCCCCCGCGCCTGGCACCGGTGCAGGTGGTGGTGGTGCTGATCCGCGACGAGGCGGACACCCGGTCCGTCGCCGAGCGGCTCCTGGCGGAGCTGAAGGGGGCCGGCCATCGGACCCTTCTCGACGATCGGGTCGATGTCTCCTTCGGGCGCCGCGCCGTCGAGTGGGAACTGCGGGGCGTCCCACTGCGGTTGGAGGTCGGGCCTCGCGACGTGGCCGACGGTCAGGTGACCGTCGTCCGGCGCGACGACGGCTCGAAGCGCCAGGTGGCGATCGCACTGGCGGCGGCCGGCGCGGCTGCGACCCTCGAGGAGATCCAGGGCGCCTTGCTGCGCCAGGCGCAGGAGTTCCAGGACGCGCACACCGTGGCCGTCGACTCGGTCGACGAGGCGGCCGAGGCGGCGCAGAGCGGCTTTGCGGTACTGCCCTGGTCCTTGGTCGGTCCCGAGGGCGAGGACCGGCTGGCGGCATCCGCGGTCACCGTGCGCTGCCTCCAGCGCCCCGATGGCAGCTTGGCGGACTCGGCGACCGAGGCCGGCCTCATCGCCATCTGCGGGCGGGCCTACTGACTCGACTGCTCAGCGGCCGTCCTCCCACCACAGGTGTTCGTCGGGATCGTTGGAGAACATGTTCTCGACCTCGTGGCGCTCCCGCCGATGCCGCCGGCCTGCCGTCACGGCCAACCCGATGGCGACGGCGACCACCCCAATCCCCGCTACGACTATCACCGCGTCCATTGTGACTATGACCTATCCCGAAGCGCCATCCGCCTAATCCCGGCCCTTCCCGAAGGCCCGGAAGTCGGGTCCCCCCCGCTATACTTGCGTAGTCGTCCTCCCGGGGGCGACCCGTGGTGTGTCTGGCGTGGGCCTTTCTGCGACGGCAGGGTGCCCACGCTTTTGTTTGCGCCCCAATGGTCCTTGACGAGAGGTGGAGGTAGGTGATGACGAGTCCGGCCCAAGCAATCGGCGAGTTGGTCGAGCCTCTGGTCATCGCCGCTGGACTCGAGTTGTGGGATGTGGAAGTCAACCCTCGCGCCGTGCGGGTGCTGGTTGACCGCCCCGGCGGCATCGATATCGACTCGCTCGCCAACCTTGCTCGCACCGTGTCGGCTGAACTTGACGGCCACGACGATTTGTCCCCCGGAGCCCAGTACCAGTTGGAGGTGTCCAGTCCCGGCGTCGAACGGGCGTTGCGGACCCCGAGCCATTTCCAGCGCTACGTCGGCACCGAGGTGCTCGTGAAGACCGCCGCTCCGGTCGACGGCACCCGCCGGCTGCAAGGAGTGCTGCTGGCCGCGGACGGCGACGGAGTCACCATCGACCTGGCGGGACGGCCGACGCAACTCGGTTACGAACAGATCCAAAAGGCCCGGTCGGTCCTGGTATGGGGACCGCAGCCCAAGCGGGCCCAGCCAAAAAAGGCGCAGCGGGCAAAGGACGCAGCACGATGAAAGACAACTTCGCGTTTCTCGAAGCGCTGCAGCAGATCGCGCGCGACAAAGGAATTTCCGTCGACACCCTGCTCGACGCCCTGGCCAACGCCTTGGTGGCGGCCTACAAGCGCACGCCGGGCGCGGCCGAAGAGGCCGTCGTCACCGTCGACCCCGACTCGGGCGATATCCGGGTCTACGGCCAGGAGCTCGATGAAGACGGCAACGTCGTCCGTGAATGGGACGACACCCCGAAGGACTTCGGCCGAATCGCGGCCCAGACCGCCAAGCAGGTCATCCTGCAGCGAATTCGCGAGGCGGAGCGCGACCTCAAGTACGAGGAGTACGCCGGTCGTGAAGGCGACATCGTCACCGGGATCATTCAGCAGAGTGACAACCGATACACCCTCCTGGACCTGGGCAAGGTCGAGGCGCTGCTGCCTCAGGCCGAGCAGGTGCCCTATGAGCGCTACGAGCACGGGGCGCGCCTGAAGGCCTACATCGTCGAGGTGCGCAAGACCACCAAGGGCCCGCAGATCGTCGTCAGCCGCACCCACCCGGGCCTGATCAAGCGGCTCTTCGAACTCGAGGTCCCGGAGATCTCGAGCGGCGTGGTCGAGATCAAGGCGGCGGCGCGCGAACCGGGGCATCGCACCAAGATCGCGGTGTGGTCGAACGACTCCAACGTCGACCCGGTCGGGGCCTGTGTGGGCGCCCGAGGGGCGAGGGTCCGGATGGTCACCAACGAGCTCCGGGGCGAAAAGGTCGACATCGTCCCCTACTCCGACGAGCCCCGCGAGTTCGTGATGCGAGCTCTGCAGCCGGCGAAGGTCAAGGAGGTCCACCTCGACGAGGAGACGGGCACCGCGACCGTCATCGTCCACGACTTCCAGTTGTCGCTCGCCATCGGCAAGGAGGGGCAGAACGCTCGTCTGGCCGCCCGCCTGACCGGGTGGCGGATCGACATCAAGAGCGAATCGCAACTGGCCGAGGAAGAGGCGTACGCCAACCAGGAATGGGCCGAAGGCGAATGGGTCCAGAAGGAATCGGGCGAGATGGTTTGGCAGCCCGCCGAGGGCGGCGAGGCTCTGTCGGCCGAACTGTGGGCCGAGAGCGACGCTGCGCCCGAGGACGGGGCTTCGACCGACGGGGCTGTGATCGATAGCGCGGCCGTGTCCGACGGGGCTGTGACCGATGGCGGGGCCGTGACCGACAGCGCAGCCGTAGCGCCGGCGGCACCGGCCGAAGCGGTGACCGAGTCGCCGGGCCTACCTGAACCAGCTGCTGTTGACGCCGGCGTCGCCGAGCCGCCATCGGGTGAGGAGGCGGCGCCGTAGGCGCGGGCGCCCGAGTCGGGGCGGCGGCGGGGATGCGGACGCCGCCAATGCGGACGTGCATCGGTTGTCGCACCGTCGCACCCAGGAACGACCTGGTGCGCGTGGGCCAGGACGCTCAGGGAGCCCTCGTGTTGGTTCCCGATCTTCCCGGCCGCGGGGCCTGGTTGTGTGCGGGCGAGGCACCCGGTCTTCCATCCGAGGTTTGCCTCGAGCAGGCAGTACAGCGCAGGGCATTCGGGCGGGCCTTTCGGGACCCGGTGACCACCGAAGCCGTTGCCACGCTTCGTAGGACAGTTCGAGAACGTGCGAGGATAGAGATGGGTGCCGCCGCCGGTGGCGCCCCAAGAAGGGATTGACGTAGGACTTGGCCAAGAAGATCCGCGTATACGAGCTGGGACGCGAGCTCGGCCTCACCAACAAGGAGGCGTTGGACCTCTGCCTGGATCTCGGGATAGGGGTCACGAGCCACTCGTCGAGCATCGAGGACGCCCAGGCTGATCGCGTGCGCCGCAAGGCGGACCGCGAGGGGCTCCGTCGCGACAAGCAACCCGAAGAGCCCGCTGACATCAAGGGCCGCGGTCGAGCCGGATCCGAGGCCTCCGTGCCCGCCGGACCGACCGAGTCCGCACCTGCGGCGCCATCACCGGAGCGACTGGTGACGACGCCGAGTGACGCGCCCCCGTTGGCGCCTGCGGCGGCCGCACCGCGTTCGACCTCGGCCGAGCCTGTCTCCACCCCGGCCAGCGCCGGCGCCCCGGAAACGGCTGCGCCGCCCGCCCCGTCACCGTCGCCTCGCCCGCCGCTCGACCAGCCGGCGCCCCGGCCGACGCCTGCGGCGCCCTTCGGCGCGCCGAGGACCGGACCTCCGATCCCGCCGCCGCCGCGAGGCGCGCCCCGCCCCAACGATTCGCGGCTGGTCACCAGCCGACCCGACCCGACGCCTCCGCCGGCTCCGGGGACTGACCGGGGCATGCCCCGGCGGCCGCCCATGCCCGCGCCGCCCCGTCCGCCGATTCAATCGCAGTCGAGCTCCCCGGCGGCACCGGCGCGCCCTGGTCCGCCCGCGCGCCCGGCCACCCCGCCCCGCACCGGGGCACCGATGCGACCGTCGGGACCCTCGGGGCCCCCCGGCTCTGGTTCGGCCCCCTCCGCTCCGACCTCGCGAGGCGGACCTGGCGGCACCGGTGGCTCGAGTGGCAGCGGGTCCGGCGGCGGCTCTGGCCGGCCATCGCAAGGCGGACCCGGCGGCCCGCCCCTTTCTCCTTCTGGTAAGCCCATTCCGCCGCCCCCCGGAGCCCACCGGCCGCCCCTTTCTCCTTCTGGTAAGCCCATTCCGCCGCCCCCCGGGCTCGGCGGCCGGGGACCAGCAGCCAATACCCCCCGACCGGGGCAGAGCGCCGGTCGCCCCGGTGCCGGACCGCCGCGTCCTGGTGTCGGTGGCGGCGGCGGCAGCAGTCGCCCGGGATTCGGCAATCGACCTGCGGGCGGCGGCTTCAGCCGTCCCGGCGGCGGGGGAGGGACCGGAGGCGGTGCCCCGGGTGCGGGCGGCTTCACCCGGGCTCCCGGCGCTCCTGGGCCCGGTGGTGGCCCGGGCGCGGGCCGTGGCGGTCCGCCCTTCGGCGGGCGAGGCGGCCGGCCGCCGCAGCGGCGTGGCCAACGCCGTCGGAGGCGCAACTTCGAGGAGCTGGAAGCTCAGGAGCTGACCCGTTACAGCCCGTCGGACGCCGCGGTCCCCGAGGGCGAGGTCATCATCGAGCGCGGGTCGACGGCCCAGGAGGTCGGACCCAAGCTCAACCGGTCAGCGGCCGACGTGGTGCGCTTCCTGCTGCAACAAGGCGAGATGGTCACCGCCACCATGTCGCTCAGCGACGACATGATCGAGCTGTTCGCGGCCGAAGTGGCGGCCACCATCCGCCTGGTCGACGCCGGCCAGGAGAAGGAAGCCGAGCTCCAGGCCAAGTACTTCGACGACGACGACGAGGAGGACGAGGAGCTGTTGCGGCCTCGCCCGCCGGTCGTGACCGTGATGGGCCACGTCGACCATGGCAAGACGCTGTTGCTCGACCGCATCCGGGAGACCAACGTGGTCGCCAGCGAGGCGGGCGGCATCACCCAGCACATTGGCGCCTACCAGGTCGAGTACCACGGCCAGCTGATCACCTTCATCGACACCCCGGGCCATGAGGCCTTCACGGCCATGCGCGCCCGGGGGGCCGAGGTCACCGACATCGTGGTCCTGGTGGTGGCGGCCGACGACGGCGTCATGCCCCAGACCATCGAGGCCATCAACCACGCCAAGGCGGCCGACGTCCCGATCATCGTGGCCATCAACAAGGTCGACCGGGACAACGCCGACCCGACCCGGGTCCAGCAGCAGCTCTCCGAGCATGGTCTGG
>JAUTXN010000290.1 GCA_030838045.1 Acidimicrobiaceae bacterium
GAGGGCCGCGATCTGGGTGACACCACGACGCTGGCGGACGCTTCGGTGGTCGAGGAGATCAAGCGGCGGTCGACGGTCAACCCGAGTGAGGAATAGCCATCGCCGCTGTTGAGGACGGTCCCGCCGGGTCGGGTGGGGCCGGCGGGTCCGCGGGGTCTGGCGGGTCTGGCGGGGCCGCGGGGTCTGGCGGGGCGGGCGGGACGGGCGGGTCTGGCGGGGCGGGCACGGCGGGGTGGCCGGCGTATTGGCGGTGGCGCCAGGCCGAGCCCGCGGCGGCGGGACGGGCGGTGGTGTTCGACCTTGACGGCGTGCTGTCCGATGCCGTGAGCCGCCAGCACTACCTCGAAGGGGGGAGGCGGGACTGGGATGGCTTCTTCGCCGCCTGCGGCGACGATCCCCTGATCGACGACGTCGCCCGGCTGCTGGAACTGCTGGACGACGATTTGCGGATCGTGCTCCTGACCGGCCGGCCCGTGAAGGTGCAGCCTCAGACGCTGGCGTGGCTGGAGCGTTTCCAGCTCCGCTGGGACGTGCTGATCATGCGCCCGTATGGCGACTACTCGGCTGCCCGTTCGTTCAAGCGCGTCTCGGTTGGCGAACTACGGGAGTACGGGATGCAGTTGGAGTTGGCGTTCGAGGACGATCGTCGCAACCTGGAGATGTTCCGGGCCGAGGGAGTCCCGTGCGTCTACATCCACTCGGGCTACTACGACTGACGTTGGGCGCGTCTTTGCCGCGGAAACTGTCGCGGGTCGCAGTACCGTCGGGTGGGAAAAGAACGCGTGGAAAAAGAACGCCTGGGAAAACGAAGGACACGCCATGAGCAAGAACACGATCAAGACGGTCATCCTGCTGGCGTTCATCGGCGGGCTGTTCATGCTCGTCGGCCAGCTGATCGGCGGCCGCAACGGCCTCACGATCGCCTTTTTCATCGCGCTGGCGTTCGTCGGCTTCCAGTACTGGATGTCCGACACGATCGCCATCAAGGCGGCGAGGGCGGTGCCGGTCGGCGAGGCGCAGATGCCGGAGTACTACGCCATCGTTCGGGACCTGACCCAGCGCGCCGGCCTGCCGATGCCGAAGCTCTACGTCACGCCGGACATGCAGCCCAATGCCTTTGCCACCGGTCGCAACCCGGATCACGCCGCGGTCGCGGTGACGCGCGGCATCCTCGAGATCTGCACCTGGGACGAGATGAAGGGCGTGCTGGCGCATGAGCTGTGCCACGTCGGCAACCGCGACATCCTCATCACGTCGATCGCAGCCAGCCTGGCGCTGGCGATCACCTTCGTCTCGCGTTTCGCCCTGTTCTTCGGCGGGGGAGGGGACCGGGACGGCAACCTCTTCGAGCAGCTGGCGCTGATCATCCTGGCGCCGTTGGCGGCGACGATCCTTCAGTTGGCCCTCAGCCGCAGCCGCGAGTACGAGGCGGACCGGTGCGGGGCGCGGATGTTGGGCGACGGCGAGCCTCTGGCCCGGGCGCTGGCCAAGCTGGAGGCGGGGGCGCGGCAGGTGCCGATGAACATCCCGCCCGCGGTGGCGCCGCTGTTCATCGTCAACCCGCTGTCCGGCCGGAAGATCGCCTTCAAGAACCTGTTCGCCGACCACCCGCCCACCGAGGATCGGATCCGCCGGCTGCGGTCAAAGGAGTGGGCCAACTAGGTCCGAGGTAGGCCCGCCCGGCCGGTGGTGACCAGCCGCAGGCCGTTCTTCCCTGCGGCGTTTTGTTGGATCGAACCGGCTCGACCATAGGGCCGGCAACTGGGGAGGAAAGCTGCTGTTGGGGCTGCACTTTGGCTCCCCGGTTCGACCGGGAGGGCCAGCTCGCTAGTCGCGAAAGTTCTCGAACTGCAGGGGGATGCCGAAATCCTCGGCCTTCAGAGCGGCGATCGTCGCCTGCAGGTCGTCCCGCTTCTTGGCCGTGACGCGGACCTGATCGCCCTGGGTCGAGGAACCGACCCCCTTGGGGGCCTTGTCCTTGATGAATCGGTTGATGGCCCGGGCGTTGTCGGCGGAGATGCCGGCCTTGAGGGTGATTGTCTGGCGGACGGCCCCCTTCGCCGCCTCCTCGACCTTCCCGGGGTCGAGGGCTTTCAGCGAGACCTTGCGTTTGACCAGCTTCTCCTCCAAGACCACGATCAGGGCGCGAAGCCGGTCGTCGGTCGCCGAGTGCAGCCGGATCTCGTGGTCGTTGAGCTCGATGGTCGATTCGGTGTTCTTGAAGTCGAAGCGGGTCGTGACCTCGCGGGAGGCTTGGTCAACAGCATTCTTGACCTCCTGCATGTCGACCTCGGAAAGCACGTCGAAGGTAGGCACGCCGACACGCTATCGTCGTCAGCCCTGGGTCGGTGCCCGAGTGGCCAAAGGGAGCAGACTGTAAATCTGCCGGCACAGCCTACGGTGGTTCAAATCCGCCCCGGCCCACCACGCGAAGTTGCTCGTCGAGAGGCGCTGGGCTGTCTCGAAGGCAAAAAATAGGCTCAACTGGCGAGCCATCCCGGCCGATATACGGGCGTGGTCAACTCGACCACGGATCTGTAACAATCACCGTTTGTGGGGTTTCCGTCGGGGCCCCGTCAGGAGGGGCCCAACAGTGCTGCGATCCTTGCGGAAGTCGCGCCATGTCCTTACGTCCTCGGCGTTTGCTGCGGTCCTGCTGGCTTTGCTGGCCGCACCGCTCGCCGCCCAACCGGCGGCGGCCAACGCCAAGACCCCCCCGCCCGGCACCGAGCAGCTGTGCGCCACTCC
>JAUTXN010000298.1 GCA_030838045.1 Acidimicrobiaceae bacterium
GGACGACCGACCGGTCCCGCCGGAGCAGGCAACGCCGGCCCCCGAGCGGGTAGGCCGTTCTCATCGACGACCAACCGTTCGGAGGCGACCCCATTGGCGGTCAGGACCGCGGCCGTTACCGATGACGGAACAAGGACCAGGTCGGCCGCCGCCAGAGCCCGGTCCAGTCGTGCGTTTCGTCCTTCCAGCCAGTCACGGGTGACCTCGCACTGGCAGGTCCCGGCCGCCACGACCAGGCAACACGGCCGGTAGGAACGATCGGCGAGGAACTGGCGGGCGCAGATCCACCAGAAGTCGTGCATCGTGACCACGACGGCCGCGCCGCTGGCCGCGGCGGCCTCCACCAGCCCGCACCCGAGGCTCTGAAGGCTGTGAAGGTGCACCACGTCGGGTCGGATCTCGGCCAGCCACGCCTTGAAGTCGGTGGTTACGGCTGGGTTGTCATAGTTGTGCTGGTCCGACCAGCCGATCCATGGCCAGCTCGCGATCCAGCGCACGGGGAGCCCGGTCGGATCTTCGTCCTGCCACGTCTCGAGCGGTTTGCGCTGCGGATCGAGTGAACCGGCGTACACCCAGACGTCGTGACCGCGCCCCGCCAGCCCCCGAGCCAGGCGCTGCGGTACGAGCGTCCCGCCGCTCACGAAGTTCGGGGGGTAGTGCGCGGAGACGACGACGATGCGCATGACCCGGTGAGGCTACAAGCCCGATGTCGCACCAAACCCCTGCTGCCGAGCCTGCCACCGATGCGCCCCCGAGCCTGCCACCGATGCGCCCCGAGCCTGCCACCGAGGCGCTATCGGGGCGACGGGGACCGACCGAAGGCCCGATGGGGCTGCATGGCATAATGCCGCGGTGGACCCTGGACGCCCCGTCGAACCTTCGTCGCGGCGGGTACTCATCGTCACCAATGACGTGCTGACAGCCCGCATGGCAGGCCCCGCGATACGAGCGTGGAACATGGCCCGGATCTTGGCATCGGAGCACGATGTCCAACTCGTTTCGACCGTTGGACCATGCGAGCTGACCTCCGATCATTTTCGGATTGGGATCGTGCGGGGCGACGACCTTCGTGCTCTTGAGATGTGGTGCGAAATCCTGATATTTCAAGGGACGGTCCTGTACGAACATGAGTGGCTCAAGGAATCTGAAAAGGTCCTGGTGGCCGATATCTACAATCCCATGCAGCTCGAGGCGTTGGAACAGTCGAAGGGGCGAGGCGAGGAGCGCCGCCGGGCCGACGTGCTTGTCAACAGCCTCATCCTGAATGAGCAGCTTGCCCGGGGCGACTTCTTCATGGCGGCCAGCCCCAAGCAGCGGAGCTTCTGGTTGGGCAGCCTGGCGGCGATCGGTCGGGTCAACCCGGTGGTGTACGACTGGGATCCATCGCTGGAACGCCTTATCACCGTTGTGCCTTTCGGGCTGCCCGAGAAACCACCGGTCCATCGGCATCCCGCCTTGAAGGGGGTGGTACCGGGGATCGGACCCGATGACCGGGTGATCCTCTGGGGCGGGGGCATCTACAACTGGTTCGACCCCCTCACGCTGCTCCGGGCGGTCGATCGCCTTCGCCACCGGATTCCCGATGTTCGGCTCTACTTCCTGGGATTGCGTCATCCCAATCCGGCGGTGCCCGCCATGCGAATGGCGGCGGACGCCTATGCACTCTCGGATCGACTCGGCCTCACCGGGACCCATGCGTTCTTCAATGAGGACTGGGTTCCCTACGACGACCGTGAGAACTATCTCTTGGAAGCCGATATCGGCGTGAGCACACATTTGGACCATCTCGAGACGGCGTTCTCATTCCGGACCCGGATTCTCGACTACCTGTGGTGCGGAATACCGATTGTGACGACGAGAGGTGACTTTTTTGCTGAGCTCGTCGATCGAGAACAACTCGGTTACACCGTGGCCGCCGAGGATGTCGAGGCTCTCGAACAGGCGTTGTTCCAGTTGCTCGATGACCGCGAACTGGCGGCCGAATGCCGAATGCGGGTCGACGAGGTTGCCCGGCGCTTCACGTGGCCTGAGGTCCTTCAGCCCCTGGTCGACTTTTGCCGCCACCCCAGCCGTGCTCCTGACCTGCTCGATCCTGTGGTGGCCGCGACTATCGGGGCGCACCTGCCGGCACCACCGCGCCCACCCGTGGGCGTGATCGACAATCTCCAGATCATGCTCAATCACCTGGACGAGGGTGGCGTGCGGCTGGTGGCGTCGAAAATGATTTCACGGGCGCGCCATGCCCTTCCAGGACGTGGTCCGGCCCGCGACAACGGACGGCACTGACGACCGCTGACCATAGCCACGACCGGCCGCCCATTGGCGCGCTCAGTCCCATGGTCAAAGTGGTGGTCCTCAACTACAACGGTGGCGGGCTCACCCTGAACTGTCTCGACAGCCTGAATGGACTCGAGTGGCCGGCGGATCGACTTGACGTCGTCGTGGTGGACAACGGCTCGTCGGATGGCAGTGCCGCCATGATCCGACAAGCCCATCCCTGGGCTCGCATAATCGCTTCCGAGAAGAACCTGGGCTTCGCGGGGGGCAATAACTTGGCCCTGAGCGACCTGAACGGGTTCGAATATGTCGCGTTGCTCAACAACGACACGACCGTGGAGCCGGGATGGCTGAAAGCACTCGTTAGTGCCCTTGAGGCGGATCCTGATGCCGGGGCGGCCTGCTCGAAGATCCTCCTCGACGGACGGTTTCAGGAGGTGACCCTCGGGGCCGCGACGACCCGAAGCCACCGTTTCGACACCCGGCGACTCGGTCTGCAGCTGAGCGGCGTCGAGGTGGACGGCACCGACCGGTGGGAGAGTTCGCAGTTCCTCGACGGTTGGTCGGGGCCGGAGTTCGGAGGCGACGGCCGGCACGGCTTCCGCTGGTCGACGGGCCCCGCTCGCCTTCGAGTTCCCGTGGGTCGCCAGGCCCGGCTGCGCCTCGGGGCGGTCCACGCCGGGGTGGCGACGCTGGAGAGCGGCGCCGATCCAGTGACCATCGCGATCGGCCAGCCGCAGTGGTTCACGATTCCACTGGCCGGCGAGCCGGTCACCGTCGTGAACAACGCCGGCAACCAACTGTTGTCCGGCGGCTACTGCGCCGATCGAGGGTATCTGGAGGCCGACCTGGGTCAGTACCAGTTGGCTTCGGAGGTGTTCGGCTGGTGCGGGGCCAGCGTCCTCCTGCGTTCTCGCTATCTCCAGGACGTGGGATTGTTCGATGAACGGCTGTTCCTTTACTACGAGGACTTTGATCTCTCCTGGCGTGGTCGAGCCCAGGGATGGCGCTACGTGTACACCCCGGATTCGGTCGTGCACCATGTTCATTCGGCCACGGCAGGAGAGGGAACGCCGCTGTCCTCGTACTACGTCGAGCGCAACCGGCTGCTCGTCCTGACCAAGAATGCCCCGGCCTCAATGGCGCTCAAGGCTGTCGAGCGATTCGTGCTCACTACTGCTTCCTACCTACGTCGCGATTTGCTCAGTCCGACCCTCGGCGGTGACCGACGATTCACCGTGCCGGCCCGGCGGGTCCACGCCTTCGGTGGCTATCTGGCCCGAATGCCCGCCATGGTGGCGAGTCGGCGGGCGCTACGCCGCCGACAAGCGGTTCCCGATCGGGACGTGCTGGCGTGGGCCGATTCGCCCGGGTCCCCGCGCTATTGAGTAGGTAGCGCCAGCCCGCCTCGGATGTCAGTTGTACTGGCGGAGCGTGGCCAGGTCGGCGTCGACCATCATTGCCACCAGGTCGCGAAATGTCGTCTCCGGTTTCCAACCGAGACGCTCCTCGGCATGGCTCGGGTCACCGATCAGCAGGTCGACCTCGGCGGGACGGATGAATCGCTCGTCGATGACCACATGGTCCTGCCAGTTGAGCCCTACGTGATTGAAGGCAATCTCGCACAGGTCGCGAACCGAATGCGTCTCGCCCGTGGCAATGACGCAGTCACCGGGTTCGTCTTGTTGGACCATCATCCACATGGCGATGACATAGTCGGCGGCGTAACCCCAGTCGCGTTGCGAGTCGAGGTTCCCCAACGCGACGCTGTCCTGCAGGCCGAATTTGATCCGGGCCGCCGCGTGGGTGACCTTTCTCGTCACGAACTCCAGCCCCCGTCGTGGGCTTTCGTGGTTGAAGCAGATCCCCGACGAGGCGTGAAGGTTGTAGCTCTCGCGGTAGTTGACCGTGATCCAGTGGCCGTAGACCTTGGCTACGCCGTAGGGGCTCCGGGGATAGAACGGCGTCCGCTCCGTCTGCGGTGTCTCGACCACCTTGCCGAACATCTCACTGGAGCTCGCCTGATAGAACCGGATCCCGGGGTCGACGTGACGAATGGCGTCGAGCATCCGGGTGACACCGAGCGCGGTGACCTCGCCGGTGAGCACGGGCTGGGTCCACGAGGCCTGCACGAACGACTGTGCGGCCAGGTTGTACACCTCGCCCGGCCGGTACTCGCTGAGCACCGAGGTGAGCGAGGACTCATCGAGCAGGTCTCCCGGCACGAGCGTGAGGCGGTCCACCAAGTGGGCGATCCGGTCGGAGCTCACCGAGCTCGTCCTTCGCACCAGGCCGATCACTTCGTAGCCGTATCCCAGCAACAGCTCCGCCAGATAGGAACCGTCCTGACCAGTGATGCCGGTAATCAGCGCTCGTCGGCTCATGACGCCTGTTTAGCAGCCTGGCGATGAGCCGCTGACTACACCCTGGTCGGGTGGTCGGCCATGGCCAGAAGCTCCCGGTCTCCTGCGCTGTCCCCGTAGGCCCACAGTTGGTACGGGACCCCCGCCAGCTCCTGGGCCAGCCACTCCCGCAACCGGGCCGACTTCTCGACGCCGCGGACATTCGGTCCGAGCAGCCGGCCGGTGAGGCGTCCGTCGGAGCCGACCTCGAGTTCGGTGGCCAGGACCTGGTCGAATCCCAACGCCTTGCCGGTCGGGGCCAGGTAGACGTCGAGTGACGCCGACACGATCACGAGGCGGTGGCCCCGCTGCTGATGCCACGCCACGCGCTCGGCCATCTGCGGGCGGATCCGCTGGGCCAGCAGCACGGCGTAGCGCCGGCCGAGGTCATCGAGGCGGTCGGCGGGATAGCCGCGCAAGAGCCGGCGAACGAGTACCGCCTTCGACGCGTCGCGCCGTCCCAGCCGGTAGGCCTGTGCCGTCGAGGCCGACGAGCGGATCACGATCTGTCCGAACTTGCCCGGTCCCACGGCCCGCACCAGGAAGGGCATGAAGCTGTCGCCGCGGATCATGGTGCCGTCGAAGTCGAACGCCGCCACCCCCTGCGGCTCAGGCGCCGCGTCCGGCCTGTTCACACTTTCATCCGTCGAAAGATCGGGCGGGGGAGGTGGCGGGCGACCACCATGACCCAGCGCAGCAAGCCGGGAACCCAGACGATTTCCCGGCCCTCCCGAAGGGCCTTGTCGGTCGCCCCCGCCACGGTCTCGGCGGTGGTGGAGAACGGCGGCGGCGACATGGCAGCGGTCATCTTCGTGGTGACGAAACCGGGCCGGACGATCAGCACCGTGGCGCCCGACCCGTGGAGGGCGTCGCCCAGCCCTTGGGCGAACCCGTCGAGTCCCGCCTTCGACGACCCGTAGATGTAGTTGGCCTTACGGACCCGCTCGCCCGCCACCGACGACAGCACGACGATGGTGCCGTGTCCCTGTGTCCGCAGCCGCCGGGCCGCCGCCAGGCAGACCGAGACCGATCCCACGTAGTTGACCGATGCCAGAGCGACGGCTCCGCCGCCCTCCGCCTCGTCCATGGCCTGGTTGCCCAGCAGGCCGAACGCCACGACGACCACGTCGAGATCGCCGATCAGGCGGTGGGCTTCGTCGAGTACCCGTTGGTGGCCGGCGGTGTCCAAGGCGTCGAAGTCGATGGTCTCGACTCGCCCGGCACCGCTGTCGCGGAGTCCGTCGGCTGCTGTCTTCAGCGCCGCCTGGTCCCGCCCCGCCAGCACGACCGACGCCTGGCGAGGTGCGACCAGCCGGCGGGCGATGGCGAGGCCGATCTCCGACGTGCCTCCGAGGAGGAGTACCGACTGGACGCTCCCGAGCCCGTCCTTCACGACTTCACGCCTCTCGTTCGCCTCATTCCTCGCGCAGCAGGGGCCATAACCGCCGGGCCAGATCTGAGCACAGCCGGTTGTGGGGGTCGACTTCGTTGCGAATCTTGCGCCACCGATCCAACTCGGGATACATGGCGGCCAACAACTCGGGCCGCAGCCGGCAGTCCTTGGCCAGGTACACCCGGCCACCGGCTCCCACGACCTCCTCGTCGAGCCGGTCCAGCAGGGGCGCCAACCCGTCGGTCGACGCCGGCAGGTCGAGCGCCAGCGTCCACCCCGGGATTGGGAACGACAGCGGCCCGGGATTTCCCGGACCGAAGCGCTTGAGCACCGTCAGGAACGAGGGGCATCGGTTGCCGCTGAGCATCTCCAGCGCCCGCCGGACCACGTCGCCTTGATCCAGCGGCACCACGAACTGGTATTGGACGAAACCCCGCCGCCCATACACCCGGTTCCATCCTGTCATCGCGTCGAGCGGATGGAAGAACGACCCCACCGAGGTGATCTGACCCAGCCGGAGACGGGGCGCCTTGCGGAACCACGCCTCGTTGAACGCCGCCACCGTCAACGGGTTGAGCAGCCCACTCGGTACCCATGGCGGAGCGCTGAGTCGCTCCCGGGGGGCGAAGTCGAGCGGCCGGGACCGCCGCCGTGGCTCCAGGTCGGAGCGCGATGCGTGATCGCCGCGGGTCAGTACGCAGCGCCCGAGCGAGGCGCCACGGGCGAGCGAATCGACCCACGCCACGGAGTAGCGATAGTCGTCGTCGGAACTCGCCATGGTCGCCATCACGGCATCGAGGTCGGGTAGGCGGGTCGTGTCGACCCGCATCGAGGCGGTTTCGACCGGTAGGAGCCCGATCGTGGCCTCGACGATCAAGCCTGTCAGGCCCATGCCGCCGGCAGTCGACCAGAAGAAGTCGGCCAGTGCGGTGGGCGATGCCGTGATGCGGCCCAGGGCGGGCGTTTCCAGCACGATTCGGCTGACGTGGTGGGCGAAGCTGCCGTCGGCGTGGTGATTCTTCCCGTGGATGTCCGAGGCGATCGCCCCGCCCACGGTGACCTGGCGGGTTCCCGGGGTCACCATCGGGAACAGGCCCAGCGGCAGCAGCGTGCGCATGAGCCAGTCGAGGCTCACCCCCGGTTCGACAGTCGCCGAGTCGGCCGCCAGATCGAGGGCCAGCAGCCGGTCGAGCCCGGTCGTGAGCAGCACCTGGCCGCCGGCATTCTGGGCGGCATCGCCGTAGCTGCGCCCGAGCCCCCGGGCGATGACGCCCCGCGCCCCCGACGAACCGAGCGCCTCACATGCTTCGGGCACCGTCGCGGGAGCCAGCACGCAGGCGGCGGTGGGAGCCGTCCGCCCCCAGCCGGCCAGCAGTGAGGGTTCCGGGGCCTCGGTCACGCCAGGCCCGATCGATTCAGGGTGTGCACACGCGGCAAATCCATCGCACCGAGCGGCGAAGGACGCCTCACGGCTGGGCCCGCTACCGGTACACGCCGACGGCGAACACGACGGCCCAGATCACGGCGAGCACGACCAGCAACCGGTCGCCGAGGACCAGGTCTTCGGGCGCCCCGCCCTGGCCTCGGTCGACGAGGAGGCCGTAGCGCATCAGTGCCAGCGTGAACGGCACGATCGAGAGTTGGAAGCACACGGCGGCAGTGCCTTCGCCGGGCGTCACCGCCTTCACATTTTCGAACGCCCACAGGCAATACGCCGTGATGGTCACCGTGGCGCTCATCACCAGCACCGACCGGAGGAACGCCACGCTGTACGCCGCCACCGCCCGCCCAACCGCCGAACCCGACCCCCCGCCCGTCAAGCCCCCGCCCAGCGCCCGCCCGCCCGCCGAGCCCACAACGCCGCCCCCGCCCGCCGAGCCCCCGCCCGTCAAGCCCCCGCCCGACTCGGCCAGGTCGGAGATCCGCTTGCCGGTGACCATGAACAGGCTCCCGAAGGTCGCCACGATGAGGAACCACTGTGAGATCGGCACCCCCACCGCCACCGCACCTGCGATCGCGCGCAGCACGAAACCGGCCGCCACCGCCGCCAGGTCGAGAACGGGCTCGTGTTTCAGCCACACGCTGTACGCCACCTGCACCCCGACATAGATCGCCAGCACCACCAGCAACCGCACCGCGACCAACGCTGACAACGCCACCCCGACGGTGACCAACGCCGCCCCGACGGCCTGGGCCTGGCGGGCGCCGATGACGCCCGCCGCGACCGGCCGGAAGCGTTTGCGCGGGTGCGCCCGGTCCGCCTCGACATCAAGCGCGTCGTTGATGAAATAGACGCCGCTCGCCACGATGCAGAAGATGACGAACGCAGCCAAGGCGTCGACGGCCGCATGCCCATGGGTCAGCACGCCGGCCGCCCCGGGCGCTGCGAACACCAACAGGTTCTTCACCCATTGCTTGGGCCGCGCCGTCCCCACCAGGCCCCCGGCAAACGACGACCGCCACCCCGCCCGGGACTCAGTCATCGCGGTGACATCGACGCCCACGTCAACCATGCTAGGGGAGCCCCTGGGCGCCCTCGGGGTCAGTCCTGTTTGGAGAACATGGCCACCGAAACCGCCAGGCAGCCGAGGGTCACGGCCAGCACCATGCCCACTTCCAAGGGCACCGGCAGCTGCCAGTGCCCCCAGTGCACGCCCGGGCTGAACTTCTGGCGGGCCGCGGCCGACACGTTGATGTGGGCGAACACCGCCCGGCGCATGGGATCCACGATGTAGGCCAGCGGGTCGATCTTGGTCAGCACCGACAGCCACCCGGGCAGCCCGGTCAGGGGGAACACCGCCCCGGCCAGGAAGAACATCGGCAGCACGAACAGCTGCATCACGACCTGGAACGACTCCACCTGCTGCATGCGACTCGCGGCCAGCACCCCGATCGAGGTCAGCATGACGGCGCACAGCGACATCAGCAGCAGCATCTCGACGATCAGCACCGGGTTGTAAGGCACGTGCACCAGTGGTCCCAGGAGCAGCATGATCACGCCCTGCATGGTCGCCACGGTGGCCCCGCCGAGCGTCTTGCCGATGACCAGGGCGCCCCGGCGCACCGGCGCCACCATCATCTCCCGCAGGAACCCGAACTCCCGGTCCCACACGATCGACACGGCCGAGAAGATGGCGGTGAACAGGATCGTCATGGCGATCACGCCCGGGTACAGGAACGTCTTGAAGTCGACGTGGGGCCCCGAACCGCTGGTCACGATGGGGGAGAGCCCGCTGCCGAGCACGAACAGGAACAGCACCGGCTGGGCCAGCGACGTCACGATCCGGATCCGGTTGCGGAAGTAGCGGATCAGCTCCCTTTTCCAGACCATGTTCACGGCCCGCAGGTCCTCGCGCAGGGTGCCCCCGGTCACCGCGACGCTGACGACCGAGGCCGTTTCCGTTGGAGAGTCGATCGCCACGCCTACCTCCGCATCCGCATGATCGGGCTCGAACGCATCATGTCGTTGCCCGACGCCTCGGCGTCGCGGATGGTGCGCCCGGTGTAACTCATGAACACGTCGTCGAGCGTGGGCCGGCTGACCCGGACCGACTGGATGGGCACGCCCAAGTCGGCGAACAGCCGGGGCATGAACTCCTCGCCCCCGGTCACATGGAACGTCACCGCCCCCTCACTCATCGCGGCACTCAGGCCGAAACGATCCGAGAGGGCGGCGATCGCCGCCGTGTTGTCGCTGGCGTGCAGCTCCACCCGGTCCTGGCCCACACTCGCTTTCAGCGCCTCAGGCGTGTCGATGCGCACGATCTCGCCGTTGTCGATGATGGCGATGCGGTCGCAGTTCTCCGCCTCGTCCATGTAGTGGGTGGTGAGGAAGATGGTGATCGTCTCCCGGGACTTGAGCTCGTTGATGTACTCCCAGATCGACGCCCGGGTCTGCGGGTCGAGCCCCACGGTTGGCTCGTCGAGGAACAGCACCCGGGGCGAGTGCAGCAATCCCCGCCCGATCTCCAACCGGCGTTTCATGCCCCCCGAGAACGTCCGCACGATGCTCTTGCGCCGCTCCCACAGCCCGACCATCTCCAGCACCTTGCGCATCCGCTCGTCGATCACGTCCCGGCGCACGCCGTACAGCTCGGCGTGGAACCGCAGGTTCTCCTCCGCCGTCAGGTAGTCGTCGAGCGTCGTGTCCTGGAACACCAGGCCGATGCGCCGCCGCACCTCGGTGCGGTGCGTGACCACGTCGAAGCCGTCGACCAGCGCCCGACCGCCCGACGGCTTGGTCAGGGTGCACAGCATGGAGATCGTGGTCGACTTGCCGGCGCCGTTGGGCCCGAGGAAGCCGAACGTCTCGCCCGGGGCCACCTCGAAGCTGATGCCCTTCACGGCCTCGAAACTGCCGAAGCTCTTGCGAAGTCCCTCGACCGCCACCGCCGCGTCGCTCACATAGTAAGACTATCTAACTACACGGGGAAAAGTCCCCGCTTTTATCGCCGAGCGTCGGTCGATAGGGCTTCCGCACTCGTTCGACGAACCCGGCCGGTGAGCGCGGAACCCGTCGAAATCCCGCTCAGATCTCGAACTGGCAGCGTTCGATGCGGTCGGTGACGGGCGCGACCAGGTCCCGGCGGATGCGCCCGTGCTCCTCGTCCTGGTCGTAGGCGGTGAACGCCTCGACGCTCTCGAAGTCCGCCACGAGGGCCAGGTCCAAGTTGCCCGGGCGCAGGCCCAGGTCGGTGCCCATGGTGAACGCGGTCCGGCCCGGGCAGGTGAGGCCGGCCAGCTCCGAGCAGATCTGCTCGACCCGCTCGGCGGTTGCGGACGCGTTGAGCCGGAACAGCACGACGTGGCGGATCACGGCGTGCCGAGCCGGACGGTGAAGACGGTGTTGACGGGCTTGGCGGTGTCGCCTTCCCCGCCCAACAAGTATGCGGTCTGTCCGACCACGGCGACGCCCATGTCGGAGCGGGGGGTGGGCAGGTGCCCGACCACCTGCAGCTGGCCGGTCGTGGGGTTGAGCACGCTGATGGTATCGATGGCGTGTCCCCCCGAGCGTCCGCCGAAGACATAGATGGTGTCGTTCAAGGTGGCCGCGGAGGCGTGGGAGAGGCCCACCGGCAGCGGGCTCAGGTTGGCGACGGCGAAGGACTGGAGGTCGATCTGCTGGATGGTGGTGGCGTCGGCCTGATTGGGCGACAGCTCACCGCCGATCACGTACAGCTTGCCGTTGACGACCGCCACCGCCGGGTAGCGCACTGCGGGGTTGAGCTGCGCCTGGGTGGCGAAGGTCTTCCCGTCGTTGGTGGATATGACGGCGGGCAGCCATTGTTTGCCGTCGAAGCCGCCCACGAGGTACACCTGGCCGTTGACGGTGACGGCGGCCGAGTCGGCTCGCTTGGCGGGCAGGTTCCCGATGACCGAGCCCGTCATGTGGTCGGAGTTGCTGAACCCGAACTGCTGCACCGACGCCACCTCGGTGGCGCCCCCACCGCCGAAGACGTAGAAGTTGCTCCCGATCACCGCGCCGGCGGCGTCGTGAACCGCGGCGGGCATGGTCCCGATGTTGGTGGCGATACCGGTCACCGGGTCGATCTGGTAGATCGTCTTGCTGGTGGCCGAGGTGGTGATGCCCCCGAAGACTGCCAGGTTCGTGTTTGCGGGCAGGACGACCAGCCGCGCCAGAGGGACCGGCAGGTGCCAGCTGGTGGCGGCCACGACGAGGGTCGGGGCGACGGTCGTGGTGGACTTGGGCGCGGTCGTCGTGGTGGAGCCCGTGCCCACCTTTGAGCCGCCACCTTTCCCTCCTCTCGTCAGGAGGACGATGATGAGAATGGGGATGCCGAGCGCCAGTACGCCGGCGACGATGCGCCGACGCAGGTAGATCCGCTGCATAGCGGGCGAGCGGCTCATGCCCGACGGCCGCATCCACGGCGGGGGAAGGGGCCGGTTCACCGCGCGGCCCGGAGGGGCTTGGGGAAGAAGGCAAAGTCAGGCAAGGGCACGAGTCTTTCAGGATCGTCGCGCCAAAGTGATGATGATCCACGGATCTGCGGGGTATAGCTGTGCTCGACCCACTTGTACGTTGGGGCCTTTAGGCTCCGCGCCGTCACCAACGAGCCGGATCAGGAGGCCCGCCAATGGCTAGTGAAGGCTTGCATGAGGCTGCCGAGTCACTCGACGATGCGACGATCGACCGCCACCGGGCGATCACCTCGCTGAAGGAGGAGCTCGAGGCGGTCGACTGGTATGACCAACGGGTCGCGGCAACCAGTGATCCCACGTTGGCGGCCATCCTCGCCCACAACCGGGACGAGGAGAAGGAACACGCGGCCATGACCCTCGAGTGGCTGCGGCGCCACGATCCCAAACTCGACGAGGTGTTGCGGACCTACCTGTTCACCGAGGGTCCCATCACCGAGCTCGAACAGGGGGCAATGAACGGGGAGTCCGGAAGTGCCGCTCAGGGCGGCGACGGCTCGCTCGGGCTCGGCGGCGCACGAGGCACACAAGAGGAGGCGTGATGAACCATCTGCTGAAGGGTTTCGCCCCGATCACCGAGACCGGGTGGAAGGCGATCGAAGACGAGGCCAGGCCCCGCCTGGCCACCTACCTGGCGGCGCGCAAGCTGGTGGACTTCGACGGTCCTGCCGGCTGGGCGCACTCTGCGACCGACCTGGGCCGGGTGCGAGACATCGACGGCCCCGCCCAAGGCGTCGAGGCGGCCCAGCGCCGGGTGCTGCCCCTGGTCGAGCTGCGGACCCCCTTCTTGGTGTCACGGGCCGAACTGCGAGACGCCGACCGTGGGGCGGAGGACCTCGACTTCCCCGAACTCATCGCCGCCGCAGAGCGCTTGGCCGTGGCCGAGAACACCGCCATCCTCTACGGCTACCCGGCGGCGGGGATCGAGGGCATCACCGAGCAGTCGTCGCACCCTCCGGTGTCGCTGGGCGACGAGGCCCGGGATTATCCCGCCCGGGTGTCCGAGGCGGTCAACCGCCTGCTGGGCTCGGGGGTCGCGGGGCCATACGGGCTGGCGGTGAGCCCGGCCGGCTACATCGAGATCCTCGAAACCAGCGAGGCCGGTGACCTGCTCATGGACCACCTCCGCCAGATCCTCGCCGGGCCGGTGGTGCGCACACCGGGACTGTCCGGGGGAGTGGTCGTCAGTCTCCGGGGGGGCGACTTCGTCCTGGACTGCGGCGAGGACATCTCGATCGGTTACCTCGATCACACCGAGGCCGAGGTTCAGCTGTATTTCGAGGAGAGTTTCAGCTTCCGGGTGATCGAACCCGACGCCGCCGTGGTGTTGACTGCCTGATCGACGCATCCGAGGAGCTTCGTGTGACTGGCCTTTCCGATGGGTAGAGGCTCGACCGTGATCGCCCCCGTCACGACTCCGTGGTCTACCTACCGGGTGCAGCTCCATCGCGGGTTCACCTTCACCGACCTGGGCAACATCGCCGACTACCTGGCCGACCTGGGTGTCACCCACGCCTACTGCTCACCCAGCCTCCAGGCGGCCGCGGGGAGCACCCACGGCTACGACGTGGTCGATCCCAACCGGCTCAACGTCGAGCTCGGGGGCATCGAGGCCTACGCGGCGCTGGTCGACCGGCTCCGCAGCCACGGGCTCGGCCAGGTCCTCGACATCGTCCCCAACCACATGGCCCTCGACGGCAAGGACAACCGGTGGTGGTGGGACGTGCTGGCCAACGGCCCGTCGAGCCCCTACGCCTCCTACTTCGACATCGACTGGGACCCGCCCGAGCGCAAGCTGATGGGCAGCGTGCTGGTGCCCATCCTGGGTGAGCAGTACGGGCGGGTACTCGACGCGGGCCAGATCCGAGTCGAACGTTCGGGCGGCTCGTTCGAGGTCCGCTACGGCGACCACACCCTGCCCGTGTCGCCTCGCAGCATCAACGAACTGCTGGCCCGAGCCGCCGCCCGGGTGGCGTCGGACGAGCTCGCGCCCATGGCGGTCGCGTTCGGCGACCTGCCCCACGCCATCATCCGGGACCCGGTCCTGGCCGCCGAGCGCCAGCGGGGGAGCCGGATCCTCGAACTGCGGCTCCGGCGGTTGGTCGACAAGCAGCCCGACGTGGCCGCCGCCATCGACGCCGAGCTGAAGGAGATCAACGACGACCCCGACGAGCTCCATGAGCTCCTGGAACGCCAGAACTACCGCTTGGCCTACTGGCGCACCGCCAGCGAGGAGCTCGACTACCGGCGGTTCTTCAACATCGAGACGCTGGTGGGCTTGCGGGTCGAGGACCCCCAGGTGTTCGCCGACACCCACGGCCTGATCGCCTCGCTGGTGGCGGGCGGCCTCGTCAACGGACTCCGGGTGGACCACATCGACGGCCTGCGTGACCCCGAGGGTTACCTGGTCCGGCTGAGCCGGGCCACGGGGGGGCTCTGGGTCGTGGTCGAGAAGATCCTGGCGCCCGACGAGGACCTGCCCGACAGCTGGCCGGTCGCCGGGACGACCGGCTACGAGTTCTTGAACCGGGTCAATGGTTTGTTCGTCGCCCGCGACAACATGGCGGCGCTGACCGAGGGGTACGAGGCGTTCATCGGCGTGCACGTGGACTACCCGGAGCTGGTCCACGACTCGAAGATGCAGATCATGGACGAGGAGCTGGCCGCCGAGGTGGAGCGGCTGACCGGGGCGTGGGCGTTGGTCAGCGAGCGCCACCGGTGTTACCGGGACTACACCCGGCGGGAGTTGCGGGAGGCGCTGCGCGAGGTGCTGGCGTGTTTCCCGGTGTACCGCACCTACCTCCGGCCCGGCGCCGCGGTCCGCGAGGCGGATTGCCGGGTGATCGAGGAGGCCGTCACCGAGGCGTGCCGGCGCCGGTCCGATCTCGATCCCGACTTGTTGGGTTTCCTTGGTGACCTGCTGCGCCTCGACTATCCGGGCGAGCGGGAGGAGGACCTGGTCGCCCGCTTCCAGCAGCTCAGCGGGCCGGTGATGGCCAAGGGTGTGGAAGACACGGTGTTCTACCGGTACAACCGGCTGATCTCGCTGAACGAGGTGGGCGGCAGTCCCGACGTGGTCGACGGGGCGGTGCCACGGTTCCACGCCGGCGCCCGCCAGACCGCCGAACACTGGCCCCGCTGCCTGTTGACCCTGGCGACGCATGACACCAAGCGGGGCCCCGACACCCGGTCGCGTATCAACGTTTTGTCGGAGGTTCCCGGGGCGTGGCTGGATGCGATCGCCCGCTGGTCGGACCACAACGACCAATACCGCCTGGCCAGCGGCGGTGAGTCGCCCGATCGCAACGACGAATACCTGCTCTACCAGACGTTGGTGGGGGCGTGGCCGATCGAGGCCGACCGGGTCCAGGCGTACATGGAGAAGGCCACCAAGGAGGCCAAGGTGCATACCTCCTGGACCTCTTCCAACGCCGACTACGACGAGGCGGTGCGCTCCTTCGTGGGCGCGGTACTGGCGGATGCGTGGTTCGTCGCGGACCTGGAGCGTTTCCTGACCGAGCAGCGCATCGTGGAAGCGGGGCGGGTCAACTCGCTGGCCCAAACGGTCCTCCTTTTCACATCCCCAGGCTTTGCCGACCTGTACCAGGGAACCGAGCTCTGGGATCACAGCCTGGTCGACCCGGACAACCGCCGGCCGGTCGACTATGCGGTCCGGCGGCGCCTGCTGGCGGGATTCGGCGACGAGCCGCCGGCGGTCGACGACAGCGGCGCGGCCAAGTTGTGGGTGACGCACCGGTTGCTGGAGGACCGCCGGCGCCGCCCCGACGCCTACGGAGCGGAGTCGCAGTACCGGGCGTTGACGGCCGACGGTGAGAAGGCGGAGCACGTCGTCGCCTTCTGGCGCACCGGGGGCCTGGTGACGGTCGTGCCCCGGCTCACCCTCGGGGTGGACCTGGGCCGGGCGTGGGGCTGGGGCGACACGGTCCTGCCGCTTCCCGAGGGTGAGTGGACCGACGTCCTGACCGGCCTGGCGTGCGGCGGCGGGCGCGACGTTCCGGTGGCGGGTCTGCTGTCCCGCTTCCCGGTCGCGGTCCTGGCCCGAGGCTGATGGCCCACCGCTTCACCGTCTGGGCACCACTGCCGTCGCGCGTCGAGGTCGTCATCGGCGACCGCCGCTCCGCCATGGCGCCGGTCACCGCCGATCCGGGCTGGTGGGCGGCCGACGTCGAGGAGGCGGGACCCGGCACCGACTACGCCTTCAGCCTCGACGGTGGCCCGCCCCGGCCCGACCCCCGAACCGCCTGGCAGCCGGCCGGCGTCGACGGGCCATCGCGCCTGGTCGACCACGGGGCGTTCGAGTGGCACGACGAGTTGTGGCGGGGCCTCTACCTGCCGTCGGCGGTGCTGTACGAGCTTCACGTCGGGACCTTCACGCCGGCCGGGACCTTCGACGCCGCCATCGAGCGGCTCGACCACTTGGTCTCGCTCGGCGTCGACGGGATCGAACTGCTGCCGGTGGCGGCGTTCTCCGGCGAGCGCGGGTGGGGCTACGACGGGGTCGACCTGTTCGCACCCCACGACGCCTACGGAGGCCCCGAGGGGCTGAAGCGGCTGGTCGACGCGTGCCACGCCCGGGGGATCGGCGTGGTGATGGACGTGGTGTACAACCACCTCGGGCCGTCGGGCAACTACCTGGCCGAGTACGGGCCGTATTTCACCAACCGGCACAACACCAACTGGGGCCCGGCGGTGAACTTCGACGACGCCTGGAGCAGCGGCGCCCGGGCGTTCGTGGTCGACAACGCCTTGATGTGGCTCCACGACTACCACTGCGACGGGCTGCGCCTGGATGCTGTTCACGCCTTCAAGGACGACTCGGCTCGCCACATCCTCGAGGAACTGGCCGACGCGGTGCACTGGCTGGCGGCCCACGAACGGCGGCCGTTGTTCCTGATCGCCGAGTCCGACCTGAACGACCCCCACCTCGTGCGCAGCCGCGATGCCGGGGGTTACGGCGTCGATGCGGTGTGGGCCGACGAGTTCCACCACGCGCTGCACGCCGCCCTCACCGGCGAGCGCGACGGGTACTACGCCGACTTCGGGTCGCTGGCCCAGGTGGCCAAGGCCCTGCGCGACGCGTGGGTGTTCACCGGCGAGTATTCGGTGTACCGCAAGCGGGTGCACGGGCGACCGGCGCCGATGGTCGGAGGCGAGCACTTCATCGTGTTCCTCCACAACCACGACCAGGTCGGCAACCGGGCGGTCGGTGACCGCAAGACCCATATGGAGGACATGACGCTGGGCCGGGCCAAGATCGGGGCCGCGCTGACCGTGCTGGCGCCGTTCGTCCCGATGCTGTTCCAGGGCGAGGAGTGGGCCGCCAGTGCCCCGTTCATGTACTTCACCGACCACCAGGACCCGGCGCTGGGCAACGCCGTGAGCGAGGGGCGGCGGCGGGAGTTCGCCTCGTTCGGCTGGGCGCCGGAGGACATTCCCGATCCGCAGGAGGAGGGCACCTTCCTCCGGTCCAAGTTGCGTTGGGACGAGGTGGAATCACCCGACCACGCGGCGATGCTGGCGTGGTACACGACGGTCATCTCGCTGCGCCGGCGGATGCCGGCATTGAGCGACGGGCGGCGAGGCCAGGTGCGGACGGCCTTCGATTCTCAGCGGGGCTGGCTGGTCATGGCACGGGGTCCGGTGACGGTCGCGGTCAACCTGGGAGCGCAGACGGTGACCGTGCCCGCATCTCCGGCGTCTCCGGCGTCTCCTGGGGCCCCGGCGGTCCCGGCGGTTGACTTGCTGGCCGCGTCGGAGCCAGGAGTGGTTCTGAAGGACGGGGTGATCGTCCTGCCGCCGGACTCGGTGGCGGTGGTCATGACGGGCGAGGCCGAGGAACGCTCCGCCACATAGTCACGTGGGGCCCGAGGGTCGGCTCTTCCCACGCCTCGCCGATCGCCACGAACCCCTGCTTTTCGTAGAAGGCGAGCGCCCGAAGGCGGGCGTGGCACCAGAGCGTCGTTCCGTTGTGGGCGGCCACGTGGGCGAGCACGGCGCCGACCAGCGCCGACCCTACGCCGCTGCGGCGGCGGTCGCCCGCGGTGGCCATGCCCCGGAGCCGCCACCAGCCGGCGGGATCGGCGACCGTCGGAAGGGGCGGGGGCTCGTGGAGGACCGTGACGACGCCGATTGGGATACTGCCGTCGTAGGCGGCGAAGTGACCGGTCTCGGGATCGTTGTCACCCGGGAAACCCACCTCGGCGATGCTCTGATGGGGCCGCAGGATCTCGTGGCGCGACGGATAGGTCACACCTGCGGCGACCCGTTCGACACGCATCACCGCAGGGTATTTGCCCTGGTAGACAGAATGCTCATGGACCGATCCCGGGCGGCCAGGAGCGACCCGCGGCGCACTGCGCTGCTGGTTGCGGTTGCGGTAGGCGTGGGCCTGGTCGTCACCGCCACCGGCAGTTACGGCATGGGCTGGGAGTGGACCGGGTTCCGGGGCAACAAGGTGTGGGACTGGCTGCATCTCCTGTTGGTCCCGATCGTCCTCGGCGCCCAGCCGCTGTGGATCCGCACCCGCCACATGCACGTTCGCTGGCGGCTGGTGGTCCTCCCGCTCCTCGCCGCCCTGGCAACGTTCATCGCCCTGAGCTACGGCTTTCACTGGGATTGGACCGGTTTCGAGGGCAAGGAGCTCTGGGACTGGCTGAACCTCATCGTGCTGCCGAGCGTGCTGGGCTTGAGCGGCCTGTGGCTCGGCCGGGACGCGCCGCCTCGCCACTGGCGGGCGACCCTCGCCGCCGTGGTCGTCGTCTTCGTGATCCTGGTCGTCGGCGGGTACCAGTTGGATTGGAGCTGGACCGGTTTTCAGGGAAACAAACTGTGGGACTGGCTCAATCTTCTGGTCCTGCCCTTTGCTGTCCCCGCCGCCTTCATCTGGATCGGGTTCCACCTCGAGGACGAGCGCCGGGAGAGCCGATCCGAGGATCCGGTCGGCACCGAATCCGGCCGTACGGTCGCGTGATCCCGACGTCTGTGCCGATTCGAGCGACTGTGCCGATTCAGCGCGCTCCACGCACCTCCAATCGGCACAGACGTGTGCCCTCGGGAGCGTACCGGCGCGTCGCCGCCCGGCCGTTACGGTAGGGGCCGATGGCGGTCATCGAGGTGGAGGGCCTGCGCAAGGAGTACCACCGGCCGCGCCGCCCCCCCGTCAAGGCGGTCGACGGGCTCGACCTGAGCGTGCCCGAAGGAGGCGTCTTCGGCTTCCTCGGTCCCAACGGCTCAGGCAAGACCACGACCATCCGCTGCCTGCTCGGGCTGGTCCGGCCCAACGCCGGCATCTGCCGCGTCCTCGGCGCCGACGCCCAACGGGAGTTGCCCACCGTGATCGCCCGGGTGGGCTCGCTGGTGGAAACGCCCGGGGTGTTCCCGGGCCTGACGGCCCGCGAGAACCTGGCCCTGCTCGGCCGGCTCAACGGGATCGGCGCGGCCACCGTCACCCGGACCCTCGAAAAGGTGGGCCTGGCGGAGCGGGCCGACGACCCGGTTCGAGGGTTCTCGCTCGGCATGCGCCAACGTCTCGGCCTGGCGGTGGCGCTCTTGAAGGAGCCGTCCCTGCTGGTCCTCGACGAGCCGGCCAACGGCTTGGACCCGGCGGGTATCAAGGAGGTGCGGGATCTGCTGCTCACCTTGGGCCGAGAAGGCCGGACGGTGTTCGTCTCCAGCCATCTCCTGTCCGAGGTCCAGCACACCTGCGACAACGTCGCCATCCTCTCGAACGGCCGCTGCGTGGCCGCGGGATCGGTCCAGTCCGTGCTGGCCGGCACGACCAGGCTCGGCCTGCTGGTCCGCCTGGCTCCGGGTGACTTGCATTCCGGGTTGTACGCCCTGCGCAGCGCCGGCCTGGCGGCATCGCTCGACGGCGACCAGATACGGGTGGAGGTCGACGCGACGAACGCCGCCACCGTCACCAAGGTCCTGGCCGACCAGGGTCTGTACCTGACCGAGCTGCGCCCCGAGGAAGCCGACTTGGAGACGGTCTTCCTCCAACTCACCGAGCCCCGCCCCTCATGAAGGCGCTGCTGGCGGGCGAACTGCGCAGGGTGATGGCCCGGCGACTCGTCCGGATGGCGTTCGCCTTGGCCGCGCTCGCCATCGTGGTGGCGGGCGCCATCACGTTCCTCAAGACCCACCACCTCTCCGAGGCGACCTACCAGGCCCGGCTCCAGGCGGCCCAGGCGGGCGTGAAGGCCGACCTGCTCTGCCCCCCCGGCCAGCAAGAGCAGCAGTTCACCCGGGGGCCGAACGGCGCCATCGAGCCGGTCTGCATTCCCCGCGACCAGATACGGGTGCGCGACCCCCGGTTGCACCTGACCAGCCTGAAAGGGGTGCTGGAAGGGGTGACCGCCCCGTTCGTCATCCTGGCCAGCCTGATCGGCGCCTCGATCATCGGCGCCGA
>JAUTXN010000312.1 GCA_030838045.1 Acidimicrobiaceae bacterium
AGGTGTCGACCGGGAACCGGTGCCGGCGGCTGAGCCGGTCGTAAGCCGCGAGTGTGTTGGGGTGAAGTCCGGTGAAATCGCCTTCCAGTTCCAGGACCACGTCCATTTCGTCCATGATCCGCTCGATTTCCTGACTCTCTCCGAGGGCATCGGCGGCCTCCATCAACCGGACCCAGAGTCGCTCGGTGTAGGGCTCTGCGAGCAGCCCCCGCCGTGCGGCCCACCGGGCCGTGAGGGGATCGCCGCCGTCAAGGTAGAAACCGGCCGCCAAGTCGGCGGCATCGGCCACCTCGGCTTCGATGTGTCGGGCGTGGCCCTCGGTGTGGATCCAGCCGTAGGTCCGACCGGAGATCACTGCCTCAAAGGGCCGGCCTCGGACCAGTTCCAGGGCCTGGTGCAACGCCACCACTGACTGGTGGTCTCGTCCGAAGCGGTGCAGGACGCAGAACTGACTCCAATCCGACTGGACCTCGGGCCCCAGCTGGTACCGCTTCTCCCGGCCCTGTCCCTGGGCGGGCAGCAGCCGGGCGGCGCCCCCAAGGGCGCTTCGCGCGACCGAGACCGTCGAGTCGCGGGTGGACGAGATCACGACCCGGCCGGCGGCCTCGCCCCACAACGCCTCGTCCAACTCCGATTCGCCGACGCCGTTGGGGTGCATCGCCAGGTAGACGGCCAGTTCCCGGGACTTGGCCCGCTTGAACTCCAACGCCCCTTCGATCTCCACTGAGCCCAGAACGCGCACCAGGACCGACGGTTTTCCGAGCTCGGGGACCGCGGCGCCGTTACCGGAGCCATTGGAACTGTGCAGGCGACCCAGACGTTGGGTGAGGGTGGTCGCGGTCGCGGTCGCCGCCACGATCGCGGGCTGGTGGGCGCCGTCGATCCGTTCGACGCTCACCTCGATGCGGTCATACGGAGGATCCTCCAACGACGCCCCTGCGCTGTCCTCGGCGATGTCGAGCAGCTCGGCGATGGCCGCCACTGTGGCGGCGTCGAGGACGGTGGGTTCGATGGCCAAGCGCAGGGGGTTGACCGGACATGGTCGGGCACCGGCGTCGATCTCCCACCGCGACACGTTGCCGGCGCCCGCGACGACGGCCGCGACACCGCCCCCGGGTTGGGCGACCGAGGCCAGCAGCTCGAGCTCTCGGGCAGTCGGGCGCAGAGCGGACAGTACGACCACCGGCGGCCACCCGTCGCCCGCCACGCCTCGCACCCGTCCGGCGACGACGTCGGGGCACCCGTGTTGGCGAGCGGTGACGGACATGACTTCGGCCGTCGCCGTCAACTCTTCGGCCAGTGCACTGATCGACGGCGCGGTCCGGACGTTGTCCGGCCCGGCCAGGCCAGGAGGGAAACCGACCAGGACGACGTTGGCGGCCCGTGCCCACGGTGCCCCGATCAGCTGAGCCGCCACGGCGTAGAGCAATCCGGCGGCTTGGGCGGGTTCTCCCGTGACTGCGACCAGGCCCGCGGCCTCGAGGTTGATGAGAGCGTCGGCGGTGCCGGAGGCGACCCGTCCGAGCGACGCCAGGGCGGGGAGGGGGGCGGACCCCTCCGGTCGGTCGGAAGGGAGATCACTGGCGCTGATTCGCCAACGGAACCCCTCGGCGACGGCTTCCCAGGGTGGGGGCGGCGGTGCCGGGTGGGCCAGCAACACTTCGACCGAGTTGTCGTCGACGAGGACCCCGAGGATCGTTGGTGGGGTGACGCCGCGGTGACGATGTGCGGCGAACAGCGAGGCGACGGCGCATTCGACGAGCGGCACGCGACCAGGCGTCTCGTTGTGGCGTAGCGCGAGCTCCGTTTTGGCTACGCCGGGACCGGGGAGGCGGATGCGGCGGCCGGGCGGCCGGTGCCGGGCCTGCCGGCGACGCAGCACCCGGATGATGCCGAGGATCCCGGCTCCGACCAAGCCGGCTTCGACGAGCACCGTGGCGTCGGCGCGTCCACCGGCCGAGCGCCGCTCCGCAGCCACTGCGACCATCGTCGGCGGCGTGGGAATCGGAGGTGCCGCCGGGTCGGCAGGCGCCGGGTCGGCCGGCGCCGAGCTGGCAGGCACCGAGGCGGGTGCGCCGGGCGGGGCGGTCGCGGGTGCGCCGGGCGGGGCGGTCGACGCGGTCGCCGGTGCGGCGGGCGAGGAATCGGGTGTGCCGACGCGGGCGCGCGGCGCAGTCGCAGGCGGGCCCGGCAGCGAGGCAGGGGGCGCAGTCGCCTGTGGGGCAGCTCGCACGATGGTGGATGGAGGAGCCGGCTGGGGGGGCTTCCTGGCCGGTTGCGGGTGGGTCGAACCTCCGGATTTGGCGGGCTGAGCAGGCGGAAGCGGGGGTGAATGGCGCGCCGGTGGGAGGAGGAGGACTTCTCCCGGGTAGATCGTGCGGGCCGCGATCCCGCTTCCCCCGAGCTGGCGGCCGCCCGCGTCGCGGATCTCCCGCCAACGAATCCCGCTGCCGAGGTGGTGTTCGGCGATGGCCCACAACGAGTCGTACCGCTTTACGACGTAGCGCCGCGGCGACGGCTCCCGGGCCGGTGTCGACACGTGAGGCGTGGGTGCCGCTGGCGATACCTCAGGCGGCCCCGTCACCACGGCGCTCGATCCGCCGATCGGTGATTGCACACTCGGTGGCGGCCTCGGGGCAGCCACTGCCCCCGGCATACCCCGTTGCGGCAGTAGGAGGGCGGCGCTCAATACCAAGGTTCGAGCCCAACCCTGAAGCCCGGGTATCCCGATGGGCCACCGCCGCTGCCGGGACGGCACGCGCCGGCCCAGGCCGACCAGCTGGTGGGCGATCTCGATGA
>JAUTXN010000325.1 GCA_030838045.1 Acidimicrobiaceae bacterium
CCGCCTACAAGGTCATTGGGATCAGCCGGAGCTACTCCGCCAAGGCCACCTACGGCTGGTACTGGACGACCGACTTCGGCGGCTTCGCGGACCAGTCCATCCCCTGCCCGGCCGCCTGACGCCGGAACGCACCGCCAGCCTCCAACCAGCACACAACCAGCCCGAACCGCCTGGGGCGACGACCCCCCTTCGACCCCAGGAGGATCCCCGGCTCGCCCGGCGCGCCGTGCAGGGCGCGCCGGGCAAGGCGCGCAAGGCGCGCAAGACGCGCCAGGCGCGCAAGGCGCGCAAGGCGCAGAGTGAGGTTGAATGGTCCCATGCCCAGGGCTATTTGGAGTGGGGCGGTCAGCTTCGGTCTGGTCAACGTCCCGATCAAGCTGGTGTCTGCGACCTCACCGAAGGACATCCGGTTCAACCAGCTCCACGACGTCGACGGCGGCCGCATCAACCAGAAGCGGGTGTGCTCGGTCGACGGCGAGGAGGTCGACTACAACCACATCGTCAAGGGGTACGACCTCGGCGGCGGGCGATACGTCATCATCGAGCCCGAGGAGCTGCGCTCGATCGACCCCGAGGCCAGCCGGACCATCGACATCGAGGAGTTCGTCGACCTGGCCGACATCGACCCGATCTACTTCGACCACACGTACTACCTCGTGCCTGAGGACCGGGCCGTGAAGCCGTACGTCCTGCTCGTCGAGGCCATGGCGGGCAGCGGGAAGGTGGCGCTGGGCAAGTTCGTTCTTCGTTCCAAGCAGTACCTGGCCGCTCTACGGCCCAAGGACGGCGTGCTGGTGCTGTCCACCATGCTCTTCGCCGACGAAGTGATCGCTACCGGCGACCTCGCCGTGCCGACAGCCGACTCCACCAAGCCGTCCGACCGGGAGCTTTCCATGGCCAAGCAGTTGGTCGAGTCCCTGTCCGCTCCGTTCGACCCGACGAAGTACCGCGACGATTACCGCGAGCGGGTCATCGAGCTCATCGAGGCCAAGGCCGAAGGTGCCGAGATCGCCCAGGCCCCCGAGTCCGCTCCGGCGGCGCCCGTCGTCGACCTCATGGCCGCCCTGGAAGCCAGCTTGGCTGCGGCCCGCGCCGCCAAGTCCGATGAAGGGGATGGGAAAGGGAAGCGGTCGCGCCAGCAGGCCAGCGCGTGACCCCTTCCACCTCCGTCGAGGTGGACATGGGCGGGCGGCAGCTCAAGCTCTCGAACCTTGACAAGGTCTTGTGGCCGGCCACCGGATTCACCAAGGGTCAGATGATCGACTACTACGCCCGTATCTCGCCGGTGATGCTGGGCCATGTCGAGGGCCGGCCGATCACCTTGCGCCGCTACCCCAACGGCGTCGACAAGACGTCGTTCTTCGAGAAGAACTGCCCGTCACACCGGCCGCCGTGGTTGCCCACCATCGACATGGGCGGCATCGGCTACTGCTGCCTGGGCGAACCGGCCGCACTGGTGTGGACCGCCAACCTGGCCGCCATCGAGATCCACCCCTCGCTCGCCCGTTCCGAGGATCTGGCGTGTCCCCGCTCGGTGGTGTTCGACCTCGATCCCGGCGAGGGGGCGGACGTCCTGACGTGCGGGCGGGTGGCCTTCTTGCTGCAAGAGGCGCTGGACGTTCTGAAGTTGCAGGCCTGGGTCAAGACGTCGGGGAGCAAGGGCCTCCAGGTCTACGTGCCTCTGAACACCCCGGTGACCTACGACGACACTCGCCCCTTTTCCCATGCCCTGGCTCAAGTGCTCGAACGCCAGCACCCGGGTCTCATCGTGACGACCCAGGACAAGAGCGTCCGGCCCAAGAAGGTCCTGATCGACTGGAGCCAGAACACCGCCTCCAAGACCACGGTGTCGGTGTACTCGATGCGGGCGCGGGACCGCCCGACGGTGTCCACCCCGCTCGAGTGGTCTGAGGTGGAGGCGGCGATGGAGGCGGGCGATCCCGAGATGCTCGTCTTCGAGGCCCCGGCAGTGCTCCAGCGGGTGGCAGAGAAGGGAGACCTGATGGCCCCCCTTCTCTCCACCGAGCAGGTCCTGCCGGGCGGGATCAGCTCACGGTGACGTCGTCGAACAGGGTGAAGCTGGGATCGGCGGCGTAGTTGTCGTCGTGGCTGGTCAGGGTCAGCGTGTAGCTGGTGCCCGCCACGACCGCAGCGTTGACCTGCGTCCACGCGTTTGTCGTGCACGTCCTGGCGAGAGGCGTGGACGTGGTGCCAGTGCCGTTGTTCTTGAGGGTGGCCGTGGCCCAGTCGTAGGTGAGCGTGTCTGGGCAGGTCATCTTGTACCAGAAATGCAGTGTGGTGGCGCCTGTTGGGACCGTGAACGTCTGCACGATGTTCGAGTCCCCGTTGGTGGGCGTCGTCGTGCCGTCGCGCCCATCATAGGCGCCGGTGTGCGGCGTCGTGGTCACGACGGAAGTAGAGGCGCCGCTGGTCGTCCAGCCGCTGAACGTGCCGGTCTCGAAGCCGCTGTTGGTGATGCCGCCGCCACCGCCGCCGCTTGTGGTCACCGCCACTGAGTCGTACTGGGTGTAGGTCGGGTCGCCGGCGTAGTTGTCGTCGTGGTTGCTCAGGGTCAACGTGACGCTGTGGCCCGCCGTGGCTGCCGCGGTGACCAGCTTCCAGCCGGAGCTCGGGTTGACGCAGGTCTTCGCCAGCGGCGTGGTCGTGACCCCGGTGGTGTTGTCCTTCAACGTCGCCGTGGCCCAGTCGTAGGTGACGGTGTCGGGGCAGACGACGTTGTACCAGAAGGAGATCCCCGTTCCTCCCGCCGGAATGGTGAAGGTCTGGGTGATGCTGGAGTCACCGGTCGGCGTGGTCGTGCCGACCCGCGCCGAGTAGGTGCCCGATTGGGGCCCGCTGGTGGTCACGCTGGTCGATCCGGTCGAGGTCCAGCCGCTCAGGGTCCCTGTCTCGAAGCCACCGTTGACCAGGCCGCCGCCGCCCCCGCCGCCGCCTGACACGACCAGCGAGAGCGACGTCGTGTGGGTCTTCGACCCCTCCACGCCCGTGATGGTGATGGGGTAGGTGCCCGATACCGTGGCCGATGTGGTCGACAACGTCAGGGTCGAGGACCCACCGGCGGTGACCGACGTCGGGCTGAAGCTGGCGGTCGCCCCGCTTGGCAGGCCGCTGGCGGACAACGCGATCGCCGCCGCCGATCCCGCGGTCACGGCCGTCGACACCGTTGCCGTGCCCGCCGATCCGGCGTTGACCGACACGCTGGTCGGCGAGACCGAGATCGAGAAGTCGTTGGTCGTGGCCGGGCCGCTCACCACGCAGTTGTTCTGCAGGTTGCTGAACTCTTGCTGGACGGTGTACGACCGGCCGTCGCCGCCGGTGACCGTGGCCTGCTGGGCGTTGCAGATGTCGCCGATCTCACCGTTTGTGTTGTCGTACCAGGCCAACGGCGGGGCGTTGGTCGTGGCCAGGCCGACCTCGGCGTCGGTCACGGCCTCGATCATCTCGTGGGAGGACACCGACGTCTCGTTCTGGTACCGGGTCCCGTTTCCGCAGCCGCTGGTCATGCCGCCCGTGGTGAAGTCAGGCAGGACGCTGTAATAGAACTCGGGGATGCTGCCCGAAGCGGCGACGGTGCCGTGGTAGGCGCAGAACGCCACGCCGGAGGAGCTGCCCCCTTGGGTGATCGTCTGGTTGGCGCGGAAGTGCAGGGCAAAGAGGGTGTTGGCGGTGGGCATGGGGAGCACGCCCTTGGTGATCTGGGATTTCAGTTCCGCTTGGATGTTGATGTCGTCGACGGTCGCCCCGTTGTTCCCCGACGCCGGGGTGATCTGGACCTGGCGCACGAAGCTGCCGCGGCCGATCGTCTGTTGTGTCCCGGGCTGGCCGTTGGCCGCATTGATGGTCGTGTTGTACTCGGAGAGCCAGTCGAAGTAGGTCGAGTTGGTCACGCCGGTGTAGAAGCTGGCGATGCTCGTCCCGTCGGTGGTGGAGGTATCGGTGACCTCAGAGGTGTACGTGCCGGTGCCGTAGAGCACCTGGGTCACCTGCACGTTGGAGATGACCTTGCCGCCGTAGTACGTGAGGTGGGCGCCCGCGGGTGCGGAGGCGTGGGTCAGGCCCGCCGGCACCTTCGGCGTGACACCCGCGGGAAGGCCCGTGGCCGGCGTGATCGGTCGCGTCGATCGAGTGGCGGGCGCGGCAGCGGTGGCGCCCACGGGGGCGGCTGGTGCCACTCCCAGGACCAACCCGGTACAAGCGACTGCGATGAACGCAGCGAGCGATCGACGTCGTCTGGAAGTTGGTCGCGCAAAAACAGCCCGATCGGCCGGAACCCGCATTGGTGCCCCTCTCCTGACCCGACGCCCCCATGGCGCTCACCCGCTATTCTGGTGGTACCGCCCGCCCGCACGCGTTGTCAAGACCCAACTCCTGAATGAGCCTGAAGACAACCCCCGTATCACCGTCAAAAGCTGAGGGTGGACAGCTCGGGGATCCACGCCCGGGCCCGGTCAACCGCAGCGCGCCACCGGTCACGGTCCAACTCGGCGGTGGGCTCGACGATCGCCCGGGGTTTCCACGCGTCGGCGACCTCCTCCTCGTCGGCCCAGGTGCCGACCGCCATCCCCGCGAGGTAGGCGGCGCCGAGGGTCGTGGCCTCCAGCACCGGCGACACTTCTATGGGGCGCCGGCAGGCGTTGGCCAGCGATTGGACGAACAGGGCGTTGGCGCTCATGCCGCCATCGACCCGCAAGGCGGCGACAGCCAGGCCGGCGTCGGTCTCCGCCGCCTCCAGGAGGTCGGCGCCGCGATGGGCGACCCCCTCGAGGACTGCCCGGACCACTTCGGCCCGTCCGCTGCCCCGGGTGAGGCCGAGCAACGTCCCCCGGGCGCCGAAATCCCACGCCGGGGTGCCCAGACCGAGCAGGGCGGGGACGAAGTACACGCCCCCGCTGTCCGAGCATCGGGCCGCTACTTCTTCCGACGCGGCGGCAGTTTCGATCAGGCCGAGGTCGTCACGGAGCCATTCGACCGCGGTGCCCGCCGACAGGGTGATCGCCTCGATGCCCCAGGTGACGTGGCCCTGGCGGCGCCAGGCGGCGATCGGGAAGCACCCTCCGTCTCCTCGGTAGGCGAACGCCGGACGGGCGTCCAGGCAGACATCGAGCATGCCGCCGGTCCCAAAGGTGACCTTGGCCAGCCCCGGCCGGGTACAGCCCTGGCCCACCAGCGATGCCTGTTGGTCTCCCGCAATTCCCGTGATTGGGGGCGCTCCACGGGATCGGCCTGATCCGCGGGATCCGCCTGCTCCGTCTGCTGCGTCGGGTCCGTCTGGTCCGGTGCCGTCGGGATCGGTGGTCAGGGCAGTCGCCCACCCGGCGGCGCCGGGCTCGGCTGAGGAGTCGATGATCGTCGGAAGCATCGTGGCTGGGATCCGCAGCACTTCGAGGATCTCGGGATCCCACCCCGACCCGTCGGAGTGGACCAGGCCCGTGACCCCGGCATTCGTCGCGTCGGTGACGTGCGCCGCGCCCCCCGTCAGCCGCCAGACGATCCAGGTGTCCACCGTGCCGAAGACCAGGTCCCGGGTCCGGCCGTAGTCGTAGGTGTCGAGCAGGTAGGCCAGCTTGGTCGCCGAGGCGTTGGGCGCCAGGCGGATGCCCTGGGCCCGGAGCATGAGACAGGTACCCACGGTGCGCAGGTCCTGCCAGCCGATCCCGGGCCCGACCGGTTCGCCCGTCGCCCGGTCCCAGACGATGGTCGACGAACGCTGGTTGGCGATGCCCACCGCCGCCACCGGACCGCCCGCGGCCAACGCCTGGCGGGCGACGCCGAGTGCCGCCTCGGCCATCGCCGCGGCGTCGAACTCCACGATGCCGGGCGACGGCGTCGACGGCAACGTCGGGCGGTGATGGACATGGTCGACCGCTCCGTCGGGTCGCACGATGGTGGCTCGGACGCCGCTCGTTCCCACGTCGATGACGAGAATGCTGATGGTCGTCCCCCTTGTTCGATTCTCGACGGGCTAGGCGAGATGCTGGCGGCGCCGGAACCCGACGTACCCGCCCAGCATGCCCAAGGCGGTGAACACCACCAAATACAGGACGAACGTCACCACTTGGGTGGCCGTCAGCGTGCCCTGGACCCGGCCCACGACGGCCCGGAGGGCGAGGAAGACGCCGGCCGGGGCGGCGACGGCCAGCGCCCCGTGGATGAGCGGCGCCTCCTGAGCCGAACCGGCGACGGCTCCGCCCAGGAGCGGCGCGATCACGATGACGAGCAGCGCGGCCGCAATCCACAGTGTCGATTCGTGGCCGGAGGTGTCCGAGCCGTGGAGGAGGGCGATCAGGAGCCCACACGGTGCCGCGACGGCGAGATAGGTGGCGGCCCCCCGCCCGACCGCCCGGCGGTCGACCGTCATGGCCATGGGACCTCCCCGAACGGTGAGGGCAGGCCCAGTTTCCCGGGGTTGAGCACCCCACAGGGGTCGAGCGCCTGTTTGACCGCCACCAGGACGTCGAACGCCGGGCCGAGCGCCCGGGCCAGGTGGCGCCCCCGGTTGAGCCCGATGCCGTGGTGATGGCTGATCGCTCCGCCGTGGGCCAAGGTGATGGCCATCACCAGGTCCCACACCCGGCGGTAGTACGCGTCACCGGCGTTGGCCGTGGCGCCCGCGGCGCCGTCGGACGCGGGCCGGCCGGCGAAGGTGAAGTACAGGCAGCCCCCGTCGCGGTAGGCGTGCGATTGGTGGCCGCTGGCGAAGAGGGTGCCGTCGACTGCGCTGACCGCGTCGACCACCTCGCGATACATGGCGGTCAACGCCTGCCACCGGGCCGCGACTTCGATCGTGTCGACCGTGAGTCCGGCCCGGGTGGCCGCTTCCAGCGCCGATACGTCGTCGCGCCGGTCCAGCCAGTGCTGCACCAGTTCGGGATCGAGGCGCCGGGCGCCGAGCGAGACGCACTCCTCGACCACCACTGACATCACGCCGTCGATGATCGCCGGGTCGCCCTCGTCCAGGATGATGAGGACGTTGAGCGCCCCGAGCTCACCCCCGCCGTCCCCGCCACCCCCGATGTCGCCCCCGCTTGCGCCGCCCCCGCGTGCGCCCCCGTCACCCCCGCCGCCCCCAACGCCGGCCCCAATGCCGGCGGCGCCGAAGCCCGACCGGCTCTCGGCCTCGTCGTACAGCCGCAGCACCGCCGGGGTGGCGCCCCGCCGCAGGATGCGGCGGCAGGCGTCGAGTCCCTCGGCGAAGGAACCGAAGCCGAACGCCGCCCGACGCTCACCCGCGGGAACAGGATGGACCCGCAGGCGGGCCTCGGTCACGACCCCCAGCGTTCCTTCACTGCCGACGAACAGCTGGGTCAGGTCGGGGCCCGTCGCCGCCCGCGGACCGGCGCCGCCGGTGCGGATCACACGCCCGTCGGCCAACGCCACCTGCAGCCCGGCCACCATGTCCTCGATCTTTCCGTAACGGGTCGAGTACTGACCGGCGCCCCGGCACGCGACCCAACCGCCGACCGTCGACAGCGCGATGGATTGCGGCCAATGGCCCAACGTCAGGCCGTGATCGGCGCGCAGGTTCTCCTCCAGCACGTTGCCGAAGGTGCCCGCGGCCACGTCGATCAGGAGTGATTGGTCGTCGACGCCGGCGATCCCGGCCAGTCCGGTCAGGTCGAGCAGGACCCCGCCGAAGATCGGCACGGCGTTGCCGCAGACCCCGCTGCGACCGCCCATGGCGGTCACCGGCACCCGGGCGTCGTTGCACACCGCCAGCACCGCCGCCACTTCGGATGCGCTGGCCGGCTGGGCCAGCGCCGCCGCCCGCGCCGGCACCTCGCCGCGCAGCGCCCAGCTCACCGTCAATGGCCACCAGTCCCGGCTGGCATCGGCGCGGGCGTCGAGGTCGGTGTCGACGTTGTGGCAGATGCCGCGAAGGCGCTCGATAACAGCGTCCGAAACGGGGACCTCCGAGGCCTCGAAGCGAGCGCGGATGGCCTGGGCGCCGATTCCACCGGCGCCCAGCTCCAGGGCCACCGGCGGAGTCGGGGCGCCGCGTCGAGCTTGGTCGACCATGGCCGGCGTCAGCCGCTCAACGCTGGCCGTGGAGGGCCAAGTCACCGGTGTCGTTCAGGCCTGCCGCTTCCCGGGACCGGATCGCCGATTCGCAGTAGTTGGCCGCCTCCTGCTTGGCCCGCTCGACCGACCACCCGAGTTCGGGAGCGATGAGCCGGGCCACCGCCGTGGCCGCAGCCGCCGACGCGTCGCGGGCCAGGAACGATGCACGCGTCCTGCGGTCCAACACGTCCGCCAACGTCCAGGCCATCTCATAGCGGGCCGCGTACACCGCCTCGGCCTGCAGGTAGGGCAGGTCGGGCACCAGGGGACGGCCCAGTTGCGGGTCGGCTTCGGTCATGGCGATGACGGTACGTGCCTCGGTCCCGTAGCGCCCGGCCAGGTGCGTCAGCATCGTGTCGTCCACGCCGAGGCGCCCGGCGGCGCCCGGCGATCGCAGGGCGTCGCTCCCTGAGGCGCCGAGCAGCGCCAGCCGTTTGGTCGGGCTACGCCGCGAACCCCGCCCCAGATGCTCGACCACCTGGTCGACGGCGTCGGACGCCATCAGCCGGTAGGTCGTGAGCTTGCCGCCCGTGACGGTGAGCAGCCCATGCTCGGAGAGCGTCAAGCGGTGGCGCCGCGACAGATCGGCGGTCCGTTCGCTCTTGGCCGAGCTGACGAGGGGCCGCAACCCCGCCCAGGACGAGGTGATGTCGGCCCGCGTGAGCTTCGAGGTGAGCGAGGCGTTGACCGCCGCCAGCACGTAGTCCACGTCCTGCGGGGTGCACTGCGGATCGTCGATCGGTCCCTGGTAGTCGGTGTCGGTGGTGCCGGCATAGGTGAAGTCGCCCCAGGGGACGAGGAAGATCGACCGCCGGTCCTGGGGGACGGGCAGCACCGCGGCCGCGGTCACGGGCAGCCGGCTGGCGGGGAACGTCAGGTGGATGCCCTTGGCCGGGCGGAGGGCGCCCAGCGCCTCCGGGCCCTCGTCCAGGCCCCGGACCACGTCGCTCCAGACGCCGGTGGCGTTGATCACGGCATGGGCCCGGATCTCGGTGCCGTCCTCCAGCCGGGCGCCTGCGACCCGAGCATCGGCGCCCGCCGTCAGCAGGCCCGTCACCGGGGCGTAGTTGGCGGCCACCGCCCCGTAGTTGACCACCGCGGTCCGCAGAATCGTGAGGGTCAGGCGGGCATCGTCGGCGTGGGCGTCCCAGTACAAGAAGCCCGCCGCCAGCCGATCGACGTCGAGCGTGGGCAGGTAGCGCAGCGCCTCCTCCCGGTCGATGCGCCGGTGGCGCTTGCCGATGCGCAGCCCGCCCGTCAGGTCGTACTGCCAGAGGGCGACCGAGTAGAGCCGGGCCAGGCTGTCCTTCGCCACTCCCTTCGCTCCGAACAGCGGGATGAGGAAGGGGAGCGGGGAGACGAGGTGGGGCGCGTTGGCGAGGAGCCGCTGGCGCTCGGCCAGCGCCTCGTAGACCAGCCGGAACTCTCGTTGCTGCAGGTACCGCAGCCCTCCGTGGATCAGCTTCGACGACCGCGACGAGGTACCCGAGGCGAAGTCCCGCTGCTCCACCAACGCCGTGCGCAGGCCCCGGGAGGCGGCATCCAGGGCCGCCCCGGCGCCGGTGATGCCCCCGCCGATGACCAGCACATCGAAGGTTTCCTCGGCCATCCGAGCCAAGGCGCGTTCCCGGTCGAATGACGTTCGGGGCGCCGCGGCCAGGCTTCGGATCATTCGACCTCCGATCACGAGCGGGAGACCACGTCGCGGCGCGTCCGCTGCCCGGCCGACCCTTTTGCCGAGCCCGTCAATCCTAGGTCTGGACGTAGCGGGACCGGATCGGCCAGAATATTCACTGCCGGACGCATAAAAATCAGGGCCGACTGGGTAGAGCAACGTGACGGTTGGCCATCCGACCTCAAGGAAAGAATTTGAGTCAGACAAAGAACATGGCGTGGCGGCAGCATGCGGCGTGCCGAGGCGTGGACCCCGACATTTTCTACCCGGTTTCCGAGGAAGAAGCGGAAGAGGCCAAGGCCATCTGCAACGCCTGCGCGGTCTGCGAAACCTGCCTGGAGTTTGCTCTGGGCAACAGGGAACGCGACGGCGTCTGGGGGGGCGCCACCGAAAGGGAGCGCCGCCGGATGATCCGCCAGCGCCGCCGCTCCGCCTGAGGGCACCGGTACCAGGTCCTCCCCCCCGCCGGGCGTTCGGTCGCGCCGCGCCGGGCTTTTCCCCACCATCAAACGAGCGGCCGCCCGGCTACCGTCGGCGGCCATGGACTGGGACCTGCCCGAGGAGTTGGCTCAACTCCAGGCCTCGGTCCGCCGCCTCGCCCAGGACAAGGTGAAGCCCCGGGCCCGGGAGATCGACGAGACCGGGGCGTACCCCGAGGACCTGTTCGCCCTGTTCGGCCAGGCGGGACTGCTCGGCCTCGGGCTGCCCGTGGAGTATGGCGGCGGGGGGGCGGGGACGCTCGGGCTGACCATCGCCATCGAGGAAGTGGCCAAGTACTCCAACACCGCGGCGCTGATGTTGCTGCTCAGCCGGTTGCCGACGGGGCCGCTGCTCATCGCCGGCACTGAGGCGCAGAAGCAGCGGTACCTGCCCGGGATCGCGGCGGGGACCACCCGGGCCGCCTTCGGATTGTCGGAGCCGCAGGCGGGCAGCGACGTCGCCGCCATGCAGACTCGGGCGGAGCGGATCGACGGCGGGTGGCGGCTCAACGGGGGCAAGTGCTGGATGTCGGGCGTCGTGCAAGCCGACTGGTACACCGTGTTCGCCAAGACGGCCGGTACTACCCCCTCTGACTCTGCTGGGTCTGGCTCCGCTGGCCCCGGCTCGGGCTCCGGCTCCGGCTCGGGCTTGGGCTCCGGCTCGGGCTCGGAGCGGCGCTCGATCACCGCCTTCATCGTCGACCGGTCGACGCCGGGCGTGGAGGTGGGCACCCTGGACCGGAAGATGGGGGTCCGCGGCGTCGACACCGGGGAGCTGTTGTTGCACGACGTGGCGGTGCCCGACGACAACGTGATCGGGGAGGTGGGCGGTTTCCGGTTGGCCATGCTCGGGCTCAACGCCATGCGCCCCCTGGTCGCGGCCCGGGGGATCGGCCTGGCCGAGGGAGCGCTCATGTATGCAACGGAGTATGCAGAACAGCGGGCCGCGTTCGGCCAGCACGTCGCCGACTTCCAGGGCATCCAGTGGGAGGTCGCCCGACTGGCGGCCGAGATCGAGGCGGCCCGCCTCCTCACCTACCGGGCCGCGTCCTACGCCGACCAGGGCCGCTACACCAAGGAGTGGGTGCCGTTCCTCTCGATCGCCAAGTACTACGCCACCGAGTTGGCCGTGCGGGCGTCGGGCGTGGCCCTGCAGATGCTCGGCGCCGCGGGGTACATGAAGGACCACCTCACGGAGCTGTACTACCGCGATGCCAAGCAACTCACGATCGTGGAGGGCACCACCCAGATCCAGTTGGGTCTGATCGCCCGGGGCGTGCGCGACCGGGACCTGTGGTGGGACTGATGGGGGCCTTCCGATGACCGCGACGCTCGGGGACCTCGGGGGCTGGCCGTTCATCCTGGGCCGCCTCGCCTCGGGCCGCGACCTCTCGGCCGCCGAGGCCGGCGCAGCCCTGTCCGATGTGTTCGAGGGCAACGCCACGCCCTCACAGCTCGCCGCCTTCATATTCGGGCTGCGGTGCAAGGGCGAAACGGTCGACGAGATGACCGGCATGGTCCAGGCCATGCTGGCGGCCGCCGAGTTGGTGCCCCTTGGTGCGGGGCTGGCGGCCCGGGTGGTGGACACGTGCGGCACCGGCGGCGACCGCAGCGGCACCATCAACGTCTCGACCATCGCGGCGTTCGTGGTGGCCGGAGCCGGCGTGCCGGTGTGCAAGCACGGCAACCGGGCCGCCTCCTCCAAGGCGGGCTCGGCGGATCTGCTGGAGGCGTTGGGCGTGGCGATCAACCTCGGCCCGGCTGACGTGGCGGCGTGCGTGGAAGGGGCGGGCATGGGGTTCTGCTTTGCGCCTCGTTTCCATCCCTCGATGCGCCACGCCGGGCCGACGCGCCGCGAGCTCGGTGTTCCGACCGTCTTCAACTTCCTCGGCCCGCTGGCCAACCCGGCCCGCACCCGCCGCCAGGTCGTCGGTGTCTCGGACCCGTCCATGGCCGACAAGATGGTCGGCGTCCTGTCGGCCAACGGCGCCACGCACACGATGGTGGTCTACGGCCACGACGGCCTCGACGAGCTGACCACGACGGATCGCTCCACGGTGGTCGAGTCCCGGGTCGACCCGGCCGGGGAGCACCACGTGCAGATCTACGAGGTGGACCCCGTCTCGCTGGGTCTGGAGCGGGTGGCCAAGGCGGAGCTGTTGGGCGGCGACGCTGCCACCAATGCCGACTTGGCGCGGCGGGTATTGGCCGGGGAAAAGGGGCCCCGGCGCGACATCGTCCTGCTCAATGCCGCGGCCGGGCTGGTGGTTGCGGGCGAGGCGGCCGATCTGGCGGAGGGCCTGGGAATCGCCACTGCGGTCGTGGACGACGGCCGGGCCGAGGCGCGCCTGGCCCAACTGGTCGAGGTGTCCCAGTCCCGGGCCAGGTCCGCCCAGCCCTCGTAACGGCCGACGCTTGGGGTTTGTCGGGGGCGTCGCTGGGAGACGCGGGCCTGGGTGGCCGCGGGCCCCGGGGCCCGGTGTTGTGGGGCGGCGGTGGTGGCAGTGGCGACGGCGGCGGTGCTGAACTTGGGAGGGAAGTTGGTGTGGGGGCACCAACTTCGCTCCCCAGAACCGGGCGACGTGCCGGGGAGCTGCTCCGGCTTCGCTAGAGCTCGATCAGCGAGATGGCCTGGACACGGCTGTGCGAGCGGGCGCAGGGGCGGAGGCAGGGATGGCCGCGGCCGGCGCAGGGAGTTCCCGCAGGGCGGCCTCGACCGCGTCCAGGCGCTGATGCAGGTCGGGGAGGGGGACGGCCGTTGCCTCAGTCGCCTGGTCCAGGCACCGGCGCCAGTCTGAGCTCAACTGATGAAGCCGGGCCGCGGACACCTCGATCTCCCGGACCTCGCCCGTCAACTGGGCCAGCCGGTGCCGGCGCGCCTCGGGGTGCAGGCTGAGCGTCGCCACCAGCCAGTCGTCGAGGCTCACGGCCCGCTGGACCAACTCGCCCGCCACCTCACAGAGCGGCACGGCGGACGGAGCGATCGTGCCGACCGCGAAATCCGACGCCGCCACCGCCCGGCGAAGCCGGCGGTGCAGTCGCGCCGCCAGGCGGGGCGACGCCAGCCAGGAGAGTGGCGCGGCCGAACGCCGACCGGGTGCTACCCGGTTGGCCCGGATGAGGGACCGCATCACGAGGGCCGCACCCACCGCCAGGGTGGTGAGCATCACGAGGGCGACGAAACCGAGAGCCTTGAAGAAATCAGCCACGCTTCAAATGCTACGCCCCCAAGTCGAACATGGCCTCCAGATCGTGGCGGCTGAAGGCTTGAAACGCGACAAGTGTCCGTGTATCGATGATCCCCGCAAGTGCGGAGATGCGGCGGGTGACCACATCGGCCAGCTCGTCCTGCTCGCGGACCCGGATGATCGCCACCAAGTCGGCTTCGCCGGCGACCGAGTAGACCTCGGCGACGCCTTCGACATCGGCGAGTTCGCCGGCCAGATCAGCGACGCGGCCCGGTTCCGCGTCGATCAAGACGAAGGCGTGAACCATGGGCTGCACGATAGACCGCACCCGGCGCAGGCAACGGCTCCGACAGGCGTTAGCGTGGCCGCTGTGACCCCCGTGGCGTCCCAGCGTTATCGCTGCGAGGCGTGTGGCAACGTGACCCGCTTCGACGTGACCGTGACCCGCCGGACCAGGGCATTCCACCACTACACCGTCGGCGGCGACCTTTCGGTCGACGAGGAGCTTGTCCTTTCCGAGCAGGTCGATGAAGTCTCGTGCCGCTGGTGTGGCTCAGGGCAGGCGGTCGAGACGGTGGCAGATCAGGCAAATCAAGCAGAGGAACAAGAGGGCAGCGAAGTCTGAACCGGCGGCGACCCGGAGTTACGGTCACACCCCCCGTTCAGAATGGGTGTCATGACTCTCGTGATCACCTGTGACGACTGCACGATGCAGCAGACCAGCCACTGTGACGACTGCGTCGTGACCTTTCTCTGTGACGAGCGCGGCGATGCC
>JAUTXN010000330.1 GCA_030838045.1 Acidimicrobiaceae bacterium
CTGCTGGGCCACGGTTTGCCGGGGCGCGACGGCTGGGTCCATCCCGCGTCGCCCTGGGCCGACCCCAACGGCGGCCACGAATTCAATGTGGCCAAGGGCAACCAAATGCTCGACGCCGCCGGCTACCCGCGGGGTCCCGACGGCATCCGCCGCACACCTGCCGGAGCGCCGCTGAGCTTCGCCATCTCGGTCGCCGCCAACGAGCCCCAGCACGTGCAGGCGGTCCAACTGATGGCGCAACAGGTCGCGGCGGTGGGTGTCAAGTTCACGCTCAATCCACTGGATCCGGCCACGCTCCGCCAGCAGCGGAACACGGGGAGCTACGACGGCGCCATCTCCAACCTCGAGTCCCACGCCCACGCCGACCCCGACGCCCTGTTCTTCTTCTTCCATTCGATGCCGCCCGGCCCCGGGCAGGCGCTCTTCGGAGGCTATTCAAACCCCAAGTTCGACGCCCTCGTCGACCGGGCCAAGATGACGATCGACATCAACCAGCGCAAGCAGCTGCTCTACCAGGCCCAAACCGTCTTCGCCCAGGACGCCCCCACCCAGGTGCTGTTCTACCCCGAGGGTGACTACGCCTACCGCACCGCGGCGTACAACGGATGGGTCGAGGATCCCGGTCAAGGGATACTGACCGTGCGGTCGTTCCTGCCCGGATATGCCAAGCTCGGGGGCGCCTCCAGTAGCTCCAGCTCCAGCGGTCCGCCCTGGGCGGTCATAGGGCTGATCGTGGGAGTGGTCGTCGTTGTCGGCGGCGGCCTCGTTTTGCGGAACCGACGGCGGCAGATTCGGAGCTTGGACGAGGCGTGAGCCCGGCCCCGAACGAGGCGGCCGCGGGCACGGCGAACCTCGACTCGGCACTTGGCCCGCCCGAACAGTGGAGCGTCGAGTCCACCAGTCGCTGGCGTGGCCTCCTCCCGGTCGGGCGGCAGCTGGCCCACGCCCTGCCGCTGGCCGTTCTCGTGTTCGCGGTCGCCATCGTCATCAACTTCGCACTGCCCCGCCTGGCGCCCGGCAACCCCATCGACTTCTTGATACCCCCCGATCAAGCGGCCGCGGTCACGCCCGCCCAGCGCACTCATTTAGCGGCCCTGTACGGCCTGAACGGCTCGGAGTGGCAGCAATTCCAGCATTATGTGGGGCGCCTGGCCCATGGCGACCTGGGTATCTCGACCCGCTACGGCCAGCCCGTGACCACGCTGCTGGCCCAGCGGCTGCCGTGGACCCTGCTGCTGCTCGGCACCGCCTTGGTGCTCTCAACCCTGATCGGCTCGGGGCTGGGATTTCGTTCCGCGTGGCGGCGGGGAACCCCTTCCGACATTCGCACCCTGACCGGCGTCATGCTGGCCGATTCTTTTCCGCCCTTCTTCACGTCACTGCTGCTCGTGCTGCTGTTCTCGGTGACGCTCAAGTTGCTCCCTGTCTTCGGCGCGCTGCCGACCGGGCAGTACCACGGCGCCGCCTTGGCCGCCGAGGTGGCCCGCCGCGCCATCCTGCCGATCACGGCGCTGACCCTGGGGGGACTGGGGTCGGCGTACTTGATCGCCCGCTCCGCCGCCGTGTCGGAGATCGGAGAGGACTATGTCACGATGGCCGCGGCGAAGGGCCTCGATGCCAAAGGTGTCCGCCGCCACGCACGACGGAACGCGCTGGTGCCGGTGTGGACCGTCGGCATGCTGAACGTCGGGGCGTTGTTCGGTGGGGCGGCACCGGTCGAGACGGTGTTCGCCTATCCCGGGTTGGGCCGGCTGATCTATGACAGCGTCTTGGCGCGCGACTACGCGGTCCTGCAGGGAGCGTTCCTGCTCATCGCGGCCGGCGTCATTGTCGCCAACTTGATCGGCGAACTCGCCTATCCGTTCCTCGACCCGAGAGTCCGGCGTCCCGCCATCGTGACCACGTGAAGGCCATGCGCAGCCGGCTGTGGGCTACCGCATCCCGCCAACCGGGCGTGGGTGAAGCCCCCGGGAAGACTGGGAGCACCCCCGGACAGATTCTGGGCCGGGCCGGCCTGATTCTTCTGGCCGTGCCGCTACTGGCCGCGACCTTGGCGCCGTTGGTCGCCCGCCATTCACCTGTCCTCCCAAGCGGTCCGCCGCTTCTGCATCCCGGCGCTGGCCATCCCCTCGGTACCGACGGCCTGGGGGTCGACATCTTCGCCCAGCTGATCTACGGCGCCCGAATTTCGATGGCGATTGGGGTCGGTGCGGCGACGCTGGCCACCGTCGTCGGCGTCGCGGTGGCGCTCGTCGCCGGGTGGCGACGGGGATGGGCCGAGGCGGTGCTGATGCGCCTGGTCGACGTGACGCTGGCCTTTCCGTTTCTGCCCCTGGTGCTGGTCCTGGCCGCCTTTTTCGGCCGGGGCCTGGTCGTGATCGGCGTGGTGATCGCGGCCGTGTCGTGGGCCCGGCCGGCCCGGGTCCTATGGGCCCAGGTCCTCAAGGTTCGCGAATACCCCCATGTCCAGGCGGCTCGGGCCATGGGTGCGTCAGGACTGTGGTGCGTGCTCCGGCACATCTTCGGGCGCCTGGTCCCACTCACGGCGGCACAGTTCGTCCGGGTGGCCAATGCCGCTGTCATCTCCGAAGCCGCGCTCGCCTTCCTCGGGCTGGGCGATCCCACCAGGCCGAGCTGGGGGTTGATGCTGGCCAACGCCACCTCGAGCAACGCCCTGCTGACCGGCGCATGGAAATGGTGGATGTTGCCCCCTGGCCTGGCCTTGACCGGCGCCGTGCTGGGCTTCGCCTTCGCCGATTACGCCTTCGAAGAGCGCGCCGACCCCCGCCTGGCGAGCACTACCCGGCTCCGCTTTCTCGCCGGCCCCGGTCCGGTAGGGACCGGGCGGGCGGCCAGGCACGCGGCTGAGGCCAAAAGCCGGACGCAGGTGGCCGACGGCGCGCCCGAGCTGGCCACCGGAGCGGTGGCCGGTGACGCCCCCGAGGTGGCGGCGGCACCGATCCTCGCGGTGCGCGAGCTGGTTGTCTCCTACGGGCGAGGGGTGCCACCGGTGGTCAAGGGCGTGAGCTTCGAGGTGCCACGGGGTGACGTGACGGCCCTGGTGGGCGAGTCCGGCTCGGGCAAGAGCACAACGGTCATGGCGCTACTGGGGCTGCTGCCCGGGGACCCGGTCATCACGGGCGAGGCGACCTTCGATGGCCGCAATCTGCTGCGCGCGTCGGTCGCGGCCCAGGTCCGGGGACGCCGAATTGGGCTCGTGACCCAGGCCGCCATGAACGCGCTGAATCCGGCCTACACCATCCACCGTCAGGTAGCCGAGGCAGCCGGGCTCACCGCTTCCAAGCAGGAGGCCAACCAGCGGGCGACCGCCATGTTGACCGACGTGGGTCTCCCGCCGCCGGCACACGGTGCCTATCCCCACGAACTGTCGGGTGGCATGCGCCAGCGGGTCGTGATCGCCATGGCCCTGGTCAACCGCCCCGACCTGCTCATCGCCGACGAGCCGACGACCGGGCTCGATGTGGTGACCCAAGCGGCCGTCCTCCGGCTGCTGCAGCAATTCAAGGAGCGCTTGGGGCTCACGGTGTTGCTCATCAGCCATGACATACAGATGGTGCTGCGGGTCGCGGACGACCTCCTGATCGTCCACGACGGCCAAGTGGTCGAACGAGGTCCGGCAGCCCAGGTGGCGGCCGAGCCCAGCCAGGACTACACCCGCCGGCTGCTCAACACCCGACTCTGCCCCCTCGAGATCCCGGCGTGAGCGCCGCGGTGCTGCAGTTGCGCCACGCCTACAAGACGTTCACCGCCGGCGGCTCCCATGGCCGCCGGGTGACGGCGCTCGACGACGTTTCCCTGGCCGTCGGCGAGGGAGAGATCGTCGCCTTGGTCGGCCAGAGCGGGTCCGGCAAGTCGACCCTCGGACGGGTCGTAGTGCGCCTCGAGCGGCTCGACCGGGGAGAGTCCCTCTTTGAGGGGGTCGAGTATTCCCGCATGGCCGAGCGGCCGATGCGCCGTCTTCGGCGGCGCATGCACCTCGTCCTCCAGGATCCGTACCAGTCGCTGCACCCCGCCATGCGCATCGGCGCCGCGGTGGCCGAGCCGCTCGAGATCGCCCGGGCCGGCGACGCCCGCTCGCCCAGGGTCGCGGAGGCGCTCGAGGAGGTGGGGCTGACGCCCGCCGCCAACTATCTCAGGCGGTTCCCTCACGAGTTGTCCGGTGGCGAGCGCCAGCGGGTGGTACTGGCCCGGGCCCTCGTCGGCCGTCCCCGCCTCGTGGTCGCCGACGAGCCCACTTCGATGGTCGACGCCACACTACGGGCCAGCATCGTCAAGCTGATCCGCGATCTGCGCGACAGCCATGGCATCGCCTTCCTCGTCATAACCCACGACCTGGACATGGCGGGAGCGGTGGCGGAGCAGGTCGCGGTCATGCAGCGGGGCCGGTTGGTCGAGTGCGGCCGGACCGCGGAGGTATTCACCTCGCCGACCCATGACTACACTAAAGCCCTGCTTCGCGCCGCCGCCGAGGTGGGTCGATTGACCACCTGCCCGTAGCCGCGGTCAGGGCCGTACCCGGGGGGCCTTTTCCCAACTCCTTGTACCGAATGAACAGCATCTCCTGGTCGGTCGGCAAGGGCCACAGGTCGTCGGCGATCAGGGCCTCATCTCGTCGGCCGCGGCTCGCACAGCACTCATGGCCCGGCGTACGGGGTGGACTGCCCCGGAAGCGGACTTAATCCGCACGTACCGGGTTCGAATCCCGGCGCCACCGGCGGATCGGCTGGCGAGTCAACGGTGCACCTAACGACATCGACCGCGTTCCTGCTGTACCTCACATTCCTCAAGCGACGACGTCCGTCTGAGAGCACTCTGATGGCATACCACTCGATCTTCCGGGGCCTCCGCAGGAATGGCCCCGTCGTTACGACCGGAAGAACCAGAAGCACGCTTGGGGAAGCGGACGATCCTCAGACGCCGGTAGGGACGCCGGCGATGGCCGGGTCGAGCGGCCCGGCGACGACCTCGACCTGGATGTTGTCCGGGTCGCGAAGGGTGATCATGGCTGTCCCGGCCGCTGACTCTTTGATGTCCGAATGGACGACCCCGAGCTCGGCGAACCGGTCGTTAAGCGCGTGGATCTCGTCTACCCCTCTGATCTGGAACGCAACGTGGTCCAGCCCTGGGCGGCGCTCGTCGAAGGACCCGCCGAGCTCGTGCTCGTGGGAGGTGAGCGTCAGCGTGACGCCGCTCTCTGGGGCCCGCAGACGCGTCCTGCGGAATCCCTCGCCTTGGATCTCGGCGGCGACGTCCAGCCCCAATACCTGCTGGTACCACTCGACACTCCTGGCGAGGTCCGTCACGCTCAAGCTGAGGTGGTGGTAACCGAGAACATCGGTCATTTGCCTTCCTCCTCCTCTCTCCGATTCCTCGGAGGCGTTCATTGATGATTCCACTGTACGACCCGCCATTGCGCAGCGGTTGCGCGGGCTCCCGGGGCGTCGCCGCCACTCGGGATGCGACTGCCACTCGGGATGCGACTGCCACTCGGGATGCGACCGGGCGGGGGGCCGCCATCCAGTTCGACCATCAGCTCGTCCACGTAGCCCAGCACGGGCGAAGGTGGATCCAGTCGCGTCGCCCCGCCCGGAGGCAGTCCTCACAACCGGGCGCTGAAGGGAGCACCGCCTGTATGCGATTGAGGTGACCGCAGATCGGCATGACGCGCCAGGGTGCCATGGTCCGGCATTTCGCAACCCACGCGCCGTCGTAGTAAGTACCTGATCAGCGGATTCGGTACGGCACCGCGATGACGGCCACGTCCAGGTCCACCATCATCTGCTCGCGAAGGAGAACCTGGCTTGGGTTGCGGAGCAGATGGCGGTTGGAGCCAGGAACGATTGCCAGCAACGCCTCGACGACCATTGAAATGGGCACGCACCAAGCAAGGCCAAGGGCCACGCTCGACCGGCCGGCCGCCACGACGGTCAGGATTTCCTCGGTCGCGTACGCCGTCGAGGAGATGGTATCGGCCGAAAAAGTCGGCAAGGCCAGCACCTTGGGCAGGCGCTGGTCATCCGGCTCATGGGTGGCCGTAGGGCGCCCGAGCACCAAACCGATTGACGATCGATGTCACCGGGCCGCCCCCAAGGAGGCGGCCCGGGGGCTCAGCCAGTCAGGCTGCTCACCACTTCGTCGACCTGGCGCAACTCGAAAGCCGCGTAGATGGCGTTGATCCCCCGCACGATGGCGAAGGCGCCGGCCACGCTGACGAGGACCAACAGCGACCGTACGTGGTCGCCGTGGGCCCAACCACCGAGGACCAGTTCGATGACGCCCTGCACCAGGCGCAACCACCAGTAGCTCGCTCCCATCCGGGCGAAGGCATCGATGATGTGGACAGTCCCCGTGATCACGAGGAACCAACTCAGGAAGACCGCTATCACGAACAAGGTGGGCCCGGGCCAGACGAGGATCGCGGCCCCGCCCGCCAGCGACAAGCCGCCCGCCAGCAGGAACAGCCACCGGAAGATCGGTACCGCCCGGCCGACCAGGATCTCGGTGAGGCCGCTGAAGATCATCGTGACGCCGATCAGCACGGCCAGGGCGACGAGGCTTCCGACTCGATATGAGAACAGCCACATGCCGAACAAGATCCACAGGACCCCCGCGACCAGGTACAGCCACCAAAGCCGGGCTATTTCCCGAATTGGGCTTCGAATAACGATCATCTTCCTCCTCTTGGCTGGTTCGGGCTACAGGAGCGTGTCGAAGACCCGAAAGGCGCGTTCCCAGTGCTCGCTCCCAGGGTTTTTCAAGGTCGGCTCGATGATCTTGAAGGCGCGGGCCAGCGCGACACTGACACCGCCCGCGATGAGCGGGAGCCGCCGTTCCAGCTCCTCGCTGTAGGGCAGGTCGAGCTGGGGACGGGCCGCCAGATGGCCCAGGATGGGCTGCAGCTCGATGGCTTCATCCATCTTCTCGAAGGCGTGCTGGCACTCCTGCAAGCCTTTGGTGATCGGCAGGTCCCAGTCCTCGATCATTCCGCGGTCGTTGAAGCGGGCCGACGCCTGGGCCATCACCAGCAGGTCCTGAATCTTCCGGAAAATGAAGTCGCTGTAGCGCTTCAGGTCGTCCTTGTCGACGTCGAGACCGCCAGCACCTCGAAAGAACCGTTGGAAGGTCGGGAGGTTGACCACGGTCGTCGTCTGATTGGCGGCCATTTCAGCTCCCCAGATTCCCGAGCGCCACCGTGACGTCGTGGGTCGTCCCGTCAGCCCGCAACAGCGTCACCGTGGCCTTGTCACCCGGTTTGAGCCCGGCCAGGACGTCCTCGAGCACCGAGAGGGTGGGCGTGGCGGTGCCGTTGATCTTGGTGATGACGTCGCCCGCCTTGATGCCCGCCTTGACGGCCGGTCCTCCGGCCTGGACGCCGGCAACGATGACACCGATGGGGTTGCCCGCCAAGTCGACCGCGGTGGCGCCGGAAATGCCGAGGGCGGCACGACCGCTGTCGACCACCTTGCCCTGGCTGACCAGCTGGTTGGCGATGAGCTTGACGGTATTGGAGGGGATGGCGAAGCCGATCCCGCCGGCCGCGCTGCCCCCGAGCTCGGGGTCGACGGCCGCCAGAGTCGGGATGCCGACCAACCGTCCCTGCAGGTCGACCAGGGCGCCGCCGCTGTTGCCCGGGTTGATGGCGGCGCTGGTCTGGATGGTGTCGGGGAGCACCACGCCGTTGCCTTCGCTGACCGTCCGGCCGGTGAAGCTGACGATGCCCTCGGTGACGGAGCTGGCCAGGCCGAGTGGGTTGCCAATGGCCATGACGATGTCGCCGACCTGCAGCTTGCTCGAGTCGTCGAGGACCAACTTGTTCACCCCTTTGGCCCGATTGACCTTGATCACGGCCAGGTCGTCGGGGGGGTAGGTCCCGACAAGGGTCGCGGCCACTGTCTGGCCGTCGAAGAAGGTGACCTGGAACTGCTGGGCCGTGCCGACCACGTGGGCGTTGGTGACGATGTC
>JAUTXN010000355.1 GCA_030838045.1 Acidimicrobiaceae bacterium
GGAGCGGTAGTTTGTGTGCTCCCCAGCTGGCCGGAAGGAGAGAGGCATGCTCGACCCCAGGCACACGGTCCTGATCGAGTTCTGCGTTCCCTGAAACTACACGCCTCGTGCCGTCGGTCTGACGGACGAACTCCTGTCCAACTGGGCTCCGATCATCAAAGCCGTCGAGCTGCTTCCCTCGTCCAAGGGTCGTTTCGAGATCACCGTGGACGACGAGCTGATCTTTTCCAAGGCGGGCCTCGGAAGGCATGCCAATCCGGGGGAGATCGCGGCGTTGGTGCGAGATCGCATCGGGCCGCCGGTGTTGCGCAAGAACTGAGGTTTGCGCGTTCCGCTTCCGGGGAAACACCGGCTGGACTGCGACGGCGCGCCGAATCGCCGGGCCGGGAATAGCTGGCTGCGAGAACTGGTTTCACCGAGGCCACACACGGTCCCGCCCGACGCGAGGAGGATTCGACGACCAGGCCCAAGCTGAGGGCGCACGCGACGCCCAAGGGGGCGATCGCCTCCGAAGATGAGATGAGTGATGCTATGAGCACGACCGAGATCGACATCGAACAACAGGGCCCGGCCGGGTCCGCCGGCTCCGGAGACTCGGCCGGCTCCGGAGACGTAGAGAACAGCGTGGACGTCGACGAACTCGAGGAGCTCGACGACCTCGAGGACCTCGATGGGGACGACGCGCTCGAAGACGGACTCGACGACGATGCGGACGGCTTGGGCGACGACGACACCGACGGCCTGGGCGACGACGACACCGACGGCGACGAGGTGCTCGACGCGGTCGACGTGGTCACCGACGGAGTCGAGGTGAAGGTCGTCAAGGTGGCGACACCCGCCGACCCGACCGCCGAGCCCGAGACCGACGACGACGACGGCCTGGCCGACGAGGTCGAAGCCAGCCTCGATGTGATCCTGGCGGAGCGCCTACGCGGTGGGGACACCGAGGTGGACGACGAGGTCGAGGATGACGAGGAGGAGGATGACGGCACGCCGAATCAGCTGGCGACCGTCATCCCGGTGCGCCGTCCCGAAGAGTTCCTGTGCCAGTCGTGTTTCCTGCTGAAGCCGCCCGGCCAGCTGGCCGACCGCGACCACCAGCTCTGCCGCGACTGCGCCTGAGCCTGGACTGCGGCGACTGCCGCAACTGCGGCCTGCGGCCGGCCTGCCGCGACTGCGCCTGAGCCCCGCCTGCCGCGACTGCGGCCTTCGCCCGGCCTGAACCCCGCCTGGGAGCGGTGCCGCTATTCCTGAGCGGTGCGGGTCCGGGTGAGGCCGGCCCGCTCACCCAAGGCCGCAACCTTGGCAGCCACCTTGCGCGACGCCTCGTCGATCATCTCGTCGCCGAACATGACGGCGCCCCTCCGGTCGCCCTCGGTCGCCTCCCGGTACGCGTCGACGATGTCCGACGCCCGGTCGAACTGGGCCTGACTCGGGGCGAACATCTCGTTGAGTATCGGCACCTGGCTCGGGTGTATGGCCCACTTCCCGTCGTAGCCGAGGATCTGGGTCCGGCGGCTGTACTGGCGGAACCCGTCGAGGTCGGCGATCTTCACGTAGGGCCCGTCGATCACCTGGAGTCCGTTGGCGCGCCCGGCCATGAGGATCTTCATGAACACGTAGTGGAAGTAGTCACCCGGATACTCCGGGATGGCGAGGCCGCCGGCCAGTGACGGCATGCCCATGGACGCCGAGAAGTCGACCGGGCCCAGGATGACGGTCTCGAGGCGAGGTGAAGCGGCGCAGATCTCCTCCACGTTGATCAGGCCCCGGGCGGTCTCGATCTGCGCCTCGATGCCGATGTGCCCGACCGGCAGGCCGGCCCGGATCTCGACCTGGTTGAGCACCAGGTCCAACGCGACGACCTGGGCCGCGGTGTCCACCTTGGGCAGCATCACCTCGTCGAGGCGCGGCCCGGCGCTCCCCACGACCTCGATGACGTCGAACGCCGTCCACTTGGTGTCCCAACTGTTGATCCGGACGCAGAGGACCTTGTCGCCCCAGTCCAGGTTCTTGATGGCGTCGACCGCCTTGGCCCTCGCCCCCTCCTTTTCCGACGGGGCGACCGCATCCTCCAGGTCGAGGAACACCATGTCAGCCCCCAGGCCCGCCGCCTTGGCCATCATCTTCTCGCTCGAGGCGGGGACCGAGAGGCAGGATCGCCGGGGCAGTTGGCGGGTGCGATGGGACATGACCCTTATATTACCGACCGGTAATAACTCATGCAGCGGCCACCGCGCCGAGATCGGCGGGGGTCAGCTGTTCGGAGATGAGGCGGGCGAATCGGACCGGGTCGCCGGCCACGAACCGCCGGCACAGCGCCACCCCCTCGATGTAGCAATAGACATAGGCCCGCCAGGTGGGATCGGTCAGGAACTGGACCGCCTTCTGGGCCCGGGGCCGCGACAGCAGCGACCAGCGGGCCAGGTAATCGACGACCGTGTCGGCGTCGGCGCCCTGCTCATGCAGCAGGAGGGCGGCGTTGCCCCGCACCTTGCCCAGCGACTCCCCCGCCTCCGACAGCTGCGCCACCAGGTCGGCGTCGTAGGCGATCCCGAGCGGCCGGAGGTGGCTGGCCACGAACGGTTCGGGGCGGCGGCCGGCGACGACCTCCAAGCCGAGGTCCGCCAGCCCCTCCGCCAGCAGGCACTGGGGTGTGCCGACCAGGAAGATGGTCTCCTCGAGGTGCTTCCGGCGCCGGACCAGCCCGACCTCCTTGCGGCAGTGCTCGGTGTGGTGACCCGGGTACGCCTCGTGGGCGACCAGGTGGCCCAGGCTGGTGGACAGCACCGGGAGGTCGACGTTGATCACCACCCGGCTGCGCAGATCGCCCAGGTAGTAGTTGAAACCGGCCCACGGTTCGTTGGTGACCAGGTCGAACTCGACCCGCTCGCCCTCGGGCAGGCCGAACAGTGTCGCCGTGCGCTGCCGGAGCTCCTCGGCCAGCGAGTCGACCGCCGGGCGCAACTTGTCGGGCGGCATCGCCTGGGCCTCCCGCCACGCCACGTAGCGCTCCGCCAGAGGTCCTGACCCGGGCAGCACGTCGTCCAGCCGCCGGTGGGCGGCGGCGAAGACGTCCTCGGGCACCATCTCGGGCCGCACCCCGTAACACGCCTGCACCTCGTCGACGTAGCCGATGGCCTCGCCGGCCAACTTGGCCGCCGTGGTCCGCATCCCCGCCACCTGGGCCGCCAGGAAATGGCGCCGGGCGGCGTCGAGGTCCGTATCGGCCGCGAGGTCGGCCAGCAGCCGCCGGGCCCGGGCCTCGAGCTCGGCGGGCGGGCGGGGGGGCTCGGCGCCCACCCGGGCGGCCAGGTCGGCGGGACCGTAGTACGCGTCCACGAGGCCGTCGATGTGACGGCCCAACGCCAGGCCCAACTCGAGGTAGTCGGTGATCAGGTCAGGGATGGGGAAAAGCCTCCCGGTTCAGCTGTGCGTCGAACGCAGGAACTCGACCGCCCGCTGCCAGGCCAGAGCCGACGCCTCGGGGTCGTGAACCTCCGGTCGGGTGTCGTTGAAGAAGGCGTGCTCGGTCCCCGGGTACAGGAACATCTCGACGGTGACCCCCCTGTCGCCCAACTCCTTCTTCAGCTTCTCCACCGCCTCCGGCCCGGCCATGCCGTCGTTCTCCGCGTAGTGGCCCTGCACCGCGGCGGTCATCTTGGACCAATCCGGTTCGGGCATCGGGCCACCGACAATGCCGTAGAACGGGATCACCGCCTTGACGGCGTCGGGCCGGAAAGTGCCGAGCAGCAGCGCCAGCGCGCCGCCCATGCAGAAGCCGATCACGCCGACGCCGTCGCCCGTCGAGTGGGCGACCACGTAGTCGACGGCGCCGCTCATGTCCTTGCCCGCCTGCTCCATGTTCAGGCTCATCAGCAGCTTGCCGGCCTCGTCGGGCTCCGAGTTCGACGCTGTCGTCCCGTGGTACAAGTCGGGAACGAGGGCCACGAACCCCTCACCCGCCAGGCGGTCGGCCACATCTTTGATGTGGTCGACCAGCCCCCACCACTCCTGGATGACGACCACACCTGGTCCGGCCCCCGATTGCGGCATCGCCAGGTACCCCTGGGCGGTCGAACCGTTGCTGGGGAACTCCACGATCTCTCCCATGCCCCGAAGCTACCGTGCGACGTCATTCTGTTCACTGCGCGTATCTATTTCATCGCGAATTGAACACAAGCCCCTAAGACGGGTCAGCCGAGGGCGGCGCGGAGCAGTTCCGGGGCGGCCGGGCAGGTGGATTGGGCCAGGCCCTCGTCGGGAGGGAGGGCGCCGGTCGGGCCGATGACCGCGGTGAGCAGTGAGGCCGGGACCAGTTCGACGGGCCGGTCCCACGGCTCGGCCGGTCCCTGATCGATCCGCTGGAGCAGGGCGTCCCAGAGTCGCTCGGGCAGCACCCGGCCGACCCCGGCCACCGCCCACACCGGCACCCCTCGATGGGCGGCCACGGCGGCCGCGTTGTGCGAGCCGAGCGTCGCCAGCATCCCGCTCGGCCCCGCCGCCGAGGCCTCCAGGACCACCAGGTCCGACACCATGACGGCCGCGGCGACGCCGGCATCGGGCACCACGGCCGCGGCCGTGCCTGCCTCGTCCAGCCGCCGGGCCAGGATCGAGCCCTCCCCCATGGCGTCGCCGACCAGCACTTCGACATCGCCCCGCCGGCGCAGTCCCGCGCCCGCGAGGTCGGGCCAGCCGACAATGGTGATCGTGATGTCGTCGGGCAGCGCCGCGGCCAGGGCCGCGGCGGTCGTGTCACGTTCCACCTCGACCCCCGCCAGCCGGGCCGCCGCCACCGGATCGGCGGCCGTCAGGACCCGTGCCGCCAGCCACCAGACCGGTCCCACGGTGAGATGCCGCTCGATCAGGCGCCGGCAGGCGGGCACCAGGCCAGCCGGTTCGACGCGGACGACGCCGGCCAACGCGGCCGCGGTCTCCCGGACCAGCATGCTCGGATCGGCGCCGGACGCTCGAGCGACGTAGCGCAGGTGCTCGATGGGATGCATAGGCAGAACCCGGGGGTCAGCCCGCCCGCACGTGGCCGGGGGTGAACACCATCAGGTACAAGATCAGCAGGAAGATGACGTCGAAGCCCGCCCAGCCCAGCCGGATGCGCTTTTCCAGCTGTTCCAGCTGCGAAACCTCGGCGGTGCGACCACCCGAGGACCCGCTCACCTGCACCAGCAGATCCTTGTACTGGCGCTCGGAGCGGTGGATGAGGCCGTGCAGCACCCCCATCTCGATGATGTACAGCAGCATGGCGAGCGACAGCCATGACTGGCTGAGCTCCCAGTAGCTCTTGCTGGAGAACGCGACGGCCAGCCCGAACACGAACACGCCGTAGATGAGGAACTCGGCGATGTGGGTGATGTAGCCGTTCTCCTCCAACAGGAGGAGTTCGCTGTCCCCGCCCCGCTGGCGAGCCCGGGTCCGATAGAGGCCGTTGAACACCACTGCGCCAAAGCCCGCGATGGCACACAGAATGTGCAGCAACAGCAGAAGCCGATAGAGGCCGCCGTCCAGTCCCAAGCCCATGGCTTCCGACCGTACCCCTCCGCTGCGGCGTTGGGCTAGTCGCACCCTGCGGGCGGGCGTGGGAGCAGGACCTGCCATTTCGTGAGCCGACAGCGTGCTGCGGTACGTTGCTGGCGCCGTGCCGCGCGACCCCTCACCCGACCTCCTCCTGACCCCGATCAAGGGCAAAGCGCGAACCGTCGAGCAGATGCTCACCACCTTCCACCTGCTGTTCGTGGTGATCGATCCGTTCACCCACCAGAGCGCCTGGATCCTGCCCACGGCGGGCCGGATACTTCAGACCTTCGAGCAGGCCGACGTCCGCATCGCCTGGCTGGTGACCGCCACCGCCGACGAGTGCCGCCAGTTTCTCGGGCCGTGGGCCAACGACCTGATGACCTTCGCCGACCCTGACCGGGTGGCGGTGAAGGAGTTGGGACTCGAGCGACTGCCGGCGCTGGTTCACTTGGGGATGGAGGGCACGGTGGTGGCCGCGGCCGAAGGCTGGCATCCGGCCGAGTGGAAGGCGCTGACCGACCGGTTGGCCAAGGTCCTCAGCTGGCAGGGGCCGAACTTCCCGACCGCCAAGGATCCCGGGCCCTTCGAGGGTTCCCCCGCCCTCGGATGACCAATCCGCAGCCCACGATCAGCGCGGGGATATTGACGACCCACAAGAAGTACGTGGGCGTGGCGACGGACAACAGGAGCAAGAGTCCGGCCAGGCGGTAACGACCCCGGCTGAGAGCGACCGCGGCCAGGGCCGCGGCAAGTGGCAGGACCACCGACACGACCCCGATGATCAGGCGGGAATCGGGATCGGCACTGGTCACGGCCGGCAACGCGATCGCCAGGCCGACGGCGGCCCACACCAGCGCCCCCACCTGGCATGTCGCCGTATGTGCTCCTGGCGGTGACACCTGCACAATTATCTGAGTATCCCGCCCCTGGTCATGGCTTCGGGGTCGAGGATCCGGTCGATCTCTTCGGGGGTCATGAGCCCGCGTTCGAGGACCACGGTGCGCAGGTCTTTCCCCTCGGCGGCCGCTGCCTTCACCACCCGGGCCGCCTCCTCATAGCCGATGTAGGGGTTGAGGGCGGTGGCCATGGCCGGCGACGACAGGGCGTAGGTCCGGGTCCGTTCGACGTCGGCCTCGATCCCGGAGATGCAGCGGTCGGCGAACAACCAGCTGACCGAGGCCAGGAGCCGGATCGACTCCAGCAGGTTGCGGCCCATGACGGGAAGCATGATGTTGAGTTCGAAGTTCCCCGCCGCCCCTCCGAAGGCGACCGCGGCGTCATTGCCGACGACTTGGGCCACCACCTGACAGACCGCCTCGGCGATGACCGGATTGACCTTCCCGGGCATGATGGACGATCCCGGCTGCAGGTCGGGAAGGTGGATCTCGGCCAGGCCGCAGCGGGGTCCACTTCCCATCCAGCGGACGTCGTTGGCGCACTTGTAGAGGGACACCGCAACGGTGCGCAGCGCGCCTGATGCCTCGACCAGGGCGTCGCGCCCGCCCTGGGCCTCGAAGTGGTCCCGGGCCTCGGTCAACGGCAGCTCAAGCTCGGAGGCCAGGCGCCCGATGCTCCCCCCGGCGAAACCCTCGGGGGCGTTGAGTCCCGTGCCCACCGCGGTGCCGCCGAGCGGCAGCTCGCCCACCCGGGGCAGAGCCGAACCGAGACGCTCGATCCCGTGCTCCACGGCGGTGGCGTAGCCCCCGAACTCCTGGCCCAGAGTCACGGGCGTGGCGTCCATCAGGTGGGTCCGCCCCGCCTTGACGACCGATCGCCACTCCTCGCTCTTGGTCCGCAGCGTCTGGGCCAGGTGCTCGAGGGCGGGAATGAGATGGTTGACGATCCCGTCCACCGCGGCCAGGTGGATCGCGGAAGGGAACACGTCGTTGGAGGACTGGGACGCGTTGACCTCGTCGTTGGGGTGGACCGTGCGGCCAAGTTTCTCGCCGGCGAGCGTCGCCAGTACCTCGTTCATGTTCATGTTGGACGAGGTACCCGAACCGGTCTGGTAGACGTCAACGGGGAACTCGGTGTCCCAATCCCCCGCCGCCACCTCGGCCGCCGCCTCGGCGATGGCGTCGGCTGCGGTCGGTTCGATCACGCCCAGCCGGGCGTTCTCGACCGCCGCCGCCCCTTTGAGCAGCGCCAACGCCCGGATCAACGCCCGGTCGACGTGCATCCCCGAGACCGGGAAGTTCTCGATCGCCCGCTGGGTCTGAGCGGCCCATTTGGCCCCGGCTGGGACCCGCACCTCACCCAGGGTGTCGTGCTCCACACGAAAGTCGCCCATACATGACGGACGGTACTCGTCCCACTTACTTTCTAGGCTGGCGATCCATGGGAAAGGTGTTCGAAGGGATCAGCTCGGCGTTGGCGGACTGGCTGCAGGCCCAGCCCATGTTCTTCGTGGCCACCGCGCCAACGGAGGTTGACGGGCACATCAACGTGTCACCCAAGGGCCTCGACGGGTCGTTCGCCATTCTCGACGAGCGGCGCGTCGCCTACCTCGACCTGACCGGCTCGGGGGTCGAGACCATCGCCCATCTGCGGGACAACGGCCGGATCGTCCTGATGTTCTGCGCCTTTTCGGGACCGCCGCGAATCGTGCGCCTGCACGGGCGGGGGCGGGCCGTGCTGGCCGGCGATGCGGCGTTTTCCGGTGCCGTCGAGGCGTTTACCCCGCCGCGGCCGCCCGGCGCTCGTTCGGTCATCGAGGTCGAGGTGTCCCGCGTCAGCGACTCGTGTGGGTTCGGTGTGCCGCTCATGGACCTGGTGGATCAGCGGCCGATGTTGCCGGAGTGGGCGGCCCGCAAGGGCGCCGACGGAATCGCCGCGTACCAGGCCACCCGCAACCAGACCAGTATCGACGGCCTGCCCGGCCTCACCGCCCGCTGAGCCGGTGGCGCGACCGGCGACGCTTTTCCCCGAGTCTTCAGGCCGGGATGGCGTCGAGCAGCCGAGCCACGAAGTCACGCGCCCCGCCCTCGAGGTCGTTGCGTTTGATCGCCATGCCGCCGAGCACGTTGGCGCCGCGCTCCTCCATGATGCGGGTCAGCTTCTGCAGGGCCTTGCCCGGGTCGATGGCGTAGGTGATGTACACCAGGCACCGTTTGCGGTCGAGCACCGGCAGGTGCCGCAGCCGGGCGGCCCGGCCGGGACGCTGGCCGGCGATGACCATCCCGTCGGTCCAGGTCCCGACAATCACCAGGTCCGCCACCTCGAGGGCCTGGTAGTCGACGCTGGTGATGGGACTGACCGAGGCGTTCACGCCGGCCTTGGCCAGCTCCTGGGCGATCAGGTGGGCGGTCCGGCGGGTGTTGCCAGTGAAGCTCTCGTAGATGATGGCGGCGTTCATCGCCCGCACAGCGTAGGCGGGTCGACGCGACGGGTGCCGCGGGCACTCCGCCGCCGACTCGGCTCCCTCGGATGAGCCACCTGACGACCGCCGAGGCTCGCCGGATGGCCCTTCGGGCGCAGGGTTTGCTCGGTCGGGGCAGTGGTCCTCGCGATCCGGCCGCGGTGTTGCGGCAGGTGCTGGCGCTGCAGCTCGACACCATCTCGGTGCTGGCCCGGTCGCATGAGGTGGTGTGCTACGCCCGGGTGGGAGCCGTCGGGCGGGCGGCGGTCGAGGCGGCGTGCTGGGGCACCGACGGGGCCGGAGCACCGGTGGCGGTCGAATATTGGGCCCACGCGGCGTGCATCATGCCGATCGAGATGTGGCCGTGGTTTGCGTTCCGGCGCCGCAAGCTGGCCCGCCACCCGCGGTGGGGCGGCTACGTCAACGGCAATCCCGCGGTCGGCGAGGTCCTGAAGCGCCTCACGGTCGAGGGCCCGCTCACGGCATCGGACCTCGGAGGGTCGAAAAACGGCGGGCCCTGGTGGGATTGGTCGCCGACGAAAGTGGCGGTGGAACGGCTGCTCGACCTGGGGGAGGTCATCTGCACCACCCGCCGCGGGTGGAAGCGGGTCTATGACCTGACCGAGCGGGTGCTCCCGCCGCGGGTGGCGGCATTGGGCGAGCCGCCCGACGAGGAGTGCTGGCGGACGCTGGTGGCGATGGCCGGACGGGCGCTCGGCGT
>JAUTXN010000365.1 GCA_030838045.1 Acidimicrobiaceae bacterium
GAAGCGAGAGGTAAAGGAGCTGTGATGTGCTGTTGAGGGCGCACAAACGGAACGCATGTCCGCTGGCACAGGAGCTGGACGAGGTGCTTCTTTGGCGGATCCGGCTTGGAGACCGCCACGAGATAGGACCGCGGATGAGGACCATTGCTCACTGTCGCGAGCACCCCGGCCGAAATGACTGAGATCGAATTCCCGGACAAGCGCACCGTCTCACCGCCGTGGACCAAGTTGATTGAGCGCTGCAGCTTTGGCCGATCAGCCGCTATGCCGTGATCGGGTCGCCGCACGACCGCCATCCGAGACACCATCCGATATCGCCCCGAGTGTGCGGCTGACTTGGCGGTTCCTGTACCGCATACGCGACGAGCATGGTCACGGTGCGAGCCGGGTGGTCGTACCGTCACCCGAAGCTCCGGCGGCTGGCAACCGACATGATTGCTTTGTGCGGTGGGTGTCATGGGTGTTTTCCGTTGCCGAGGCGCCTGAGGAGGAAAATGGGTACTGGGACTTTGGCTCGACGCGGTGTGATGCCGGGCGCGCCCACCTGCGCCGGGCCGCTTCCGTCGGCTCCTCCTGGGACGCCGTGGGAGTCGGGTCGTCAGGTTCGTGATGCGATGACCTGCCACCAACTTTGTCGCCACTCCGGCGGGGCGACTCGGCCGCCGTCGTGGCCGCGTTGGAGGGGCAGCATGGCGTCGCGCAGATCCCGGTGTTGCTGCTCCTCGGTCTGGGCGTCGATCACCAACGGCGAGTACACCCAGATCGTGGCGGGCGAGACCAACGCGGTAGTGACCGTCCCGCCGATGGCCGCCTTGATCTCCCCGCGAACCCGTTGGCGTATCGCCCGGACCCGGCCGACGGGGACGTCTTCGATCATGGCCGAGCCACCCCTAAGGACCGTCTCCACAAGCCACGCCACCACCGCATCCTCGCCGTCGGCGACCCCGGGCGGCTCCAGCCACCCTTCCACGATCCGCCAGCACGAACCGCACAGACGGTCCCGGTTGCGGCCCAACACCACGACATCCGCATCGACGCCCATGGGCAAGGCCGCCGGCCGCACAATGTCATCACCTGGGCGCCTACTGAGCCCGTCGTCGGTGTCTGGCGGGTGACATGAACCGTGCCCCGGTCATCGGATCCGTGTCGTCGAGCGGGGAGGAGTCGAACCGATCCAACAACAAGCGGCCACTGACGGTCGGTCATCGACGTCAACCTAGACGCGGAAAGTGCTTCAGAGGACCCGGGCCGTCAGCGGGGGGGCTCCCACCTCTTCCGGCAAAGTGGTGACACCGAGGGAGTCGGGGGTGACCCGACACATGAACTTTATCAAGCGCGAAGGATGTGCCGAACTGGTGCACGACCCCCGGCTCACGAGTTCAATCCAACGACCTCTTCCTCCCAATCGATTAGTAAGCTTCGGTGTCAGAGAACGAGGCAGGCCGCCGAGCTGAGTCACCCTATCGCCGTCGCCGGCACCACCAATGTCGCACGAGATATACTCCGTCGAATGCGGGTGTCTCTCACTCTTGTGGTCAACGGATTCTCGAACCGGTGAAGCTGATCGTTGCAGCCGTGATGACGGTAGTCTACTTGATCTGCGAGGCTGTTCGACTCTGGAGACGTCGGAAGAGATGAGTGGAACCGCTGGGTTTCCTAACACCGTCTTTCCACCCCATCGGGGGGCACAGGCCTGAGGGTCCGGTCGATGATTTCCGGCGCGCCGTGGATGGCTTGCATCGAGTTGACTGACGGAAGAGTTCTGTCCGGCGTTCTTGAGCGGGTAATACGTGCCGAACTAGGACAGTCTCCATTGACAAGGACAGACGTTTGGCATGACCATCAGTGACGTCAGAGACCTGGCGGTCACGCATTCCGGTAGGGCGGCGCATATGAATTCAGACGGCACGGTTCTGCCTACGTCGGGGGGCTGTATGCGCTGCGGACCCATCGCTGGATATCAGCGAGGTCATGGAGGCTAAGTCGCCATTGAACCCGTTGCGCCTCCCTAATAGCGGGGATGGTGAACGACGAGGTTGTGGCTATCGCCCCAGCCGTCGCCTTACGCGCTTCAACGGTTCCGACAAGCCGTTGCACGACGTCGATACCGACCTTTCGGTCTGGTGCCTGACGCTTGCATTGGACTAAATATAGCACCGAACCAAACCCGTCCCGACGGACGGCGAAGATATCAATCCCTTCATCGGCACCGCGTCTCGAGAGGGCGACCTCATAACCCGCGCGCGACCAGAGTTCCGCCACTAGCTCCTCGAATTGCTGCCAGTCCATTTTCGGGAGGTCCTGGGGGTGGGCCGCTGCAAAGGCGATCAAATCCTCTCGAACCTGGTGGACATGGCCGAGAACGGCACGGCCAGCATGACTTCCCAGGTCGAGCGGCGTACCGTTTGGCCCAACTACTCCGGAGCACACGAGTTCACTGACAGGAGATGTCCCGTCCCATACCGGCCCTAGGCTAACCATTAGCTTCGCGAGGGCGGCTTCGGGCGTCAGATCGAATCCAGGGAGAACACCACGAGCAACAAGCTCATGCATTCCTACGTCTACAGAATTGCGAAAGGATCTCGGGAGTTTGTCGACGGCAAGTATAACCTTCCCCGCCTTCGTTGCCTCTTCAATTACGTCCAGAAAGGCCGGGTCGCGCCGAACGTTACCCGAACCGAATATCTGGAGAACGACACCTTTTAGGTCCGAGTGGAGCAATACCTCCTTTAGAGCCGTCGTTTCCACCCCCGGGAATAGCTGTAGGCTCACGACGCGGGATTCGAGTGCACGGACGCGAAGGGGTCCGGATTGGTGCCTGGATTCGCGTAGCTGCGAGGTGTCGATCCTGATGCTCTCGCCGATCCACCCAAGGGTGGTTGCATTCGGAGTCTCGAAACCCGTGAATGGATTCGCACTCACCCGTCGAGTCCCGTCGCCATGAAGAATCCGGTCTAACGTGCATACTACGACCTCGGCGACATTTGGGAGGCCCGTCGCTGCGTAAGCGGCGATGTATATAGCGTTTAAAATAGACATGATCGCATCAGTTCGGGGACCATCTAGCGGCATTTCGCACCACGTGAGTACGACAGGTTTTGCCAGCCCCTCAAGCATGAATGACAAGGCACTTGCTGTGTATGCGAGTGTTTCTGCGCCGTGGACAATGACGAAGCCGTCATAGACCGAATAGTTGCGACCGATCTGCCCGGCAATCCATTGCCAGTGGATGGATGAGATGTTCTCCGACGAAACCGGCGCAACTGGAGTTCCATGGTCGTCAACCAAGGGCTCGATGACGGTTGTGATTCCCTCCGTGCCAAGATTGGCTTGGTCTCTTAAGGCAGAGCCTATCGCTCGGACGCCGTCGAGCGTTCCATACCTAGAAGCCGTGATCGAATCAAGGCCTACAAGCAGGATGTAGACCCGTGACGTCTCCATGGATTGGCAACATAGCTGTCCCGCAGGGGTTGCGGGGTAACGCTGCCCCGAGGATATGTTTCTCTAATCTATCGATGGCACGAACATTCGTGAGTGCGGCGCACCGGAGGGCCGGATCTGGACCGCTCGATAACCGGCGTTCCTATGTGACGCGTCCGCTCGATAATTGCGACGTGGGGCAGGTGCTATTTGGCAGGGAGGGGTCGGGAGGCGGCGGTGTCGGTCATTGTGGGGGGATGATGGTGATGAGTTGTCGTTGTTCGAGCCAGGCCCGGATGGTGTCGGCGTCGAGGGTCCAGGTGTCGCCCAGGGGGTCGAGGATGTCGGCGGCGAAGTCGTCGATGACGGTGTGTAGTTGTGGGCACTGCGCGACGGGGGAGAGGTAGGCCAGTTCGCAGGCGTCGAAGAGGAGGTTGGCGGCGTAGGGGTGGGCGTCTCTCGGCCTTGGGGTGTGGGATCGGAGGTGGTAGCCGCCGGTGTCGCGGTGCCAGCGCCCGTTGAGGGATTCACGGTAGGTGCCTTCGAGTCGGTCGACGGCGACCGCGTGGGGCCATCCGGGGAGTGGCCGCTTTTGGTAGCTCACGTGGTGGTGGGCGGCGACGGGCACTTGGAGGCGTTGCGCCCATTGCCGGGCCGCCTGTTGGGAGAGTTCTTCGCCGGGCAGGATGGCGTCGGGTCGGGCGGCGGCGGTGAAGGTCCAACGGGGGCGTTCGGTTCCTTGGTGGCGGTCCCACAGTTGGCCTAGTTGGCGGGCTGCGGTCTGCGCCGCCCGGGCGGTGCTGTGGCCGGTGACGATTCGGGCGTCGGGGTCGGTGGTGTCGCTTCCGGGGTGGTGTTGGACCACGATCCACGGCTTGGGTTGCGTTGTGCGCCGGACCGGTTCGGGCCGTACCGTCGTGGTCCTGGGCGTCGGTGGTGGCACCGGGGCCGGGCTGGGTGTGGGGTCGGCCGGGCGGGGCGTTGTTGGTGTGATGGCCGGGGGGGCGGTTCGGCCGCTGGCGGCGAGCACCGCGCACGCCGCCTTGTGCAGCTCCCGGTACCCGGCGGCCGCCGACCGCTGGTCGCTGCCGGTTGTCTCGGCCGGGGAGGCGGCCGCGACGGCGAGGCGGTCCAACGCCGCCCCGAGAGTCCCGTCGTGGTCGTGGAGCGCGGATGTGGCCGGTGCTCCCCGGCCGCCCCGGCGGGCTTCGAAGGCCCGTTGACGGTGCGAGGGCCGGCAGTAGCGGGGCGTGGGACCGCGGCCGTTGGGGGCGGTGAATGATGCGCCGCACCAGCCGCACACCCCCGTCCGGGTACGTGTCACGGTGACAAGTATACCGGTATTTTGGGCGCATCGAATGGTCTTTCTCGGAGCGTCTTCGAATACCCCGACTGCGGGTGGTGAGCCCGGGCGGGGGGTCAGCCGGCAAGCCTAAGGACAGAGTTGCACGGTGACGAGTAACGTTTGGCCCGGGACTTTGATGACGTCGACGGTGTACCGGTGGCGCCGACTGGATTGGCGCAGCTTGGACCGCACCGCAGACCGACGTCAGCTGATGCCGGCCAGGGTGGCCCTCGACCCCACAGAAACCCCACACGAACCCCACGAGCGGGGCTGTTTGCAGGTGTCCGCCCTTGGTGGCGCAACGCCCTGACCAGCACGTTTGCGTCGGGGACTGTCCACCAAAGTTCCGGTTCAAGGGCCTGCAAAGCCCTTTGACCGTCGTCGTTGCGCCACGGCGGTCCCGTTGCGAAGGTCTGCGCACGTCGCGGTCGGATTCGCTTGTGGTTCGTAATGAACTTTCCCGCTTCCCCGAGAGCGTCCCTCGACTGCAGACCGGAGGCCTGGGAGACGATCCAATGAGCACATTCTTGGACGTCTGCAAAGAACGGCTTGCTGACGTGCACCAAGGGCCTCTTGTCATGACTTGCCTTGGACAGCAGAAGCATTCTCGGACGCCGCAGTGCGACCCCTCCGTCCTCACCCAGCAAGTCGTTCAACACCCCGCACAGAACCGACGATTGGCGCGAATGAGCCGACCTAACCCTCGCCGCACTGCCCGTCCCATTCAACACTGGTTCAACAGCAGAATGAAACTGGCGACATTCAGTGGCCAACAGCGGCGCTCGGACTACGACGCAGAAACAGTTGCTGAGCAGGACTTTTGCTGCTCACCGCCATCATCCGCCACAAACGGCAACGAGTGGAAAAATGCCCAAAACGAACGTTAGCAGTGAGTCCGATTCGGCCGCTCTCGCACCTCTCCCTGCGACCATTGTAGGCGATCACTGAGGGAGCTTGCGGAGGAGGTGTCCCAGACGCGAAATCCCTGCGTACGGGCCTCTTTTAGACCCACTCCGCCCAGGGGTTCAGACTCTGAGCGCCAAGGTGAAGGCCCTGACAGGCTGCTTCCAGTCGCGTTGTCGACGCCCCCAACCCCCTCCAATCCAACTCTGATCCAGCACGAGTCCGCGGCAATGGCCCGCGGGTCGCAGCCGCCCAGCGCCCGGGCTGCCAACGCTGGATCACCAAGGCACGATCTGTCGACAGGCGGTCGATCGGAGCACGGGCGAGCGCATCAGACGTCCCCTCGACGGGTGGGGCCTCAGACCGAGCGCACGGCATCAGCCGCCGACAAACTCCAAGACCCCTTGCACCAGTGAGAGTTGGCCATAAACCCCGCTGCAGACAATAGTCCCGGCCAAGAAGATCGACCTAGTGGTCGGATCCTTGGGATACGAGGTCCCCGGCGTGATCCACCCTCCGGCGTCGAAAGCCGTATTCCCAATAAATGCCACTGGTGGTACTGGGCCATCGTGGTCTCTGACAATGGCGGCGATGACAGGGACCTGCCAGACCACGTTGATGATCGCCTCGGCGGCGGGCGACACCGCGTTCCACAAGGCCAGGGCGGCGGGGTTCTCAGCGCCTTTCACAAAGTTGACCAGGGACACATCGACACAGCACTTGACGACGCTGACACCGCACACAGCGACATTCATGATCTGGTCCCACGTCTTCGCCTGCGCCGCCACCAATGAAGTGACGTCGGACGCCACATAGAACAGATAGGACAAGAGGTAGAGGAGCGCGAGCGGAAGATTCGTAGAGTTGAGGAACTTCAGGGCACTGAACACCATGACACCCAGGGCGCCGAAGTAGGCGCTGATGCCGCCGGTCAGGTTGAGTATGGCAGCGGCCGACGGGCTGACCGCAGCCAGGGCGCCCGTTGTCGCCTGGGAGAGGGAGCTTTGGTACAACTCCTGAATCGTGGGAAAATCCGGCGCATTGATGATCGAGGCGGTGAAGGCATTGTCGGGGAACGGCGTCTCCTCAAGCACAAGCTTGCCTACGACCGTCACCGGAATGGCGACGATCAGGCACGCCAGGTCGAGCACGCTCAGGTCATCGCCGGAGATCTGCTTGTAGAACCACGACAGCACCGGAATCTGTATGGGGGCTTCCAGGAGGGTGGTCACCCCTCCGACCAGCGCCGCCATGATGTCGACGACCGCCAACATGGCGTTCTCCACCGAATCCAGAATCACATCGAAAACGATCGCGACGAGCTTCTCAATGATCTCGGCTACCGTCAGCGTCGTGATCTGGTCGATGACGTCGGTCTTCAGCTGCTGGTAGGCGTTCGTAAATGCCTCCTCCTCGTTCTGCAGCAGCGTGAGGAAGGCATTCAGCAGGGACTCCAGTTCGTCGGACTGCGGCATGGACGCGGAGTACTGCGTGGTGGCGCTGGCGGCACCGCTTTTGGCGTGGGAGCTCCCATAGTGGGCCTGTGGACTGGCTGACCCAGCCGGGCGGCCCGTCGATACCGAGGCGCTGGTCGCTGTCCCCGGAACGGGCGGGAGTCCCACCGCCGCTTGGATCGCGTCCTCGATGTTGGTGAAGGCGCCCCCCAACGCGGCGCGCCAGCCGCTGATGTTGGCGACGCAGTAGTTGCAGTACTGGGCCAGGATATTCTTGAGCACCCGGTGCGTCCGCACGATATCGCCCCAGTTGAAGATGAATCCGAGCCACTGGACGAGCTGCTCAATGCCAACCTCGATCTTGGCAAAGATGAACTGAATCGCATGCACGACGGAGGCGACGCAGTCCATGACGAAATGGAACAGATCCGCCCCGATCTGGATAAAGAAGTTCGTCACGCCGTCGACAACCTGGACAATAAAATGGTCGACATCGGCGACCAGTCCTTCCAGCCAGGCAAAAATGTCCCCGGCGAACGCTTCCAGCGCCCCCGCCGGGTCCGCCGTTAGCAAAGCCGAAGCTCCGCTGCCACCGTCGAAGTAGGTGACGTCGCCATTCGCGAAGGACATGCCCCAGCTTGTGTCCGGGACGCCGGTCGGAGAGGCCGCGCCCGGCCCACTCGACTGAACCGACCCGTCCTGGGGAAGCGACTGGTACGTGGCGACGAACTGCGCCATACCCTGCTGTACCGCGCTCACCTGGGAGCCGGGAATGGTCGGCGGTACCAGCGGCACCGTGTTGCCCTGCTCATCGCACACCATGATTCCGGCGAGGTCGGTGCCATTGGCAACCGCAGCTTGCATCACCGAAACGGGCCCGCACATGGGATTTACGTTCACGCTGGAACCGTCGCCTTGGAGCAGGTTGTAGCACACCGCCCCCAGCGTCGCCGTAACCTGGATGATCGTTATCGTGGCGTCGACGCCACACATGACCGGGATGGGAATGGACGGTGACAAGGTTAGGTAGGCGCCGTCGATGTAGACGCCAACCGGGCTGGTGGCGGTGACCGACACGTCCTGGCTCACGACTGGAAGGTTGTTTTCGTCGACAATGTTCAGGTGGGTCGTGTAGCTGTAGAACTCGATGACATCTTGAACGTTGAGGCTCGGAAGAAGCAGCGATTGCGTCCTCCAGAGCGTGGTCACTGGGTCCTGGGTCAGCTGCACGACCGACGCGCCGGCCGTATGGGCATAGAGGACGCTCGCCTGGGTCGAGAAATCCAGCAACGAGGACAACTGGTCTACCCCTTGCTGAATCGGGATCGGCGCCGACCACTGGGTGGGATCCTGTTGGTTTCCAGCCGCCCCGCGGGCATAGAAGACGTCGCCGTTGCCATTCCTGCCCCACACTGTCACGACAGTCCCGGACGTATGCGCCTCGAGGTACTGGATGTCCGCAATGAGCGCATCGGTAATGATCTGTACGCCGGCTGCGCCGTTACCCTGGCTGGTCGACCCGTAAAAGTAGAGCCCGCCGGTCCCGGCGACGTAAAGATTCGTGGCTGAGCCTGTCCCGGTGGGCGCGACGGCCAGGGACGAGGCACCCGCGGGCGGGGACAGCTTCGTGACGTCGGGAGGCCCGAAGACTCCGGCCAACGGAGTAAACGTCAGTGACGTCTCGCTTTCGATGGAGTACAACTCGTAAAGCCCGGGCGACAGGGCCCCTTGGGGGAGGCCCAACTGGAGATCCAGCATCACATCGTAATTCTCGGCCGTTTCAAAGACCGACCATATGCCCGTCTTTGTCGTGGGATTGGTACTGACCAGATAGTTTTGTATATAGGGGCTACCCTGAACCCCGACGACGGCGTACGGAAGCTGGGACGGATCCTGGTCGGAGGGCATCTTGACATAGGCCACATTGAGCAAGGTGAGAGGCTTCTCGGTATTGTCGTATGGTCTCTGCGCCCACGCGCGGTTTGCGGCCGACTGCAGCCACGACGCGTCGTCAGCATTCGACAACCCGGACAAGACGAGTACCGCGTCCGAGTTGTCTTCGGTGATGTGGATGACCTGAGCGATCTGTATCTGTTGCGTGGTCGGGCTCTGGCTCACCGCAAAGGCTTTCGCCGAGATGGTCTTGGCGGGAAAGAGCGGCTGTAGTTCCGTCGTCAGATCGATCGGGGTCCAGCCGGTCGTCTGGCCCTCCTGCTGGACGCTCAGATAGAATATGCCCGTATCGCCGATCGAGAAGAAGAGGGCGTGACTCGTCGACGTCTGCAGCACCTGGAAGGGGGATTGGTCCGACAGCACCTGAGCCGCCTTCTGGTTCTTCATGAATTCCGTTTGTGCCTGCACCGTGTAGCTCGTCGCATTTCCCGCGCTGCTCATGGTGTCATGTACGTGAGGTCGACGACCAGGTCACCCGCTCCGCTGAACTGTGGATTGGCGAACAGGAAGGTATTGGCACCGGGAAAGACGAAATGGTTAGGGGAGTTGATTGCAGCTGTGAGCGCCGGGGCGATCGTGTTAAGAACGTTTGACTGGATAGACCCTCGAATATCGACGTTGTCGACGAAGGTTTGGTAGATCCCACCCACCGATTCCCAAAACTTGTCCCATGCACTCTGGTTCTGGGGCTCCACCGTAGGATTGCTTGAGAAGTTCTGGTTCACGATCGCGTAATCGAGTTGGCCATTTGCCGGCAGCACCAGATCCACGCTCCACGAGTAGGTCGTAGCCGGCATTGTCTCGTCATCGATCGAGCAACCTGTTACGGCCTCGACGTCGGTGCTCACAGTCACCGAACCGGACAAGCTGACTGTCGATCCGGAGACGCTGACCGAGCATGACGAGCTGAAGCTGAGACTGACGCTTACCCCTCCCCCCGTGAATGAGTCCGTGTCGACTGCCGTTTTTGGTTCGTATGAATAGGTCGCGACGACGCCCGTACTCGCCGCGGTCGTAGTAAATGCCGGAGTGGTCGTGCACGGGTTCAGCGCCATGGGCTGGTCGTTGATTCCGTCGTTTCCGTCGGCCTTTACGTACAGGGTCGGCGTGATGGTGGTGAGCATGGGCGTCAGCGACTTGATGAGGATCGGTAGATAGAGCTCGTGGCGTATCGCCATGGCCCCCTGAACGGTGGAGTCGTCGACCCAGTTGAAGCCCCAGGCGCTCGGCAGGGAGGACGGGAAGGGGCGATCCTGCGTCATGACGAGGTAGTTCAAGGTGTCAAGGCTGGGCTGCGAGTGATTCCCGCCACCATCGGTGTACGGGGTCACACAGAACTCCAGGGCCGTTGGAAGCAACGTCGGCGGCTGCGAGAGCGAGGTGGGCGCCTGTACCGCGTACCCAAAAATCAGTTGGTTGTTAGCCGCAAGTGATGCCATGTAGCTGGCCATGATGCCAGCGAAGATCGACTCCGCGAAGGAGGTCATGCCCGGGATGCTCGACGACACCGTGTCGTAGGCAGCGGTATTGAGGTCGGCGTAGAGTTGCTGAATCGAAAACGTATTGATTCCCAGCGGCCCCAACGTGTTCTGAATGGCTTGCTGAGCCGCTTGCGGGAGTGTATTGAGCTGTACCTCGGCCATCTGGAGGTTAACCAGGAACTGTATTATCCACGGTGCCCCGGCCTCCTGTACGTCGTCAAAGAGCGGCGCGACGGTGGATTTGAACTCCGCCGATGAGAACGTGATGTTGTAGTGAATTGTCTGGTTGCCGGTGTCGGTGCTGAGCGTCACGATATCGATGGGATTATTGTTGCCGTCCACCGCGTACCCGAGCGTGCCGGTAAAGATGTAGTAGGCGGTGGACGGATCCGCAGGGACATAGTTTCCATTGGCGTCCACGTCGTAGTAGAGAGCGACGTTCTTGTTGAGTGCCGCCAGATATTCGGCGAGTGACTCGTTAACCCCGTTTTGGGTAATGGCGACGACCGTGTCGTAGTTGGATAATGCAATCTGGTTGAGCCCCATGACTCTCCTTCCTGGTGGATGCCGCACTGCGGGAGAGGGTTGGTCGCACCAGCGCCTTGGTAACACCTAGCAGGCCGACAATACCGCTCGAACGCGAAGGTTTCGTGATCGGCCATTTCGCCCGAACCGGCTAGCCCCGGCTGGAGGCGGCAAGGTTTGACGGACGGCCGACATTGCGGGGCGAGCCATTCGCCAGCAGGGGTCCGAGATTGCGGCAATCCCAAATGCGGCTACTCGGTTCGGCGGAACCTGTGGTGGGACGGCGTTGGCTCGGCCCGCGTGAAGAGCGGCTGAGCGACCCCCGGCGAGCGAACCGAGGGCGACCGGGACCGCCGATTCGACGAAGCCGAGGTGATGGCGCTCCCGGGCACCGGGATACCGGCGCTCCGCTGTCTGGAGTTTTCGGTCGCTCGGTTTCGCGGAAGTGCGTGTCAACGTCGTAGTTGGGGACGCGAGAGTGGTTTCTTGTCTGCGCCCCGGAGGCAGTTGCGAACGCAACGTTGATGGCCGTCGCGGAGCTGGGCGCCTCCTCGCCTCGGGAGCCTCCTCGCCCCATCGCGTTACGGGCATCCGGTTGGGTGCCCCGGCGCATCGCGTGGTTGGCCACGTCGTGAGAGGTCAGCCTGGATGTGGTGACGGCCACTGTGCCATTCGATGTGAACCCGCCCGCGGACCGGACTGCGCCGGAGGTCCTCGCCGACGCAGGGGGTTCTGCGCCTGGCGGACATGACGGGAGCAGGACGGCCGGGACGGACGCGGCGCTGGTGGGTCGCGGGTGAGCGCCTCGACCTCCTCACCCACCTGAAAATTCGATCGCTTTCCCGCCTCTCCTTGGCTCAACTCGGTTTCCAGGCGGGATCCCGTCCGCTGAGGGCAACGACTGTGTCGAGCAGCGGAACTTCGTCGGGCACTGCGAGCGGAGCGCTGTACGCGTTCTCGCGCATCTCCTGGGTGAACAGCGAAAAGAAGCCGACGACGGCTTCGAGTGCCGTCTCGTCGCAGGCGTAGTGCTGTCCGGTAGCGCGGGCCACGTCCCAGCCGTGTATCACCAGCTCCTCGAGCGCCACCAGGGCGGCCGCCTCGCCGGGCATCTCGATCCCCCCGGCCTTGATCATTCCGCGACGCGCCATCGGGTCGCGCCACGCCTCGGTTAGGGCGGCCAGCTCCTGGGGGATTCGGGTGCGCCAGTCGCCCCCGAGCCGTGACGCATCGCCCGCCGTTGGCGGACCCTCCGGAAGGGAGGTCCTGTTCGCCGCCGCGGTCAAGCCGGCGGTCAGCGCGCTCACGTGGTCGAGGAGATCCCCGAGGGCATAGGCCGCACACGGTGTCGGCGCGTCGAGCAGATCGTCGGGGATGGCGCGGATCAGATCGGTCATGCGCTGCGCGGCTGGTCCCAGGTCGATGAAGGTCATTGGGGGGTTCGCTCCTCATGTCTGTTGCGATCGTCTTCCAGTGATAGACGGCCGAGGCCGGGGAGACTCATCGCATAGGCCTTGCCGACCGGTGCGAGCGCACCGGGCCTGCCGGGCCCGGTCGAGGTGCGCCCCTAACAGTCGAACTCGGACGGTAGAGACCGCTCGGGGCCCAACCGGCCCCCTCCCGGCTCTCTGAGACCGACTTTGCGTCAGGGCGTGCCCTGGTTTATCTGAGATTTTGCCGGGTCTTAGACGTCCTCCGGTCGATAGCTGGATACATGCACGGACACAAGATCATCAAATTTGTGGGGGGCGTCGTTTGCGTGGCGGTCCTGATTGCGGTTGCGTTCGTCGTCCATACGTTCCACGGCGGCAACCTGCAGAAGGCCCGGCAGATCGCGGTCCGCCTTCAGGCCGCAGCGATGGCCAACCCGAGTCCCGTCGCCGGAGCCGCGTCGCCGACATCAACTTCCACGAACCCTGTTGCCGGCGCCTCTACCGGCGCCTCGGCCACGACCGCGCCGACCGCGGCCGCAAACGGAGGCCGGGTCCCTGCCGGAGCCAAGGCGACGTCCGCCGTCCCCGGTACCGCAGCTGCCAAGCCGGGCGTGTCCACCCCCTCGGCGCCGGTCGCCGCTTCGGCCGCCACGAAGGCCGCCGCCAAGAGTGCGCCCGCTGCCTCGACCGTTTCCCCGAGAAGGCAGCCCACCAGCGCCGAGGTCGCCCAAGCGATCGTCGCGGTGCACGACCTGTTGCCGTTCTTCACCCCTACTGCGGACCAGATCGCTTCCGTCGGCAACCAGGTCTGCACGGGACTTGATCAGGGCACCTCGTTCGCCCAGCTGAAATCACAGGCTCTCGACATGGTGGGCGCCGGTTCCATCAGCTGGATGATCCCCTCGTCGGTTCCCGAAATCGCGATCCGGACCGTCGTGGCGCTGTACTGCCCGAACAACGCGTCCAAGCTCCACTAGCGGTCCAGGCCCGGTGACGGCGGCGATGTAACCTCGACCGGTCCTCGCGTCGCTGCCATGGCGGTTGTAAACGATGCCCGAAACGCAGACTGAACAAGCGGTCGTCTGCCGGAACTGCGGCGCGTCACAAACTGGTCGATTTTGCAGCCAGTGTGGCAATGAGCTGACGAACGGCAATTCCAATTCGTTGCGCAGCTTGCTCGACACCTTGCTGCGCCTGGGAGCATTGCGGCGTTACGCCTCCAGATTCGTCCGGATCGCCAAGTCACCCGCCATACAGACCGTCGCGCTCGCGGGTGAGTTGACGCAGGCCCAGGGACTTGAGTTTCTGACCGTCGGTTTGGCTTTGTATTCGCTCATAATGCTGACGGGTTTGGCCTCGATAAGCGGTCCGCTGCCTTCATTCATCCTGCCGCCTCTGTACTTCACTGTCGTCGTCTCGATTCAGTTCACCCTTCTGTATTACCTCGGATCGAGGAAATCCACTCGCGCTCGGTCCCCGGAGGAGTATCTTCCGCTCGTCTTCGTCTGGCATGGCTTCAATCTTCCCATCATGGCCGTCATCCAGAAGTCGTTCCTTTTGTTCAGCTCGCCGTCACGCGACTCATTGGTTGGTCTCGACGCCCTCGTTCCGTTTGCGTACGTGACGCTCTTCGTAACCGGTATCGAGGTGAGCGTGGCGCCGTATGGGGTCAAGGCGTGGTCCGCCTTCTGGGGCCTGAGCCGGCGGAAGGTGTTCTCGTACCTACTCGTCTCAGGGGCGGCAAGTGCCTTCGCAGGCGTCGGGTTGCTCTTTGCCTTCGGCGTGTTTCCACCCAAGTCGGCAAAGCCTCTCGGGACCGGAGACTGCGTACGCATCCTCCCAAACAAGGCCCTGAAAGGGACGAGCTGCACCTCTTCGGCCGCGACTTCGATCATCTTGTCTGTGGACAAGAACACCGCTTCGATATTTCACAGCCTGGACGGGAGCGTCGACTGTCCAGAGGACACCGATTCGTTCGAGTTGCTAAACAGTTTGCAGACGGCATGTCTCCGAAATCTGCACCCACCCCATCCTGGCGACGTTGGAGAGGGCGGGGGTATACTTCGGAAGGGGGACTGCATCAATACCGCGAAGGAAATAGCATGCCGGACTCCCGGGATCTACGCGACGGTGACCGAGCGGGTCGCGGCTGCGAGCGAGTGTCCTCCCGCCACACTCGAGTTCGTGAAGCTGACTTCTGCCGTCCGGCCCATTGCGTGCCTCGACAACGGCCCAGGGGTGATAAGCCCTGGAGACTGTGTCGACTCTCCTTCACTCCCGTTCGGAGGGAGCAAGGTTGCGTGTCCACCGGCCTTGACGAAGCCCTCGGATGAATACGATCGAGTCGTCAGTCGGGTGCCGACCGGCGGTGTTTGTCCCGCGGGCACGAGCCCCTCGGACCTGAACTCGGCGCTGTCTGCGAGGTTCTCGGGGCTTGGGCCCATGACGCTCGTTCCGGTGTACTGCATACAGCCCCTCTGACGCCCCGCTGGTCCTGCGCGCTCGTATCGAGTCGCGGCCCCGGTAGGCTCTGGGTTTCGGAGGTATCCGAGATGGTGCTCTCGAAGCCAACCGGCGCCAAGTCCGGCGCCGGTGGTCAAACCTGGTGACGACGACCCCCAGCGGCCCCGTGAGTCCGATCGACCCGCAGGGCTCCGCCGTGGCGCTCATTCGCTCGTACATCAACGCTTCGTCGAGGACTTCGCAGGAAGCGGCGGATTTCGTCCGCAGTCAGATCGACGCCGTCTGCGCCGCGATGGACGTGGCAACGCACGGTCCGCCGGTGGTCGAACCGTTGCTTCGGGCGTCGGTGGACGCATTCGCGGCGGATGTCGTCTCGGAGTCGCCAACCGCAGCGTCGCGATGCTGGTCGCAGTGGTTCTTCCGGGTGGCGTCGAGGGTGACGCACGAGGGTTGCAAGGACGTCGAGCTCCTCGGTCGTGCGATCCAGGCGACCTTGGATCGGCTCCCGCCGTCGCCCTCGTCGATGCCGTGGTTGGTCAGTGATGTCAAAGCGTCTCTCGCCGGAGCCTTGGCGTGGGAACTGTTGGACGCGGCGGAGGATCAGCGGCGCCTACAGATCAGTGACGGCGAGTTCTTGGAACTGTTCCACCTGTACGTCTACCAGTTGCACTTCGACGCGGACGCCATCATGGACTTCCTGGCGGGGCATCGTGACCGGCGCGCCAACCCCATAAAGGCGGCCTTCAGCTTCTTCGCCCATTCTGTCGTCGGTGACTCGAAGCGGGCTGAGACTGCGCTGACAGGAAATGAGGTCACCGAGCACTCGATGCCTTTGGCGGCGGCCAAGTTGATCGCCTACGTGCTCCATGCCGCGCCGCCCCAGCGGGCGTCATACATCGACGGCGGGGGTATACCCCCAGAGTTGGTCGCGGCGTTCGAAACCGCCTTGAGTGTCTGGCGGGCCCATGGGGGCGGCGTGCAGTTCTACACGGCGCAGGCCGGCTTCGCGGCGATGGTGGACGATGCTTCAGGCGTCGTGATGGCGATCAACAATGCCGTACGGCTGTTGTCGGAGTCCGGGAGAGTCGCGTCGAGCGACTTCCTGGTGCTCATCCGTCTGCGCAGCGAACTGCTCGAGCGAATCGGGGTCTCGAAGCAGCTGGAAGGGGTTGCCGCACTGCGCCAGGACGCCGACCATGCCCTGGCCGTGGCCAAGGAGAGCTCGACTCAGATCCCGACGATCGTGGGTTTGTTCGCAGCCGTCATCGCATTGGTGATCGGCTCCTCGCAGGCCAGTCAGAATCTGTCCACGCGAGGACGCATCCTGGTGGTGGCGGCGCTGGGGACGGTGCTGTTGATGTTCGTCATCGGCCTGGCGGGCATCGTCCGCTTCATGGCGGGTACGAAGGTCTCGATCGGACGACTCGGGTTGTTCATCGGGGCCGGCGTCGTGTTCGCCGGCTTGGTGCTCACCCTCCTCTATCTCGCGGCCGGATGAGGCGTCAGCCGTCGGGTGCGGCCCACGATGAGCGTTGCCGTCAGACGACGACGAGCAGACCGCGGCTGGCGAGCGCCACGGTGCGGCCCAGCATCAAGAGCATCATCTTGTGGGCTATATCCATGGTGCGCGTCTCCCAGAGGCCCAAGGCCGTGTCCCACGCCATTTCCCGGGCGGCATTCATGCTCCAGTTGGCTACGACATTTGTGCACGCCTGGGCGTGTTTGTCGATTTTCAACACGATCCCGGCCTCGAAGGACTGGCGCACCGACTGCTCGGCTGCGTCCAGCAGGACGTCGACCTTGGAGTAGTCCCTGTGGTGGGGGTCGTCCTTCGGTTCGGTTTCCAGGTTGGTGCAGGTGCTGAAGAGTGCGATGGGCAGATCGTGATTGATGTGGGCGTTCATACCGGCCAGGGCGAACTGGATCGGCTCGATGCCCGCGTGGGTGCGGCGCTTCATCAGGGGCCGCCAGGCGATCGGGATGTTTTCGGGATCGAGCGTCACCGCGTTGACCGCGTCGAAGTAGAGGTTCGCGAACAACACATCGAGATGGACCAAGAATTCGGGGTCGGCGAACATCGTCTGTTTGACGCTGGCCAGGACCTGCTGGGTCACCCCGAGGTACATGCGATTGAAGCAGGCCAGTCCATCGGTAGGGGGAAGGGCAGCTTCGATCGCCTCCATGCGATCGATCACCTCTTCGATCGTTGTCACGGGCGGGCCGCTCGGGAGTTGCGGGGTGGTCACCGTCCGAGAATAACTGGCCTGGGGAAAACCAAGGGACCGAGGCCCCAGTGAATCCCGCAATGCTCAGGGTGCGCCGGGTGCCGCGGGTGCCGCGGGTGCCCGGGTGCGGCGGGTGCGGCGGGTGCCGCGGGTGCCGCGAGTGCGCCGGGTGCGCCGGGTGCGCCGGGTGCCCGGGCACGACTCGGGGCGACCCGCGGCGGTTCGTCGGGCATCTTCGGGTACACGGGCGGCCACGGGGCATCGTGCAGCCCCGCCGCTCGGTCCCGCACGTGCAACGCCAGGATGGGCTCCAGCGACTGCGGGTCAGCGACCATCGCGGCCCATGGATCACCGTCGGCTGCGACCCGGGCGGGAACGGTTCGCATGGTCAGGTCGTCGGGATGGATCACCTCCAGTTCGTCCCAGCCGAACGGGGTCGAAACCTGCGCGCCCGGCCGGGCCCGGACCGACCAGGCGCCGAAGACCGTCTTGTGCGGTGCATTCTGGTTGAAGTCGACGAACACCCGGCTGCCACGCTCCTCCTTCCACCACGCAGCGGTGATGAGGTCGGGTCGGCGGCGTTCGAGTTCCCGGGCGATGGCCACCGCGCCGGACCGGACCTGGTACGAATCCCATCGGGGTTGGAGGCGCACGTAGACGTGGATGCCCCGGTTTCCCGTCGTCTTCGGCATGGCGACGACGCCTAGTTCGCCCAGCAGGAGCCGCACTTCAGCGGCCGCCTCCCGAACCATGGGAAAGGTGACGCCGGGCGTCGGGTCGAGGTCGATCCGCAGTTCGTCCGCGTGCTCAGGATCGTCCGCCTTGCTCGGCCACACGTGGAAACCCAGGCACGCCAGGTTGACGGCCCAGATGACGTGGGCCAGGTCGGCCGCCACCAGGGCCTGCGAGGTCGTCCCGTTCGGCGTGCTGACGATCGTGGTCTGCAGCCAGTCGGGCCGAGATTCGGGAACTCGCTTCTGGAAGAACGACGACCCGCCCGCGCCGTGGGGGAAACGCTGGAGCAGGACCGGGCGGCCGCCCATGGCAGCCATGAGGGGGCCTTCGACTGCTTGGTAGAAGCGGACGAGATCGAGCTTCGTCTCGCCGTGCTCGGGAAAGAACACCTTGTCGGGGCTGGTGACTACGAGCTTCCGCCCTGCCGCCTCGACCGCGACACCCTCGTCGGCCATCGGCTCGACGCTAATCGGACCTCACCGAGGTACGCCGCCGCTGTATGGTCAGATCATGGTCAACAAAGCACCGTCGCCGGGCTCAGCGAAGAAGCCGGGCAAGAGTCTGATGGAGAAGCGGGCCGTCAAGAAGGCCAAGAAGTCGGCCCGAGACAAGAAGTCCAGCAGCAGCTGACGTCACCGCGTTCGCGCTGGTACGAAGGCCTAGGTGGGGGGCCGGGTACCCCACAACAACGACCGCCACCAGCGCTGCTTGCTGGCGCCCAGCTCCTGATCGACCGCGGCCAACTCCGCCTCGAGGACCGCTCGGTGCTCCGGCGCCGGGTCCTTTGCGAGTTCCTCCTGGAGAAAGCGGTGGCGTTCTTGGAGCCACGCCCTGCCGCTGATGATCCCGGGCATCGGCTCGAGTCTACGGTCGATCGGTCCGCCCCGGTCAGGGATTGAAGAACAGGTTCACGAACCGGAACCCCAGTAACGGCTTGCGACCCCACGCGATGAGCCGGCCGGTGCCGATGGCACGCCACTGGCTGATCCTTCCGTACCCGACCAGGACCAGAGCCTTGGGCGTGCCCGCGATGTGGCAGTCGATCCGGGGCCGGCCGGGGGGGTTCACCGTGGCGCCCCCGTCGGCGACGCGGACCACGAAGGAACTCTGGCGGCCGAGGTGGAGCTCGTAGGTGGCGGCGAGATCGCCCGCTTCTTCGGCATTCACGGCCAACGGCATCATCGCCCGGATCCCCTCGAAGACGATCATTGCGTCCCCGGCCGTGATAGGCCATGCATGCCGTACTGCCCGGGCGACGTCGTAGCCATGAAGTAGCTGTTCGCCGACCAGAAGGCAAGTGGCGGACAAGGTGGTGTGGGTCACGCCGTCGCCGTACCACGGGGTGGGGATTGTGCCGGTGGGCTTCGAGGCGGACGTGGCCTCCAGGAACGCCGCCGCAGCATCGGTGATCGCCTGGCCGGCGTCGTGGGGAGTGCGCCGGGGTTCGGCTGAGATCGTGGCCCGGTTGAGACCACCCAGGCGATCGGGATAGCGGGTGGTGTCGGGAATCAAGGGGAGCCACTGGCTCTCCTGGCTTTCCACGGCGTCGGTGAATCCCCGCAATGCGATGGCCAGGTGGGCGGCGACATCGGCGACCGTCCATTCCGATCGATCGAGCCGGACGTCGTGATCGGGGATCGAGGCGATCAGGTCCGCGGAGCGGCGGGCGGCGGCGCTGAGCGCTTCCCTGGCATCGCTGAGTTCGACCGTCCCTCCTGCCATGTCGAGGACTATAACGTGGCTATGTAGAATGTCAAAGTGTCTGGCGAACTGAGCGGCGTCGGTCAGCCGCAGACCCTGAAGCTGAATGCCACCGCAGCCTCGGTGCTCGGGTTGTTGCACCGCGGTCCCATGACCGGGTGGGGCGTGGCCCGGTTGGCGGAGGTGGGGCTCGGCGACTTCTGGAACGTCACGCAGAGCCAGGTGTACCGGGAACTGCGAAGTCTGGACGCCATGGGCCTGGTGGAAGCCGGGCCCTCCGGCCCGCGCGACAAGAAGCCCTACGTCATCACCGACAAGGGTCGCGACGCCTTCGCCGTCTGGATCCGGCGGGAGCCGGGGGCGGATCTCATCCGATCGCCGCTGCTGCTGATGGTGTTCTTCGGCAGCCACCTCGACCCTGTGCACCGCCGGCGCTTCCTCGACATCCAGCACCTGCGCCACGAGCAGACCCTCGACGAATACCGCCGAATTCTCGGCCAGGTCGCCCACGACGAACCCGACCTGGCCAAGGTGCTCCAGTTCGCGGTCTTCCACGAGGAAGCGGTGCTCCGTTGGTTCGCCTGGCTCGAGGAGGACGAGCGCCCCGACTGACGAGCGCCGGGGGGGAGTACAAACCGTCGCGTGGACGACGGTTTGTACTCCGGTCTGCCCGAAGCGGCTCGGTCGCGGTGGAGGTGGGAGCGGAAACCGTTGTGTCCACGACGGTTTGTACTCCGGCTGGCCAGCGCGGGCGGCGGGAGCGCGGCGGGCGAGCTACCGGGACATCTGGGCGCTCGGCACGCCGCCCGTAGCGCCCTCGGGGTCGACGGCACGAAGACGGGCTTCTACTTCCGCGTCCCACGCCCGGTCGAGCAGGCCCGCCAGGTCGATCCGGCGGAGGTCGGCCACCGCCAGCACCCGCTCGTTGACGACCGCGGCCACCTGGGCTGCCACCTCGCCGTTGGCGTCGCCCACGGTCTGCAGGACGAAGGTGGCCATGCCTGTCGTCCGCAGCCGGACCGTCACCTCGTTGGCTCGCAACGTCGCCACGTCGAGTACCAGCCACGCCGGCGCCTCGAACACGACCGTGATGTGCAATGGCACGACCACGGTGCCCTCATACCGGTGGCGCCGGCCGTTGCTGCCGGCCGTCAGGTCGATGGTCAAGTCGCCGGGGATGCTGGCGTCGAACGCGATCGTCCCGGTCGTCCCGATCGATCCGGTCGTCCCGGTCGTCCCGATCGTCCCGGTCGTCCCCGAGCCAAAGCCACCGCCGACGGCCGGCGTGACCTGGATCGGTCCGATCAGGCCGACACCCGTCGCCGTCACCGCGCCGCCCGGTCCGAATCGCAGCGGGCCGACCTCGATGCGCTCACCGGCAATGCGCTTCATCACCGCCGCCACCCGAGCGGTCGTAACGGTCCCTCGGATCAGGTTGAGGGCGAAGTCGCCCGGCGACAAAGACGTCACCGGGCCCGGGTCCCTTTCGCCTCGGGCTCGTGCCACGCCACGCCCGGGATCAGCGCGTCGGCCTCGGCCGGGCCCCAGCAACCGCGCTCATAGGGGTACACCGGCCCCGGATTGTCCAGCGCGGGTTGCACGATTCGCCACGCCTCCTCGACCATGTCCTCACGGGCGAAACGCCGAGGATCCCCCTCGAGGGCATCGAGCAGCAGCCGCTCGTACGCCTCCTGGCGCGCCCCCAAGGCGGCGGCGAAGTCCACTGCCAACTCGACGGGGTGGGTGACGTCATGGCGCCCGGGCGACTTGGCCTGGACCCACAGACTCACCCCGTCGTCGGTCCCGAGACGGAAACGCAGCAGATTCGGCCCCGGCTCGTGCCCCCCTTCGCCCATGAACAGCAGCCGCGGTGGCGGGCACAGTTCCACCGTCGCCTCGAGCGCCGTGGTCGCGAGCCCCTTGCCCGCCCGCACGAACCACGGCACGCCGGCCCAGCGCCACGACTCGATCTCGAAGCGCAATGCCACGTACGTTTCCGTCGTCGACTCGGACGCCACACCCGGCTCCGACTGGTACCCCTCGTACTGGCCCCGCACCACCGACGAGGGATCGATGGCCGGCATCGCTTTCAGTACCTTCACCTTCTCGTCTCGCAGGCTGTCGGCGTCGTCGCGCACCGGCGGTTCCATGGCCAAGAGTGTGATCACCTGGAGCAGGTGGTTTTGCACCACGTCGCGGATCGCCCCGACATCGTCGTAGAACGCGCCGCGCCCCTCGACGCCGAACGCCTCCGCCATGGTGATCTCGACGTTCTTGACATGCAGGCGATTCCAAATCGGTTCGAGGAACGAGTTGGCGAAGCGGAACACCAGCAGGTCCTCGACCGGCTCCTTCCCCAGGTAATGGTCGATCCGGAAGATGGCCGGCTCGTGGAAGGCCCGGTGCAGGACGGTGTTGAGTTTGCGGGCCGAGGCCAGGTCACGCCCGAACGGCTTTTCGACGACGACCCGGGCGCCGTGGTTGAGGCCCACGGACGCCAAGCCCTCCACGACCGTCGGAAAGAGCGTCGGCGGTATGGCCAGGTAGTGCACCGGATGCGAGCTGCCCGCCTTGGACAATGCCGACGCCAGGCGGTCGAAGCATCCCCGATCGCCGTAGTCGCCGCACACGAGAGACAACCGGGCCGCCAGCCGTCCGAACGCGGCCTCGTCGACGGGGTGGACGGCGGCCTCTACTGCGGAATGGGCGTAATGTCGCAGCCCTTCGTCGTCCCAGTCGGACTTGGCCACGCCGATGACCGGGACCTCGAGATTCCCGGATGCGGCCAAGTGGTAGAGGGCGGGGAAAAGCTTCTTCTTCGCCAGGTCACCCGTGGCGCCAAACAGAACGAGTGCGTCGGCTCGAGGGGCAGTCATGTGCGGCGATGCCGTTGGTAGCGGCGGATGAGTGCGTTGGTGGAGCTGTCATGCGCGAGCCGCGGATCGGGCACACCATCGGACGCTCCACCCTGCAACTCGGGGACAATGCGCATGGCGAGGACTTTCCCCAACTCCACTCCCCACTGATCGAAACTGTTGATCTGCCAGATCGTGCCTTGGGTGAACACCTTGTGTTCGTAGGTGGCGATCATCTGGCCCAGGACGTGCGGCGTCAGTTTGGGCGCAACCAACGTATTGGTCGGCCGGTTGCCCGGGAAGGTGCGGTGCGCGACCTGGTGAGGCGGGATCCCCTCCGCCTCCACCTCGGCCCTGGTCTTGCCGAACGCCAATGCCTCGGTCTGGGCCAAGAAGTTGGCCATGAGCAGGTCGTGATGCTCGCCCACGTCATGGTTGGGATCCAGGAACCCGATGAAGTCGCAGGGTATGAGGCGGGTCCCCTGGTGGATGAGCTGGTAAAAGGCGTGCTGGCCGTTGGTGCCCGGCTGCCCCCACACGATCGGCCCCGTCTTCCAGTCGACCGCCGTGCCGGCGAGTGTCACGGACTTACCGTTGCTTTCCATGTCCAGCTGCTGCAGGTAGGCCGTGAGCCTGGAGAGGTACTGGTTATAGGGAAGAATGGCCTGAGTTTCGGCACCGAAGAAATTGATGTACCAGACACCGATCAGGCCGAGTAGTACAGGCAGGTTCCGCTCGAATGGCGCCGTCTGGAAATGCAAGTCGATTTGATGAAATCCCGCCAGCATGTCGCTGAAGGCGGACGGCCCGATGGCGACCATGAGCGATAGGCCGATTGCGGATGGAAACGAATACCGGCCGCCCACCCAGTCCCAGAACTCGAACATATTGGCGGTGTCGATCCCGAACGCCGCCACCGCCTTGGCGTTGGTCGATACCGCCACGAAGTGCCTGGCGATGGCCGCCGGGTCGTGGAGCGAGCGCAACAGCCAGTCCCGGGCGGTGGCTGCGTTGGTCAGCGTCTCCAAGGTCGTGAACGTTTTCGAGCAGACGATAAAAAGGGTTTCCTCGGGGTCGAGATCGGCCGTGGCCTCCCAAATGTCGGTGCCGTCGACATTGCTGACGAAGCGGAATGTCCGCGTCCGGTCGCTGTAATCGCGCAGGGCTTCGTACGCCATGGCGGGCCCCAGGTCCGAACCTCCGATGCCGATATTGATCACATTGCGTATCGGCTTTCCGGTGTACCCGGTCCATGCACCCGCCCGGACTCGCTCGGCGAAGATCCCCATTTTCCCCAGGACATTGTGCACCTGCTCGACGACATCCACGCCGTCGACGACGATGTGCTGATCGGCCGGTGCGCGCAGGGCTACGTGAAGCACCGCCCGGTCCTCGGTGACATTGATCTTCTCGCCCGCGAACATGGCGTCGATTCGGGCGCGGAGCCCCGCGGCATTGGCCAGGTCGACGAGCAAGGCGATCGTCTCGGTGGTGAGGCGGTTTTTGGAATAGTCGAGGAAAAGGTCGCCTGCCTCGGCAACGAGCGTCGTGCCCCGGTCAGGCTCGGTGCCAAACAGGTCACGCAGGTGGTCGCCGCGATGCGCCAGGAAATGCGCTTCCAGCGCTTGCCATTCGGGCGTCTCGTTGATCGGGGTCGTTGGGGTCATTGGCCGGGGACTTCGTCGGGTACCCGGCCCGGGTCCTCGACCGGCTTCTCGGCATGGCCGCCGAACTCCTTGCGCAGCGCGGACAGCATGCGGTCGGCGTAGTCGCCCGAGCGCTGGCTGCTGAAGCGCTGAAACAGCGCCGTGGTGAGCACGCCCGCTGGTACCCCTTCGTCGACCGCCGCCCGGACGGTCCACCGTCCCTCGCCCGAGTCCGACACCCGGCCCGAGAAACCGTGCAGGTCGGCGTCGCCGAGCAGGGCGTGGGCCATCAGGTCGAGCAACCACGAGCTCACCACGCTGCCCCGCCGCCACAACTCGGCGACGGCGCTGATGTCGATGTCGTACTGGTAATACTTGGGATCCTGGAGGGGGGCGGTCTCGGCGTCTTGGTCCTGCTGGTGCTTGCCGGCGTCCGCCCGGTGCAAGATCCCGAGACCTTCGGCGTAGGCCGCCATAAGGCCGTACTCGATGCCGTTGTGCACCATCTTCACGAAGTGTCCGGCGCCGGTCGGGCCGCAGTGCAGGTAGCCCTTCTCGGGTTCGGCCACCTCGCCGTCGCGGCCCGGTGTGCGTGGCGCGGCGT
>JAUTXN010000368.1 GCA_030838045.1 Acidimicrobiaceae bacterium
CGGCACCACTTGCTCGAGCGTCGACGGGGTGACCAGCACTTTGGTCGTCAAGTCGCCCAACCGAACCACGCCTCCCTCGACGACCCTGGTGTTGACGCCTCGCAGCCGCAACGCCCGACCGGTTGCAGAATTCACGAACCGGAAGGCGTCTGAGCCGAACCGGGCCGAGAACTTGGCGCACCCGAGATGCAACTGGTCGGTCACCTCGATGACGGCCGAGCCCAGGCGCAGCCTCGTACCGGGAGGCAGGTTGGCCACGCTCAGGTCGAGATCGACATAGAGCTGGTCGCCTGCCAGGCCCCGGCGGTCTATTTGGCCCGGCGGGGGAGGGGGGCCGGCAACCAACGCCGCCACACGGGCGTTCATGAGTGTCACCTGCTTGTCCGGGTGCGGTGAGCCGTCGGGGCGTTGGCGGCTGGGCCGGACCGGCCACGTGTCTCCGACCAGGCCGACCACGGGATCGAGTTGCGCCTCGCTGACCACAACACGCTCGCCGTAGGCGGGTCGCCGGACGATCAGTTCCACCCTGCCAGCGTCTCGGGGCGAGCTCAGGACCTCGGGCAGGCCGGCTTCGAGTGAGGTAATCGACACGTGCAGCATGCGCGTCCAGCCTGCCCTTCCGGCGGCCCGAGGGCGAATCGATTCGCGCCCCGCCCGGCATTTGGTGGGGTCAACCAGACCGACTGCGCCGTTTCAAATGGCTTCCGCCGACCGCCTACGATGCCGACTGACACCGACTGTGTGCGGTGATAGGTAGGAAGCGACCCGGTGATGATGCGATTTCGGCGACGGGCGATATGCCTGGCGATAAACGTCGTGATGATTTGTGGCGGCGTTTTCGTCGCGCCTGGCACGGCAGGTGCGAGCAGTGCGAGCAGAACGACGAGCACGACGTGTTCCAACGCTTTCCTCGACGGAGACAACCGCTTGGGCCCGGCGCAGCTACCGAACGCGGGCGCGCTGTATCCGATCGTGGCCGGGTATCACCCCCTGGCGGGCCTCAGTCCCCAGCTATTCATCGATACCTATTGGGATCCGACTGCGAGCGCTGGAAGCGGCGGATGGCGCTACCCACCGGCCAGTGGTTTCTTGATCGGCGCCGACGGCCAACCCGACGAGATGCCGCTCGCCCTGGCCGCGGGACAACAAGTCGACCGGTTCGGCAGCGAGTTCGGCGCGTTCCTCGCGCCGATCAACACGCCGTATGCTTCGCGGACGCTGCCGCCGATGAGCCTCGACAACTTCGACGCCGCCTTCGCCTGCAATTACCACTTGTACAAGGTGACCAAGGCATTCACGGTTGAAGCGGGTCCAATAGCACCTGGTTTCGGTCAGCGGGGGCTCGGCCGGCAATACCAGCTCGTGAACACCTTGGTGCCGGGGAGCCCCACCCCGCTCAACGTGATGTGGCTACTCGACCACGGTTACTTGAAGCGCCTGAACGGCGCATCCACCTCTTAGGGCGACGCGCAGGTCGGAGTACAAACCGCTGTGCGGACGACGGTTTGTACTCCGGCCAAGTGCTGGCCAGGTGCCGGCCACCGCCGAGCGCCGCGAAGCACCGCTGAGCGCCGCCCAGCGCCGCCCAGCGCCGCCCGACCGCCGCCCGACCGCCGCCCAAGGCGCCGCCGAGCGCGGCCCAAACCGCCTAACCGATCGAAACCTTGTCCGCCACTTCGGCCACCTTGTGAACCGCGCTCTCGACCACGCCTGACGCGCCGTTGCCGGGAGGGGTGTCGCTGGCCCGCGGGTGGGGCCGGCGGGGCGCCGTCTTCTTGGCCTCCTCCATGGCATCGCCGATCTCGTTCATCCGCTTGCGGCCGATTGCCTTGCGGACGGTCGGAAACAGTTCCGACTCCTCCTCCTCGACGTGGTGGCGGACATTCTCGATCAGCACGGTGACCTTGGCGTCGAACCGCTCATCCTCGGGTCCCATGTCCTCGAGTTCCGAAAGCACCCACTTGACGATGTGATGCTCCTCGAGGCTTTCGAGCACGATGTCCTCGGTATCGGGCACCTCGCTGCGGACGGCGGGGTAGAAGATCATCTCTTCGATGGTCGCGTGCACCGCGAGCTCCTCGATGATCTGCTGCACCGTCTTGGCCTTCGTCTGCTCGGCCCGATCACCGGCCTTCTCGAAGGTCTTGAACAGCCTCTCGACCGTCTTGTGATCGTTCTTCAACAACGTAATGGCGTCCATGCAAACTCCTTCTCGAAAACAAAGCGGCCGCTTGGCCACCGCCGTTGAGCTACGGGTACTGAAGCGCCGAGGTGGATCAGCGGGCTGAACCTCTCCCTCGTTGCCGCACCCTTACCCGGAAGTCACCGAAGCCAACCCGCCCGACCTGAACGGGTCAGAGCCCGTCGACGCCCTATTCTCACCGGGTATGAGCCGCCGCTCGTTACGGCGCCATTCCGGTGGCGGCGCCGCGCCGTCGTGACCAACGAGGCGCCCCCGGGCACGGCGCGCAGGCAACCCGCCTCGATCATGTTGCGCCTGGCCATGGCAATCGGCGCGGGCGTCGTGGTCGGTGTCGTCTCGTCGTTCCGGGCGCCCTGGCAGACCATCCCACTCCTCTCCTGGGACGCCACCGCCTTGGTTTGGGTGGCGTCGGAATGGTGGCGGATCGGCCGCATGGATTCTGACGCCACGAGCTCGCACGCCACGGCCGAGGACCCGGGAAGGGGAACCGCCGACGCGGCGCTCCTGTCCGCCAGCCTCATCAGCCTGGTGGCCGTCGTGCTCGGGGTGGTCAAGGCGGGGACGACGGGCGGAGACCAAAAGGCGGTGCTCCTCGGGGCGGGGGTGGCGACGATCGTCGTCTCGTGGGCGGTGGTCCACACGTTGTTCACCCTCCGCTATGCGGCGCTCTACTACGTCGGCCCCGACGGTGGGATCGATTTCAACGAGGACTCCGCGCCGAACTACATCGACTTCGCGTACCTGGCCTTCACCATCGGCATGACGTACCAGGTGTCGGACACCAACCTCACGTCGAAACCGATGCGTCGGACGGCGCTACGCCACGCCCTGCTGTCGTACGTGTTCGGCACGGTGATCATCGCCGCCACCATCAATCTGGCATCCAGCCTGGTCAAATAGGCGCTGGGAAAAGCAGCCCCCGTTCGCGGAGGCACCCGTCGTGGAGCGATCGACCGGAGTCTTGGCGCCCCGACCGTCGACGTCTCAGACGCGTGCCACCAGGCACATCGTCGCGCGACGAACCGAAGATCCATCAGCCGTCGGAGTCATCTTCCGCGCCGGCGTCGCCAGCCACCGGTGCGTCGAGGTCCCAGCCGCCCTCGTCGGTGTGGCGACGAAGGGCTCCACTCGGCGTTTCTCCCACGCCGTCAGGGTCATCGATCCCTCCGTCGAGCGTGGCGAACGCCTCCGGGTCGTCGAACTGGGCCCCCGCCTCGTCCAGTTCACGGTCGTCGACTTGTAGGCCGGGCTCGAGCGACGGGTCCGCACCGACTCGCTCGACGTACTCGGGATCCAACCTGGTTTCGTCATCGAGGGCCTCGTCACCCTGCTCGAACGCTTCGGTGCCCAGTGGCTCGTCGGGTGACCACCCATCGCCCTGGCTCATGGTCTGGTTCTCCGTTCTCTGTTCGAGGTCCAATCGATCGTAGGGTCTGCGCCGCGCCTTCAGTACCATCGGGGGCGGCGGGTGTCGGGGAACAGGAGGAGATCTCGATGGCGACTGACGGGTGGTACTGGTGCCTCGACCATCAGACGGCCGAGCCCTCCGACAGCGATTGCCCTCCGGGGCGAAGGCTCGGCCCGTACCCGAGCAAAGAGGCGGCGGAACACTGGAAAGAGCAGGTCGCCAAACACAATGATGCCTGGGACGCCGAAGACGACTGGGGCAAGTGAACGAACGCTCGGATGGTGGACATCCCCGATTTCCTCCCGAGTGTAAACGGGTTGCGGTTCGTCAATTCGTGGCCCAACGAAGCCGACATTGTCGTGAAGGTGCCGGGAATCGGAAAGGTGGTTATCGGTAGCGCCAGCAAGGGTTTATGCGGCGGAATGGTCTTCACCGTGTTGGACGTCTATTGGGCCGGGGGCCCGCCGCTTCTGAATCCGCAGCCACATTCGGGCGACCCGCTCTTCGGTCACGTCGTGAAACGATTGTTCGACAGCTGGAACCTGCCATGGGGCGCCATGAAGTACTACCAATGGATGACGCTTCGGGATGAAGACGTCGGGACCCGGTTTGCGAGGCTCCGGGGCCTCGGGTGGCGGACGGTCGTCGACGAATGGCCGGCAATCCGTTCTGACCTCGACGCCGGTCGCCCGTCGCCGCTCGGGTTGGTCACCGTCAAATCGCCCAACCCGGCACAACTCGGGAGAAACCACCAGGTCCTGGCCTATGGCTACGACCTGCTCGGCGACCAGCTCACGATCAAGGTCTATGACCCCAACGTGGAGCTGGATACCGGCGACGGGATTCGCATCTCGCTGCGGCTGGATCGTCCGGGGGATGGGATTGCGATCGCCCACAATGTAGGTATCAGGGACCAGATCCGCGGCTTTTTTCGGGTCTCCTACTCGCCAGCCGCCGTGCCGATCGGAGTACGGCCTCGATAGGCGGAGGAGCCCCC
>JAUTXN010000023.1 GCA_030838045.1 Acidimicrobiaceae bacterium
TGTTTGTCAGCATCGAAGTCTTCCGAACGATTTGAGTGGCTGTCCCCAGTGCCAGGGTCGAATCGATGTCGGCACGGAAGGAACCCCGACTGAACCGACTTCTTACTCTTCGGCGGAGACCTCAGGAATTGCGCGTCGCCCGACAATTAGCCCAAGGAGGCCGCGGGTGGCTTCGGTGTGCGGAACAAGGTGATCCGGTACCCGAGGCGTTTGCGGACGATTATTCTGAGCCACGCGTTCTTGATGACGACTCCGACCGCGTTCGCGGTGGCGGCGCCGACCATTCCCGTCGCCGGGATCAGCACGACATAGCCGGCAAGCGTGATGGCGGCGCAGACCGCGGTGATCAGCGTGATCGTCCGGTGATGGCCGGTCAGGTTCAGGAGCAGCCCGACCGGGCCGGCGCTGACACTGCCGAGTTGACCGAATGAATAGACCACCAGCGCACTCCAGCCGGCGACAAAGGGATGCCCGAAGATGGAGAGTATCGGTCGCCCGAACGCCACAAGGCCGATCGTGATCGCGAGCGACGGGAAGAAGATCCAGCGGACGGCCCGGGCGACCGTCCATTGCAACTCCTCGCGGCGATTGCCATAATGGAGGGCGCTTATCCGGGGTGCCACGGTGGAGTTCATGGCGAACTGAAGCGACGACGCGAGTCCGGCGGTACGGAAGGCCACGGCGTAAATTCCGGCTGACTTGGCCCCGAGGAAGACACCAACCATGACGACGTCGAGTCGTTGTGAAACCTGCTGCACGGCATTCGTAATGAGCATCGGAAACGAAACTCGTGCCCATAGGCGCGGCGTATAGACGCGGGCTGTACCCGATCGTCGTTGGTGGGAGACACGCCAGACGATTGCCGTTTGGATGACGACGACGACGGCGGTCGCAATTCCGGTCAGCCACAATGCTTGTTCGGCCGTGATTTTGCCAAAGGCCAGAAGGCCGATGCCAACCGTGGCGGTTACCAGCAGCGGTTGGAGGAGCAACGGTGGCCCGAATGCCCCGACGATGTTGTGAAAGCCCCGTGTCACCGTCGTCTGCACGTCGGACAGGATGAGCAACGGGATTGTCACCAAGGCGAGCGCCGCGGCCGTGAATGACACGACGCCGGTGCCCACGATCGCAAATATGGCGATACTGACCAGGGCGACCACCGTCCCGACGACGAGGGGCACCAACTGCAGGGTTCTGACCACACCGCCCAAGAGTCCGTAGGACTCTTCGGCTTCGTATTGGGGAACGAAGCGCAGCCCGCTCGACGTGCCGCCCAGGTCGCACGGATTGGCGATCAGTTGGGCGAGGTTCAGTGCATACGTATAGGCACCGAACGCCCCGGCGCCCATCCATCGGGCTATCAGCGCCAGTCCGAAGTACCGTGCGCCGATTCCCGCGGTCTGGATGCCGAACGCGGCGCTGGCCTGGCGGGTGAGCGAATGGCGCCCCAGCCCGACTTTCGACCGTCCGCCGCCAGTGCTGGCGGCTCGCCCGGCGCTCTCCCGCCGCCGCCTTTCGGACGCGCCTAGCGAATGGGCAGGCTGATATCTCAGGTGGGATCGTCTTCTTCCCGCCATGGGTCATTGGCCAGCTGCCTGGCCTCGGCCGCACTGATGGCGGTCACCGCCGGGCGGAAGATCGTCGAGATCGGGACCTGAGAGAAGTCGAAGCTGCCGGCATAGTCGTAACTGTCGCGATCGGTGGCGGTCACGGCGGGCAATCCGAACAGGTGTTCCAAGAAGGTCATCATTCCCACGAACGTCGTCGGGGTCGAATCTGTCTGGCCGGCCCGAGCGTAGGGCGACACGATGACCATGGGGACCCGTAGACCCCATTGGGTGACCGGCGGCGGGACGTGGTCATAGAAGCAGCCGCAGTCGTCGTAGGTGATGAACACCGCGGTGGATCCCCACTCGGGGCTGCGCTGCAGCCCCGCCACGAGTTGGCCGATCCAGTTGTCGCCGACGGCCATCGACGTCTGGTTGTGTTGCGAGGTGTTGCCGGTCGGGCCGCCCGGCAGGACGATGGAGAGATCGGGAAGCGCGCCCTTGGCGGCGTCGTCGAGGATCTGGGTGGTCTTCAGGACGTTGGTCGTTTGCTGGGTGCTCCCGTGGCACTTGGCCAGGTAGCTGCAGATGTCGAACCCTTCCTGCGTCAGGTACATGCGCCAGCTCTTCCCGGCGTCGTTCAGGTGGTCGAGCACCGTCGGCACGCTCGCGACGGGCGAGGCCTGCGGGTGTCCATTCGGGCCGAAGGAGTCCCAGAAGGTGCCGGTGCCGCCGGGGTCGGGGACGCACGCGGGCACCATTTGCTCGGCTGCCGCGGGGGTGGGCCGCCAACCGGTCACCTTGTTGCCGTTGCAGCCCCAGAACTTGCTGGCCGTCTTGGGCGCGTACGACACGGCCTTGGGGATCTCACCGGCGAAGCCGTCGAGATCGGTCGTGACCAGTTCCAGATGCGCCCCCCAGGAGAGCACCCGGTCCATCTGAAAGGTGCGGTCCGAAATGGTGTACTGACGGGCCAACGCCGCCAGGTTGGGGATTTGCGTGGGGTCGAACTCGGTCAGGCACGCGTACCCAGGAGCGCCGCAGCCCGGGATGTGGTCGAAGCCGTCCATGCGCCCGCCGTCGATCGCGTTCTGCTGGGTCTTGGTGCTGTGCGAGACGTTCGGGATCTTGTCGGCGGCCTGCGTGAGCTGTCGGGTGCCGCCGTCGCGCAGGGCCGCGGAGGTGGCGCCGTCACATCGGTGGTCCTGCACGCAGAGCTTCCCCAACACGTTGTCGAACGTGTGGTTCTCCTGATACACGAGGACCACGTGCTTGATCGGAGCGCTCGTCGTGATGGGTGCGGCCCTGACCACAGTCGGCGCGACGGGAGACGCGATCGGCCCCGCGGTACCGGTAGCCGGTGCCGCCAGCACGGCGGTGGCGGCGATCGCCCCCACCGCCGCCAGTACAGCAATCCGTGGAGCGCCCCGACCGTATGCGAACATCGTTATGAACCGCCCCCGAGATGTACTCCGCCCCTGAATGGCATTCGCCGGCTGAAGCGTAGCGGGGCTCCACGGCCTCCAGACTCGTCGCGGAGCCACGCGTGGGCGGCGTTTTCGACCAGGGGCGGCGCGGTTCCCGGTATGCTCACGGGACCGCTAGCAATCGTTCGAGGAGCAAACGCGTGCCCGCCACTGTGGTCGTCGGTACCCAATGGGGCGACGAGGGCAAGGGCAAGTTAACCGACCTGCTGGCCCGCGAGATGAACATGGTGGTCCGCTATCAAGGCGGCCACAACGCCGGCCATACGATCGTCGTCGACGGTGAGTCCTTCGCCCTCCAACTGCTGCCGAGCGGCGTCCTGTACCCCCACATCACCCCGGTCATCGGCAACGGCGTCGTCGTGGACCCTGGCGTGCTGCTCGACGAGATCGACCTGCTCACTTCCAGGGGCATTGACTGCTCCAAGCTCAAGGTGTCGGGCAATGCCCACCTGATCATGCCGTACCACCAGGAGCTCGACGCCATCATCGAGCGCTACCTGGGGCGCAACAAGCTGGGCACCACCCGCCGGGGCATCGGCCCGGCGTACGCCGACAAGGCGTCGCGCGTCGGGCTGCGGGTCCAGGACCTGCTCGACCCGAAGATCTTCCGCCAGAAGCTCGAGGTCGTCCTCAAGGAGAAGAACCAGATCCTGGCCAAGGTGTACAACCGGTTGCCGCTGTCGATCGACGACATCGCCAAGCGGTACCTGGACGACTACGCCCCCCGGCTGGCCCCCATGATCGGCGATTGCGTCGGCCTTGTTCACGAGGCGCTCGAGGCCGGTCAGGCGATCCTGCTCGAGGGCGCCCAGGCCACCTTCCTCGACCTGGACCACGGGACGTATCCCTTCGTGACCTCGTCCAACCCGGTCGCCGGCGGCGCGTGTGTGGGGGCCGGGATCGGCCCGCGCCACATCGACAAGGTCATCGGCATCGCCAAGGCGTACTGCACCCGGGTGGGCGCAGGGCCGTTTCCAACCGAGCAGTTCGAGGGCGTCGGTGAGGTACTCGTCGACCGGGGCCACGAATACGGCACCGTCACCGGCCGCCGCCGCCGGCCGGGGTGGTTCGACGCCGTGATGGTCCGCCACGCGGTGCGCCTCAACTCCCTGTCGGAGATCGCCGTGACCAAGCTCGACGTCCTCGACACCTTCGCCACCTTGAAGGTGTGCGTCGCCTACGACCATGACGGCGTTCGTCACCGTCACCTGCCGTACCACCAGACGGTCCTGCACGAGGTCACGCCGGTGTACGAGGAGCTTCCGGGCTGGGAGACCGACCTCACGGAGGCGACCGAGTTGCGCGAGCTGCCGGCGGCGGCCAAGGACTACATCCACTTCCTGGCCGACCAGTGCGGCGTCCCCATCCGGCTGGTTGGTGTCGGGCCAGGCCGAGACCAGTTGGTCCGATTCGATTCATGACGACGGTTTGTGTCGTCGGGGCCGGGGCGCGCGAACACGCCCTGGCGGTCGCTCTGGCCCGCACCGCCTCGGTGGTGGTGGCGCCCGGCAACCCCGGCATCACGGCCCTGAGCCCGAGCATCAGGTGCACCTCGCAGCCAGTGGAGGACATCGACGCCGACCTGTTCGTCATCGGGCCCGAAGTTCCCCTGGTGGGTGGCCTCGCCGACCGTCTCCGAGGTCGTGGCAAGTTGGTGCTCGGCCCCGGTGCCGACGGGGCCCAGGTCGAAGGCTCGAAGGCGTGGATGAAAGAGTTGCTGGTCTCCGCCGGGGTGCCGACCGCGGCCCACGGCACCTTCGACGCCGAGGCGCCGGCCGTGGCGTTCCTCCGCCGGCTCACCGGCGACGGCCCCTACGTCGTCAAGACCGATGGCCTGGCAGCCGGCAAGGGAGTGTTGGTGACGGCGTCGATCGATGAAGCGATCGACGATGTCCGGACCAAGCTGTCGGGCTCGGCGTTCGGCGTGGCGGGGACTCGTGTGGTGATCGAGGAGGGCCTGGTCGGCGACGAGCTGTCGGTGATGGCGCTGTGCGACGGCACTGGCGCCGCGCCCTTGGCCGCGGCCCAGGACTTCAAGCGGGCGGGCGAAGGCGACACGGGGCCCAACACCGGGGGGATGGGCGCCTTCTCGCCGGTGCCGGGCGCGGGCGACGACCTCGTCGACACGGTCATGGACACCGCCGTGCTGCCGACCCTGGCCGCCCTGCGCCGACGGGGCATCGACTACCGCGGTGTGCTGTACGCCGGGATCATGCTCACCGCCGACGGTCCGAGGGTGCTGGAGTTCAACGTCCGCTTCGGGGACCCCGAGGCCCAGGTGGTGCTGTCCCGGTGGCAGGGCGACGTGGCGGCGCAGCTGGCGGCCGCCGCCGGTGGCTCGTTGGGGCCCGCCCCGAGCTTTTCCGACCAAGCTGCTGTCTGCGTGGTGCTGGCGGCCGAGGGCTATCCGGCGCAGCCCCGGACCGGCGATGTGATTACCGGATGGGAGGCAGCCGCGACCATGGAGGGTGTGCAGATCTACGCCGCCGCCGTCGATCAAGATTCCTGGGGCCTGACGACGAGCGGGGGGCGGGTACTGAGTGTCTCGGCGTTGGGCGACACACTGTCCGACGCCCGGGACCGGGCCTACGCCGCGGCCGGAGTGATCGACTGGCCGGGGCGGCAATTGCGCCGCGACATCGCGGCCCGGGCGACGGTGGGGGTGAACCGGTCATGAAAGTGGCGGTGCTCATGGGATCGGCCAGCGACCAGGCCCGGATGTCGCAGGCGACGGAGCTGCTGGGCACCTTCGGCGTCGAGGCGACCGAACACGTCCTGTCGGCCCATCGGACCCCGGAGGCGGTGGCGACTTTCGCCCGGGCGGCCCGCGACGATGGTTACGGGGTGCTCATCTGCGGGGCCGGCATGGCGGCCGCCCTTCCGGGCGTGGTTGCGGCATTCACCACCCTGCCGGTGATCGGCGTGCCGCTCTCGGGCAGCGCCCTGGCGGGCATCGACGCCCTCTACGCCATCGTGCAGATGCCGCGCGGCGTGCCCGTCGCGACCGTCGCCGTCGACGGGGCAGCCAACGCCGCCCTGCTGGCGGTGGAGATCCTGGCCGTCACCGATGGTGACCTGGCGGCCAAGCTGGCCACCTACCGCGAGGCGTGGACCGCCCCATGATCCCCCGCTACTCGCTGCCCGCCATGGCCGAGTTGTTCACCGACGCCTCCAAGCTGGCCAACTGGCTCGAGATCGAGGTGCTGGTGGTCGAGGCCTGGGCTCGCCTCGGCGTGATCCCGGTCGAAGACGCAACGGCCGTCCGCGAACGGGCGCCCGTCGTGGACGACGAACTGGTGGCCGCGGTGGCCGACCGGGAAACCGTCACCGACCACGACGTGGCCGCCTTCGTCGACGTCATCCAGGACCGCATCGGCGGGGGGGCAGGCAAGTGGGTCCACTATGGGCTCACCTCGTCCGATGTGGTGGACACGGCCTGGTGTGTGATCCTCACCCAGGCGGCCGACCTGCTGATCGGCGCGTCGGGCGATCTGATCGAGGCGCTGCGGGAGCGGGCGGTCGAGCATCGCGCCACCCCGATGGTCGGGCGGACCCACGGCATCCACGCCGAACCGACCACGTTCGGGCGCAAGTTGGCCCTCTGGGCGCTCCAGGCGGACCGCGACCGCCAGCGGCTGATCATGGCCCGCCGAGGGATCGCGGTGGGCAAGCTCTCGGGGGCGGTCGGCACCTACTCCAACATCGATCCTGCGGTCGAGGAGGAGGTGTGCCGGGCCCTCGGGCTGACGCCGGTCCCGGCCACCCAGGTGATCGCCCGGGACCGCCACGCCGAGTTCCTCTGGGCCTGCGCGTCACTTGGCGCCACGGTGGAGATGATGGCCACGGAGGTCCGCCACCTGCAGCGGACCGAGGTGCGGGAGGTGGAGGAGGCGTTTCGGGTCGGGCAGAAGGGCAGCTCGGCCATGCCGCACAAGCGCAACCCGATCAAAAGCGAGCAGTTGTCCGGCCTGGCGCGGGTGTTGCGGGGCTACCTCGGAGCGGGGCTGGAGGACGTGGCCTTGTGGCATGAACGCGACATATCCCATAGCTCCGTGGAGCGCGTGATCCTCCCCGACGCCGGCCTGCTGGCGTATTACTTGTTGGTGCGGATGACGGCCCTCGTCCGCGGGCTCGTCATTTTCCCCGACCGGATGTTGAGCAACCTGGACCGGTCGTACGGGCTCGTGTTCAGCCAGCCCGTCCTGCTGGCCCTCGTGGGCTCGGGGCTGTCCCGTGATGCGGCCTACCGGATCGTGCAGCGTGACGCCATGACGGCGTGGGGCGAGGGGCGGCCGTTCCGGGACGTGCTGGAGGCCGACTCCGAGGTGCCGTTGGGCAAGGTGGCGCTGGACGAGGCGTTCGACCTGCGGCGCAGCCTGCGCCACGGCGGTCGGGTGTTCGAGGCGCTCGACGCCGTGGCCCGGCCGGCGGAAATCGAGATCGAGATCGAGATCGGAGCGTGACGATGAGCTGGGAACACGTGTCGTCGGGGAAGGTCCGGGACATCTACCGGCTGGGCGAGGACCGCCTGGTGCTGGTCACGTCGGACCGCATGTCGGCGTTCGACGTGGTGATGGCCGAGCCCATCCCGGACAAGGGGCGGGTCCTGACCGCCCTGTCGGCGTTCTGGTTGGAGAAGCTGGCGGATGTGGCACCGCACCATTTGTTGTCGGTGGAGGTGCCGGCGGGGGCTCCTTCAGGAGTGGGATCGGACGGGCTGGCTGGGCGGGTCATGGTCGTGCGCCGGGCGGAGATGCTGCCGATCGAGTGCGTGGTGCGGGGGTACCTGTCGGGTTCGGCGTGGGCCGAGTACCGCCGGTCGGGCACCATGCACGGCCAGGCGCTGCCGGCCGGGTTGCGTCAGTCCGAGCGATTGCCGGAGCCGGTGTTCACACCCTCGACCAAGGCGGCGGTCGGGCATGACGAGAACATCTCCTTCGACCAAGCGGCCGACCTGGTGGGCGCCGAGGTGGCGAAGCTGGCGCAGGAGATCAGCCTGGAGCTGTACCGGCGGGGGGCGGCGTGGGCCGCGGAGCGGGGGATCATCGTGGCTGACACCAAGTTCGAGCTGGGTTTCATCGACGGCGAACTTGCCATCTGCGACGAGGTGCTGACGCCGGATTCGTCCCGGTTCTGGCCCGTCGACGAGTGGGAGCCGGGCACGACACCACCGTCGTTCGACAAGCAGCCGTTGCGGGATTGGCTCGAGCAGACGGGATGGGACAAGTCGCCGCCACCTCCGGCCCTGCCCGACGAGGTGGTTGCCGCCACGAGGCGCCGCTACGTCGAAGCCTACGAGCGCATGACCGGGGCCCGGCTGGCGGACTGGCCCGGCGCAGGCGGCGCGGGTGCGGGTGGCGCGGGTGGGCCGGGCTCGGGCGGGCACTCGGGCGGGGCGGCCGACTCGGGTTCGGGCTCAGGCGGCCACTCGAGCGGCTCGGGCGGCTCGGGCGGCTCGGACCCGGGCGCGGGGGTGTCCTCGGACTTCCCGGGCTCGGACTCGGGCGGGTCGGGAAGCTTGGGCGGGTCGGGGGGGCGGGTGTGAGGTTCGAGGTGCTGGTCGAGGTGAGCCTCCGGCCGGGCATTGCCGACCCGCAGGGGGCCACCATCGAGCGATCGCTGCCGGCGCTCGGCTTCGAGCGCGTGAGCGGGGTGCGCACCGGCAAAGCCATCCGCTTCTCGATCGACGCCGACGATGAAGCCGGCGCTCGGGGCGAGGTCGACGAGCTCTGCCGGCGCTTCCTGACCAACCCGGTGATCGAGGACGCCCGAGTGACCCTCGCCGCCGCCGACCAGGCGGTGCGCCGATGACCCGGGTGGGCGTGGTGCTGTTTCCCGGCAGCAACTGCGAGCACGACGTCGTCGAGGCGGTCCGTGCTCTCGGTGGCGAGGCTGATCTCCTCTGGCACGGGGCGACTGACGTCGGTCCCGTTGACGCAGTGGTCCTCCCTGGAGGTTTCGCCCATGGCGACTACCTGCGGCCCGGTGCGATCGCCCGGTTCTCGCCCATCATGGCTGCCATTGAACGCTTTGCCGCGGACGGCGGCGCCGTCATCGGGATCTGCAATGGCTTCCAAATTCTCACCGAAGCACGGCTGCTACCAGGAGCGTTGCAAAAGAATCGAGGACTGACGTTCCTCTGTATGCCAGTCGAGTTGGAAGTGTGCTCCACACGATCGGTATTGACTTGGGAGGTGGCGCCCGGCCAGAGGTTAAGGATTCCGATCAACCACTTCGAAGGAAACTACACCTGCGATGCGGAAACCTTAAGTATGCTGAAGGCAGAGGATCGAGTTGTCCTGAGGTATGTGGACAATCCCAATGGTTCGGTCGATCGCATCGCCGGCATCTGCAATGCCGAGGGAAATGTCGTCGGACTGATGCCCCATCCCGAGCGGGCGTCCGACGTCTTGCTGGGCTCGGCCGACGGTGCGACGCTGTTGCGGTCCCTCCTCGGCACCGCGGTCCGCCCTTCTGCCCTGGCTGGCACCGATGTGCTCGCTGTAGGCGCCGAAGTGGCAGCCACGGCGCTCGCCTGACCGTTCCGAACCAGCCGAAACTCGGTCAACTCGGACGAACTAGAGGTCTCCGGCCCCCCGCCGGATGCCGGCGCGGCGCAGCACGGACGCGTCGATACCGGCCTCTCTCCACGCGGCATACGTGATGCCCTTGCGCTCGGAGTAGTTCTTGGCCGCCTTGACGAAGCCTTCTTCCAGCGCGACCAGATCCACCGCCGCATCCTTGTTGGCCAACTCGCTGGTGAGGTTGAGTCGCTCCTGTACCAGGTGAACTTTGGTCAACGGGTCGGCTGATTCAATCCTGTCCTCGATCTGCTGCAGCCGCTTTTCGATGGTATCGGGGTTCCGCTTACGGCCCCGCTTGGGCTTGTGTGCCTCCATGGCTTCCAAATACCGCCGAACCGCCCGACCTTCCTCACGACCGACTGCCAAGGCGTCCTTGTGGGCCTGTGACATGGGAGCTTTACCACTGTTCGATTTGGCTGCCATATGGTCAGTCTCTCACAAGCCGTCTTGTCCGATAGGACTTTCTTTCCCCCTTCCGCGCCCTCTTCAACCACGCCTCGGCGGCATTTTCAACAGAAGGACATGGGCGTCGGTCGCACTAGCGTGCTTTCCATGGACACGGCCATCGCCCGGGCGTTGGGGCTCACCGACGACGAGGCCACGGCCATCACCAGCCTCCTCGGGCGGGAGCCAAACCACCTGGAGCTGGCGATGTATGCCGTCATGTGGAGCGAACATTGTTCGTACAAATCATCGCGGGTTCACCTGGCCCGCCTACCGACTGAAGGCGACCACGTCCTGGTCGGTCCGGGGGAGAACGCCGGCGTGATCGACGCCGGTGACGGAATCGCCATCGCCTTGCGCATCGAGAGCCACAATCACCCGTCGGCCATCGAGCCCTATCAGGGGGCGGCGACCGGCGTGGGTGGGATCCTGCGGGACATCTTCACCATGGGCGCCCGACCGGTGGCGGTCATGGACCCGCTGCGTTTTGGCCCGCTCGACGACGCCCGCAGCCGCTGGATCACCGCCGGGGTGGTCAGCGGGATCTCGGGCTACGGCAACTCCGTCGGCGTGCCGACGGTGGGCGGGGAGCTGGTCTTCGACGAGTGCTACGCCGAAAACCCCCTTGTCAACGTGCTGTGCCTCGGCGTGCTGCCGGTCGACCGGCTCGTTCTCGGGCGGGCCTCGGGTCCGGGCAACCTGGCGGTGCTGCTCGGTTCGACGACCGGGCGTGACGGGATCGGGGGTGTGAGCGTCCTGGCTTCGGCCGGGTTCGGTGACGATGCGAACGCCGAGGCCGCCAAGCGGCCCAACGTGCAGGTCGGCGACCCGTTCGAGGAGAAGCGCCTGATCGAGGCGTGCCTGGAGCTGCTCGACCGCCACTTGGTCGTCGGCATCCAGGACCTGGGCGGGGCGGGCCTGGTCTGCGGGACCAGCGAGACGGCCTCGCGGGGCGGGGTGGGGATGGATGTCAACGTGGCCGCGGTTCCGCTGCGGGAGCCGGCGATGGAGCCCTTCGAGATCATGACCAGCGAGAGCCAGGAGCGGATGGTGGCGATCGTCACCCCCGACGACCTGGCGGCGGTCATGAGCTGCTGCGGGAAGTGGGAGGTGCGGGCCACGGTCGTCGGCCGGGTGACGACGGGCGGCAGCCTGCGCATCCTCGACGGCTGGGAGGGTGAGGTGCTCGCCGATGTGCCCGCGGCCAGCCTGCACGAGGACGCCCCGTGTTACAACCGGCCCATGGCTCGGCCGCCGTCGCTCGACGAGGCGGCGGCCGCGGCGAACGACCCGGGCCGCCTTCCCGCTCCCGAGGACTGCGGCGCCGACCTGGTGGGGATGCTGATGGATCCGTCGTGGGTGTTCCGGCAGTACGACCACCAGTTGTTCCTGAACACCGTCGTCGGCCCAGGAGGCGACGCCGCCCTGCTCCGCCTGAAGGCCCCCGGCGCGGGCGGGGGCTCGAGGGAGCGGGGCACGTCGGGAGAGCCGGCGGCGTCGTCGGGGGAGCGCGCCTCGCCGGAGCGCGGCTCGGGGGAGCGCGCCTCGCCGGAGCGCGGCTCGGCGGAGCGGGGCTCGGCGGAGCGGGGCTCGGCGGAGCGGGGCATGGCCCTGTCGACCGACGGCAACGGACGGTGGTGTGCGCTTGACCCTCGCGCCGGTACCGCCCTGGTGGTCGCCGAATCAGCGCTCAATGTGGCGTGCGTGGGGGGGCGGCCTTCGGCGCTGGTCAACTGCCTCAACTTCGGCAACCCGGAGCACCCCGAGGTGATGTGGCAACTCTCCGAGGCCGTCGACGGGATGGCCTCGGCGTGCCGGGCGCTCGGCATCCCGGTGATCGGCGGCAACGTCAGCCTGTACAACGAGAGCCGGGGTCGTGACATCGACCCCACCCCCGTCGTGGCCGTCCTCGGGTTGGTCGACCGGCTGACATCGGTGCCGCCGCCGGTCGCTCTGGTCGACGGAAACGAGATCCTTCTGGTCGGGGCGCAGGACGACCCCGGGTTGGGGGGCTCGTTGTGGGCGCTGACGGCGCGTGGTCACCGGGGCGGCACGCTGGCCCCGTTGGATCTCGACCTGCACGCCCGACTGGTCGAGCTCGTGGCGGCACTCGTGGGCGAACGGGTCGTCGCCGGTATCCACGACGTCTCCGACGGTGGCCTGGGTGTGGCGCTGGCGGAGATGGCGGTCCAGAGCGGGGTCGGCTTCACCGTGCCCGCGGGCCGCCTGTCCGGGCACTCGGCGTTGTTCGGCGAGGGCCCGTCTCGGGTTTTGATGAGTGTGGCGCCCGACCGGGTGGCGGCGGTCGTCGGCGCGGCGGTGGCGGCCAACGTGCCCGTGAGCCCGATCGGCCTGGCAGGCGGGGACCGCCTCGTCGTCGAGGGGCTGGTGGACCTCGACCTGGCCGACGCCGTCGCGAGCTGGCGGACCGCACTGCCTCGCGCCCTGGGGGTCGAGGTCGGCGCCGGAGCGCCCTGACCGAGGGCCATCAAGCCATACAAGAACAGCGGGATCTGGCGGGCCGGTGGTCCGGCGGGCCTTACGCCCGGGCCGGGATCCGATCCCGTAGGTCGTCCAGCACGCGGTCGGGCACATTGAGGTCGCCTCGACCGATGCCGACCTGCAGGTCGGGCTTGTACCGGCCGTGGTGGTCCGAGCCCCCCGTCGCCACCAGGCCGTGTCGCCCCGCGAGAGCCACCATCGCCGCACGTTCGGCCACGCTGTAGCGGCCGTACAGCGACTCGACCCCGGCCAACCCGTAGCCCACCAGCTCCGCCACCACCGCCGCCGTCTCCGCGGGCCCCAACCCGAGGCTCAACGGGTGGGCCAGCACCGGCACCCCGCCCGACGCCACGGCCAGGCGCACCGCCACATCGGGCGCCAGTCGCTCCTTGTCCAGGTAGGCCGGTTGCCCCTTGGCCAGCCACACGTCGAAGGCCTCCTGGATGCTGCCCACCACGCCCTTGCGCACCAGGATGCTGGCGATGTGCGGGCGGCCCGCGCCCATCCCGCCCGCCTCCCCTTGAATCTCGTCGTACGACACGGGCAGCCCGAGGCCGGCCAGCAGGTCCGCCATGAGGCGGTTGCGCGAGTCCCGCGCCTCCTGGAGGCGGATCAGCTCGTCCTGCAATGGCCCCTCCCCGGGAGGCAGGAAGTACACCAGCAGGTGCATCGTCCCCGAGTGCTCGCACGAGATCTCGACCCCGCGGACCAGCTCGATGCCGAGTTGGGCCGCCCGCGCCGAGGCGGCGGCCAGGCCGTCGACCCGGTCGTGGTCGGTCAACGCCACCGCATGGCACCCGGCCTCGTGCGCCAGCTCCGGGATGCGCTCGGGCGGGTCGGAACCATCGGACACGGTCGAGTGCGTATGAAGGTCGATCACGTATGCCGGTCGATCACTGGTCGATCACCCCCCGCAGGGTAGGCGCCGATCAAACACCCGGCCGTCCACCGGCCGATCGCCGAAGCGTTGCGCCGGAACCCTCGCTCGACCTGGCAGAATGGTCCAACGTGAACGCCGGCGCGGACACCGACCAGGAACATCCGCGTGAGGCGTGCGGGGTATTCGGTGTCTACGCCCCCGGCCAGTCAGTTGCCCACCTCACCTACGACGGGCTCTACGCCCTCCAGCACCGGGGCCAGGAATCGGCCGGAATGGCCGTGGCGGACGGCACCGACATCGTCGTCATCAAGGACATGGGCCTGGTGGCCAACGTGTTCAACGAGTACAAGCTGGCCTCCCTGCAGGGCCATGTGGCGGCCGGCCACACCCGCTACTCCACCTCGGGCACCAGCACCTGGCACAACGCCCAGCCGGTGTACCGGTCGCTCGGCGCCACCGGTTTCGCCCTCGGCCACAACGGCAACCTGACCAATACCGCGGCGTTGGCCGCGGAGGCGGGGATGTTGCCCGGGGTGGTCGGCAGCGACAGTGACCTGATTGCCGAACTCCTGGGCAACCACCTCGAGGGGCACCCCGAGGACGACCTCGTCGATGCCCTCCGCGGCGTGCTCCCCAGGCTGGAGGGGGCATTTTCCCTGGTCCTCATCGACCACGACCGGCTCGTCGGCGTGCGGGATCCCAACGGATTCCGGCCGCTGTGCCTGGGCCGCCTCGACGGCGAGACCGAGACCGGGTGGGTGCTGGCGTCGGAATCGCCCGCCCTCGACGTGATCGGCGCCACCTTCGTTCGGGAGCTCAACCCGGGCGAGATGCTCGTGATCGACGGCGACGACCACCAGTCGCTGTTGCCGTTCCCGGCCGAGCGGATCGACCCCAAGCTGTGCATCTTCGAGTTCGTGTACCTGGCCCGGCCCGACACCCGGCTGTACGGCGCCCAGCTGCACGGGGTGCGCCGGCGCATGGGCGAGCTGCTGGCAGCCACGTGCCCGGTCGAGGCCGACTTGGTGATGGGCGTCCCGGACTCGGCCCTCCCCGCGGCCGAGGGCTACGCCCAGGCGAGCGGCATCCCCTACGGCCAGGGCCTGGTCAAGAACCGCTACATCGGCCGCACGTTCATCGCCCCCAACCAGCGGGAGCGCGACGCCGGCGTGCGGCGCAAGCTCAACCCACTGCGGGACACGATCGCGGGCAAGCGCCTCGTCGTCGTGGACGACTCGATCGTGCGGGGCACGACGACGCGAGCGGTGGTGCGCATGTTGCGCGACGTGGGGGCGGTCGAGGTGCACCTGCGCATCTCGTCGCCGCCGTACCGCTGGCCGTGCTTCTACGGGCTCGACACCGGCACGAGGGGCGAACTCATCGCCGCCGGGCTGGACGTGGACGAGATCCGGCAGTACGTGGGCGCCGACAGCCTGGCGTACCTCAGCCTGGCGGCGCTGGAGCAGGCGATCGGTGTGCCCGGCGCCGGGTTCTGCAACGCCTGCCTGACGGGTGACTACCCCGTGGCGGTGCCGCTGACGTCGTCCAAGGGCGTGCTCGAACCCAGCAGTGTCTGACGCTGCGTCGGCTGGGGAGGCCGAAGGGGCGGGGAAAATGCCTCCCGGGGGGTTGACGTACGCCGCCTCGGGGGTGGACATCGCCGTGGGGGACCAGGCGGTCGACGCCATGAAGGACCTGGTCCGCTCGACGTACCGCCCGGAGGTGATGGGCGACATCGGGGGGTTCGGCGGGCTGTTTCGGGTGCCGTCGGGGTACCGGTCTCCCGTGTTGGTGGCGGCCACAGACGGGGTGGGGACCAAGCTGGCGGTGGCCCAGGCGGTCGGGCGGTTCGACACCGTCGGCATCGACCTGGTCGCCATGTGCGTGGACGATCTGGTGTGCCAGGGGGCATCGCCGTTGTTCTTCCTCGACTACCAGGCCCATGGCGACCTGTCGGTCGACGTGGTCGTGGAGCTGATGAAAGGCATCGCCGCTGGCTGCCGGCAGGCCGGGTGCGCCATCTTGGGCGGGGAGTTGGCGGCCCATCCGGGGGTGCTGGCGCCGGGGGAGTTCGACCTGGTCGGGTTCGCGGTCGGGATCGTGGAGGCGGACCGGTTGTTGGGCGACGGGCGGCTGGTGGGCCCGGGCGACGTGCTGGTGGGGCTGTTGTCGCCGGGATTGCGGAGCAACGGGTACTCCTTGGCGCGTTCGGCCTTGCTCGAGGTGGGGGGGCGGCGGCTGGACGCGCCGGCGTGGGAGGGCGCTTCTCGCTCGTTGGGGGAGGAGTTGCTGGAGCCGTCGGTGATCTACGCGCCGGCGGTGGTGAGGTTGCTTCTGTCGCTGGGCACGGATGTGCACGCGGTGGCCCACATCACCGGCGGGGGTTTGGCGGGCAACCTGCCGCGGGTGTTGCCGCCGGGCCTCGGTGCGGTGGTGCGGCGGGGGAGCTGGCCGGTGCCGCGCATCTTCGACGAGGTCCAGCGGGCGGGCGCGGTGGGCGACGTGGAGATGGGCCGCGTGTTCAACCTGGGGATCGGGATGGTGGTGGCAGTGGCGGCCGACCGTGTGTCGGACGCGGTCGGGTTGCTTGGGTCGGCGAGTGCGAGTGCGAGTGCGGGTGCGGGTGCGGGTGCGGGGGTGGAGGTGGGGGTGGCCGTGATCGGCGAGGTCGTGGCGGGCGCGGGTGTGACCCTGGTCTAGGTCTGCGTAGGGGCAGGCGTGCGGGGCTTGTTCTGCATCCTGGCGCTACCGTTCGGCACTGTGGCGCTGGTACTGATCGTTGTCGACGAACCAGAGACACTGCTCCTGCTGTGCCGCGACGTGGAATCCGGCGGACATACCGCGGTGCTGGCCGCCGATGCCGACACGGCC
>JAUTXN010000093.1 GCA_030838045.1 Acidimicrobiaceae bacterium
CCGCGGGCTCGGCTGCGAACGGTGCGGCGGCGGGCTCGACAGTCGGCTCGACCACGACCGCTGCCGCGCTGGACTGGCGCGACAGCGCCTCTCGAAGACTCATCGATCCGGCACCAGGGGTCGGGGGCGCCTCGCTCGAAGCGGCACCGTTGGTGAGGGCCGGCGGCGCGGGGGGCGCCTCGCTCGAAGCGGCACCGTTGGTGACGGCCGGGGGCACGCTCCCGGGCGGCGCGGGCGGCCCGGGCGTGGGCGGCGCCTGCCCCGGATCGTCTGCGCTCCCGAGGCCGATGCGGTAGGTCCTCAGACCGCGCATCTCGCGTGTGACGACACCATCGCCTTCCATCCGCGCCAGCGTGGCGCTGACGAGCATGGGGTTATCCACGCCGATCTCTTTCGCCAGCTCATCGGTAAGGCCCCGGCCGCCCGCGTCTTGGACGCTGCCCCCGTGGCCCTCCAAGTAGGTGCGGATGCTGCGCTCGATCTCCACGTTGCTGTCAGTCATGTCGCAGTCTCGTTTTCTGATCGTGAACCGAATAACTCACGCGCCGAACCACTCAACCTGGCCTCACTAGGACACATCGGCACGATGGGACCAATTCTTGCGGAGAAACTTCATGGGGCGGGGGATATTCGGGGGACAGGCGAAGCGATGTCGCCCAGTATCTGTCCTCCTATGGCACATATCCCCACCACCGAGACGCCGCTCCAGGGCACTGCCCTGTCGAGTCTCGTATCTGCCAATCGCGGCAGGCCCGGCAGGCGCTGTTAGCTGCGCCCCTTCGGAAAGCCGACCGCGACCGCTCCCCTCTCCTGTGCTTCGCGCACAACGTTGTGCGCGCCATGCGCTCGAGGTCAGCACGAACCTCGGCCGACGCGCGGACCGGAGTCCCTCTCGGCAGCGGAACTGGGTTGGCGGTCCTACCGGGACGTCACGGCAAACACGTCCGATTTCCCTGCGATACGCCCGGCCGAGACACCGCCGCTCGCCGAGAGCGTGCCGGCCGGCGCCAGCACAGACGCAGTCCAACCACCCGCACGGGAGAACGAGAACTGCCGAAGCGCCCCATCCTGGCCCGCGGCGAACACGCTCACGCCACTGGCGTTCCACACCACACTCGGCGCACCGATGATCTTCACCTCGGGCCGGATCTCCGAGCGCTTCCACGACGAACTCGCGGTGGCCCGCTCCTCCTGCACCAATGTCGCGTCCTTGCCGACCGCGAACACCTCGGACTTGGCGCCCACCCGCACCGCCGAGACACCGCCGCCCGGCGACAGCGTCCCCGCCGGCGCCAGCACCGCCACCGCCCAACTACCGGCGTGGCCGCCTGCAGAGGCACCGGAGAACGAGAACCGTTGCAGCGCCCCGTCCTGGCCCGCCACGAACACACTCTCGCCGGTCGAGTCCCACACCACGCTGGGTGCCCCGACGACCTTGACATCGGGGCGGACCTCCCAGCTATTCCACGTCGAACCAGCCGCCATCTGCTCCGCCTGCACGAGCGTGGCGTCCTTGCTGACCGCGAACACTTCGAGCCTGGCGCCGACCCGCACCGCCGAGACACCGCCGGTGGTCGACAACGTGCCTGCGGGCATCGCCACCGACGCGACCCATCCTCCGCCCGGCGACAATACGAACTGCCGGAGTGCCCCGTCCTGTCCCGAGGCGAAGACATTCACCCCCGAGGCGTCGGACACGACACTCGGCGCGCCCGAGATGGCTGCATCCGGTCGAATCTGGGTGCGCTGCCACGTCGCCGCCCCCGCGACCCGCTCCACTTGCAGCAATGTGCCTCCGGCCGCCACCGATGCCGCCGCACCCGGAGCCGTCCCCGAAGCAGCACCCGGACTCGACGGCAGCGCCGCGCCCAGCACCGCCTGGGCGGCGGGAGCGGACAAACACCCGGTCCCGTCGCTGTAACCGCTGTGCGCTCCCCACGGCATGCCCTTCCACGTCGAGACTCCCCAAGCCTGCGGGTAGGTCAGGAGCTTGGCCCCGTGGCAGACCTTCAACGGCCCCGGATCCCGAGAGCCGGTCCCGAGCCGGCCGGACGAACTGACCTCGAAATGGACATGCGGTGCGCTCGCGGTCCCCGTCGCGCCGACCTTGCCGATCACGCTGTTCGTGTCGACCCACGTCCCCGCCCCACTCACGAGGACCTGGCTCATGTGGGCATACAGGCTCTTGACGTTGCCCCCATGGTCCACGACGACGACGTTGCCGTAGCCCGAGTAACCGGATTGGCCCGTGACATTCTTCGCCAACCCCGCCCCGGCGGGATAGATGCTGGTCCCGGTGGCGGCCATCAGGTCCAACGCCCAGTAGTCGTGATGACCGCTGCACTCGTAGCCGCCTTGCGTGCCGAACGACTGGTACGTGCACCCGACCTTGATCTCCGCGCCATCGATGTCCCGGTGAAGGGGGAACCACTCGGGGGTGCTGTAATGACCGGTCGCAGCCCGACCGGGCACGGCCAGGTAGACCGCCAGGCTGGCGAACACCAGGCACAAGATGCCGAGCAACGACAAGCGTCGAATTCGAACTTCGGTCCTCAAATGCACCCCTCGGCCTCCCAGCGAGCAGGGTGAAGCCCCCGGAGGAGGTTAGACGCCACGACACAACCGCGACATTCAGGGGAAACCCGGTGTTCACCGAACAGCCCTGGGGAAAATGGGGCCTTCCCGCCAGGCAAGTCGGTCGACCAGGTTCGGGCGCCCTGAACAAGCGATTCGCGCGTCCGCCGCACGCCCGCAACGACACTCCCGATGGCGCCCGGCCAGAACCGGGCGGGCTCTCAAGGAGTTGGCGCTCGACGGCTCCTGCGCTCGTTGAGGACGGCCTCGATCGACTCGGCGTCGGGAATGACGACCACGTCGCGGTCCGTCACGTCGTCGTGGCCGAGGAACGCCTCGTGCAACTCGATGGCGAGCACGGCGCGCTGGGTGGCATTCGCCGGGACGACACCTTCAGGAAGGAGGTCGGCGCGCCAGCGGTCGAACCGGGCGGCTGCTCGCAAGGCGTCATGCTCCACCCCTTCGCTCTCCGCCGCGACGTCGAACCGCCAGCGCCGCGCCCGATTCGCGATCGCCAGCTGGTCCTCGTCGTCGACCTCGACGCCGGTGGCAGGGAAGACTCGGCAGTCATAGGTGCGGCAGGTCCTCGGCCGGTGCTCATAGATGGAGCACGCGCCGTCAACCAGCATCGGGCAATGACCGTTCTCGTCGTAGCCGAGCACCACATGGCCGCTCGGCATTCGAGGCGCCGGGAACAACAGCTCGGTCGGAATCCGGGCGAGCGCCTCCGTCTCGTCCGGTCCGACGTGGACGAACTGCGACGAGGTGCAACACGCAGTGCACCCGCCGCACGGCACATCAGATTCGCCTTCTCCGCCGAGGGCCCGCTTCATGCCGGCCAGCCATGTGGAGAAGCTCCCGGCCGGCAGCGCCTGATCGTCGTCGTCGGTCAAGTAGTCAGTCGCCGTCGGCGGAGTCGTCCGCCTCTTTCTCCAGCTTCTCCAGCCGTTGCCGCTCGATCTCGGCGGCCACCGATTGGCGGATGATGGCGGACATATCGATGCTGCCGCCCTCACCGGGCACAACCTCGTCCACCGTGGCTTTTCTGACCAGTCCCATCGACCCTCCTGCTCGCCCGCGAGGGCACGAAGCGGTGCCAACCACGTGGTAGCACTCCCCACCCTGGTGTCGTCAAGGGTACCGGGGCGAGCGGTACCGTCGGCCCTGTGAGCGACGACCGCAGGACCCGCGGGACCGAGGATGTGGCGGGACGCGGCCCTCGTCGAGAAAGGTCGTGGGTCCCCTGGGCGCTGAAGGCCGGCGCAGTGGTCGTCCTGGCGGTGGTGGCCCGAAGGAGAGGCCGCTCGGGGCGTCGGGTCGATCGGTCGACTGACGATCGGGGTGTCGCCCTCGTCGAGTTGGTCGCGGCCTCCGGAGACGTGCTCGCCGAGTACCAGGATGCCGAGGCGAGCGAGGTCTACCTCGGTACCGCCGGCCGCGGGGCCTCGGTGCGCCCCGCCCGCGTGGGCGCCAGGGATGGTTGTCGCCGGTCGCGGAAGTGAGTCCGCCCGCTCGCTGTACGTAGGCTACGCACCGTGTCGAGGGGGCCGCTGGCGCGAATCGAGGCGACATTCTCGGCGCGGCGCGCGCCCAAGGACGACCCGGCCACGCTGCCGTTCCCCGATCGGCCTGCGGGAACGGACTGCCTACCCGAAGTTCGCCACATCGTGGTGCTCATGATGGAGAACCACTCCTTCGACAACTACCTGGGAACGCTCGGACGGGGCGAGGGGCTGCCGACCGACCAGGACGGGGCGGTGTCGGCGGCGAACCTGACGTCGAAGGGTGTACCGGTCGCCGCCGTCCCACTCCGATCGACCACGCAGAAGGTCGGCGTGCCGACACAGTCCTGGGAGGCGAGCCACCTCCAGTGGAACGACGGAACCAACGACGGCTTCGCACGAGCCGTCGAGGTCTGCACTCCCGGGGCGGATCCGGCGACGGCCATGGGGTACTGGACCGAGGCCGAACTGCCCTTCTACCACGGGCTGGCACGAACCTTCCCCCTCGCGGACCGCTGGTTCTCGTCCTGCCTGGGCCCGACGTTCCCCAACCGGCGCTTCCTCCTGTCGGGCACGGCCAACGGCCTGACGACCGACGAGCTCACCGAGATCCTGGACTACCCGGCGAACGGCACGATCTTCGATCTCCTCAGCGCTCACCACATCAGCTGGGCCAACTACCACTCGGTGGCCCACGCCCGACCCCTCCTCGGACGGCTGGGCGGGATCCATGGCCACCGGCTGGGCCGGTATGTACGCGGCCTGACCCATCGCGTGGGCTCCGAGACCGCCGAAGCCAAAGGGTTCCTGCAGTTCAGCGGCGACGCCTACCCGCTGGGTCTCATCCGATACCTCGCCCATTTGCGTTCGATCGACCGGTTCTGCGCCGACGCGGCCCGGGGCACGCTGCCCGCGTTCAGTCTCGTCGACCCTGATTTCCGGGCCAACTCGGAGGAGAACCCCCAGGACATCGCGGCCGGCCAGGCATTCGCGGCGAGGGTCATCAACGCCGCCATGGCTGGCGCCGACTGGATGGGGACCCTGCTGATCTGGTGCTACGACGAGTGCGGCGGCTATTACGACCACGTCGCGCCGCCCCCGGCGCCCGAGCCCGACGAGGTGCCACCCGACTGCGGCGGACCGTGGCGATTCGACCGCTACGGCTTCCGAGTTCCCGCGGTCGTCGTGTCGCCCTACGCCCGGCCTGACTACGTGTCGCACGTCGAGCGGGACCACACATCGGTGCTGAAGCTGATCGAACGGAAATGGAACCTGCCGCCCATGACCGCCCGTGACGCCGGGGCCGACGACCTGCTCGACATGGTCGACTTCGATGCTCCACCGGCCTTCGCGCTGCCCCCCAAACTCCCCGAGGCGAAGGCTCCGCCAAAGCCGGTGTGACCGAACGACCGGACGACCGCCCGGTCAGCCGTGCTGAGCAGGACGTTCGACCTCGACGCTGCGGCCTTGGCCGACGAGGCGGTCCCACATCTCGTAGTCCGTGTCGCGCTTGGCGACATACCGGTTGTCGGCACCGGCTACCTGGCTGCCCAACGCCTTGAACGGACGAAGCCCGTCGTCATTCAGATCCACGTACGTGCTCCCCTGATCGAGGGGGGTCCCGACGGTCAGGATCGAGAGCCGCTTGAGGTCATCGCCGTCGAAACCCGGCATCTGGGTCCTCAGCTCCTTGTCGTCCGACGCCAGGATGCTCTCGTCGACATGTCCCCCGCCGGACGGCTCGGCGACCAGGTCGGCGACGAACTCGTCTTGATCCTGAGGTTGGGCCTTGGGCCTGGTGGCTTCCTCGCGGCGGACGTCGTGGGTCTGGGCGTGGCGGCCTTCGGGTCCACCCTTGTCGGAGTAGGGCTGACGGGCGTCGCCCGGGCTCTGGTCGTCGGTTCTCGGCATATCGGTCTCCTCTCGTGTCGGTGGGCGCGCCCCCACGACCACCGAATCGCAACCTCATACCTTCCCCGCGGCCGGGGGGAGCTACACGCTGACCCGGTGCGGTGAGATCACGGCGGTTCGCTCGGCCCGTGACCACGGCCGTCGCGACACCTTGAGCGCGGTCGGCGTCGCCGGCCGCAGCGCGGCGATCATCTCGGCGCCGCGGGCGCCGTAGGACCGGGCGGCGCTCCCGGTGTGCCGGCAACGAAGCTCATGTGGATTCCCGCCAGCTGCCATGTCCCGCGCGCACTCGAGAGCAGCAGCGTGTCGCGGAGGACCTCGGGCAGAGGGTGGCCTTGGAATGTTCCAACTGCGGTCTGGCGGGCGGTGACGATGGCCACGGGACCGTGGGTCCGGACATGCATGTCGTCGACGTCGAAGGTCTCGTACTTCAGAGCGTCTCCGTCGTGGCGGGCCAACCACGCCGCCTTCGACAGTTCGAAACCGAGGGGACCGACCCCGACAAAGTCGCCCGTGAGCCTGTCCTCCAAGAACGCGACGTCACGGGTGCGTTCCGCAGCGGCCCAGGCAGACAGGAAGTTCGTGATGTCGCTCATGACGCGTGGTCCTCTCGTGGTCTCATTGGTTGCTCGACGGTGGGCCGGTCAGGTCGACCGAGATCCTCGACGGCGGGCAGGACATGGCGAGCCAGGTGCTCGATCGTGGTGCGTGGGTCGTCGCCGTCGAGGCGGCCGATCACCGTGTCGATGCCCAGTCCCCCCAGCCAGCGGAGCTGGTCGATGAGGGCGGTGGTCGCCGGGCCCCCGTCGTCGGGCGAGAACGCGAACGCACACGTCCGTTCGATGCGTTCGAAGTCCGTGCCGGCATCGTCGCAGTGGCGGCGCAGTACCTCGAGCTTGTGGGGGATGTCCGGGCCAGGGCGCAGGCTGCAGGCGTCGCCGTAGCGCGCGACAAGCGCCAGCGTGCGGGTTTCGCCCCCCCCTGCGATCAGAATTCCGGGCCGGGGTTTCTGAAGCGCCTGCGGCACGTTGAGCAGCCGCTCGGCATGGAAGTGGGTACCCGCGAAGGCGCCCCCCTCCCCCGTCTCGCCCATCCACATGCGCGTACAAATCTCGAGTGCGTCCTCGAGCATGTCGAAGCGGGTGGCGAGGGGCGGGAACGGAATTCCCAAACCGCCGCATTCCTGCTGGTAATGGCCGGCGCCGATGCCCAGCCATGCCCGACCACCCGAGAGCACGTCGAGGGTGGTTACGGTCTTGGCCAATACCGCCGGATGGCGAAAGTGCACCCCGGTGACGACGGTCAACAAGCGAAGCGAGCGACTGTGGCCGGCGAGGAACGCCAGGGTCGTGTACGCCTCGAGGCACGGAGCCTCGGGACCGCCCATCATCGGGTGCTGCCACATGTGGTCCGCGGTCGCGATGCCGTCGAAGCCGGCACCATCGGCCAGACCGGCGATGTCGGCCAGCAATTCGCCGAGCCTCCCTGGTGGCGACGGCCAGTTGAGCTGCGACAGGTGGAGGATCAGCTTCACGGCGTCACTTCTGCGGCCGCGGGAGCGATGGTGGCCGGATCGGCCATGTTCAATCGAAGCCGCCCCAACAGTCCGCCCAGTACCGCGACCTCGTCGTCGGTCACGCCCGTCCGCAGGCGCCGATCGAAGGCCACCACGACCTGGAGGTAACGACCGAACGCGGCCTCACCTTTGTCGGTCAGCTCGACCAGATGGACCCGGCGGTTGTTCGGATCGCGGCGGCGCTGCACCAACCCGTCGGCTTCCATGCGGTTCAGGTGATGGGTCAGCGTCGGGCCCTCGATACCAACCGCCTCGGCCAGATCCCGCTGCATGCCATGGCGTTGTGCTTTGAGCGACACCAACACCAGCCATTCCGGAAGCGATCCCTCCACCTGACCGAGCGCCTGGTCGAATGACCGGGCGACCAGCTTGGCGGTCCGTGTGACCTGCAATCCGATCGGTTCTGTCGTCGGTGGCGTCATGTTGCCCAAGCATAGACGTCGAAGCGTTAGATGTCTATCCTTAGGAAGGCTGGCAACTGCGGCCGCGCCATCCCCATCCCGGCGGTGGGCGCCCCCGCGTCAACGGGGCGTAGCAAGGATGATGGTCGGATCCAGGACGATGTCGGTCTTCAGGCTGTTGGCGATGTAGCACTCACGGTGCGCCACCTGGACCAAATGGCGAACCCGCTCTTCATTCGCGGGACCCGCCATGGTGATTCGAGGCCGCAGCGAGATCCGCGTAATCCGAACTGGCAGATCGTCCTCCGGCATCTCCCCCACCGCGTCATCCTCATAACCGACGACATCGAGGCGTGCCCGGGCCGCGACTGCGAGGAAGGAGAGGAGCTGGCATGACGCGGCCGCCAGTACCAGCAGCTGCTCAGGATTCAGCCGTTCCGGGTCGCCACGGAACGCCGGATCCGACGAGAGCGAGAGGGTCGCTCCGTTCGCGGTCGGCCCCGCCTCATGGTCCCGGCTGTAGGCCTCGTACCCGACCCCAGTCGACCCGGACCAGGAGCACCGCACGCCGTACTGATGGATATGGCCCATGGCACCGAGTATTCCGTCTCGACCGGCGCCGGTCCTGCGAATATCAGGACACCAGGGCCGGGGCGTAACCGGGAAATCCCTCGGTCCACCACACATGTCCGCCGGCATCGATGACGTATGCCTCGTGCTCGCTCAGCCCGTTCAGCCACGACGGGGCATCGAGGCCCATGGCCAACGCCGCCGTGGCGTAGGCGTCGGTAAGGGTGAGCTCGGGACCGACAAGGGTCACGCTGGCGAGGGAATCGGCACCTCGGCCGGTGAGCGGGTCGATCACATGTTGACCCCGCTCGGCAACCCCGGAGGTGGCCACGGCCAGGTCGCGACCGGCCACGACGACGGTCAGGGCACTGGGCACGAGTGGGTGGACAATGCCGACATTCCATGCCCTACCCGGGTGCGGCTCTCCTCGAATTCGGACGTCCCCTCCGGCATTGATGCAATGGTTCGCCGATCCGAGCTCGAACAACATCTCCGATGCGACTTCCACCGACCACCCTTTTACCAGCCCTGACGGATCAAGCCGCCCCGTCGCCCGACTGTCGAAGTAACCACCACTGCTGCGACCGATTTGCCGGCAGCGCTCCAGCACCCAGCCCACGTCGGGATGGCAGTCGGCGATGGTCAGCTCGCCTCGGTCGAGCCGGCTGATCTGGCTGTTCTCCTTGTAGGTGCTGAAGATGTCGTCCACCTGCCGGAACCATCGGTAGATGTCGTCCAGGTCACTCGGAACGATGTTCGGATCCCGCACATCGACGGAAATGACGGTGCCCATCACGTGTTCGACCCGGTGGCAGCGGTCAGCCATGGGCCTTGTCAAGGGCGGACTGCAGTGACTGGGCGTAGGACCCGCTGGTGTAGGTCGCACCGCCGATGGTGTCGATCTGGGCGCTCTGGGCCGAGATGACCTCGTCATGGAGCAGCGGCGCCGCCTGGTCGCTGATGTCACGCGACCGCGACCGGTCCGAAGGCAGCTTGAGCGCTTTCACATCGGTGATCTGGTTGCCGCTGAGCACAACGGCGACTTGCACGTCGCCGTAGCGGTTCGAGAACACCGCGCCCACCACGGTCCTCGGGCCGGAGGTCGGCCCCAGCGTGGTCGTCGGGCTCGAACCAGGCGGCGGAGCCGCGCCGGGGGCGGGGGTGGTGTTGTTCGGCCCGCTCGGCACCGTGGAAACGGGGGGCAGGGCGTTGACGGCGAGACGCGACGCCGGTGACGACTTGAACGTCAGGATCAGCCACAATCCGATCACGGTGAGGCCGAGGGCGGCAGCAGATCGGCGCATAAAAACCTCCTTACAGCTCGAAGCGCTCGCGGTGGATGTGTGAACGCGCCACGCCGAGCGACCGCAAGCTCTTCGCTGCGACGTCCATCATCCCCGCCGGCCCGCAGAGATAGACGTCGCGTTGCGCCACATCGGAGACGAGGTGGCGCAGGTGGCGGGGACTCAGTGGATTCGGCTCCTGGTGCCGAGGGCCGAGCAGATAGCGGACGGTGATCCGTCGGGCCGAGGCGAGTGTTTCCAGCTCGGATCGGAAGAGGAGGTCATGGGCGCTGGTCGCCCGATACAGCAGCGTGATGTCTCCGGGACCGCCCGGGAGGTCCTCGATCATCGCTCGAAGCGGGGTGATCCCGACGCCGCCGGCGATGAGCAGCACCCGGCGGCGGGTCCGGCGGCGGGCCGTCAGATTTCCGTACGGGCCCTCCGCCATCACCCGCGTTCCTGGGCGGACGTGGCGTAGTGCCTGGCTGTGATCGCCGACCCCCTTGGCCGTGATCCGCAGCCACTCCGGGTTCGGCGCGACCGACAACGAGAAGGGGTGGGCCTCCCACCACGACCGGCGGTCCAGGAACCGCCACCGGAAGAACTGGCCCGACTCGGCGCCCATCCGGTCGAGGTCGCGGCCGGTGACATACACCGACACGGCGTCGGCGCTTTCGTGCTGAACCGCCTCCACCCGCAACCGGTAGCGGAAGGCGTCGCGAACGGGGACCGCCACCCGGTACCAAAGCAGCAGGCCGAATGTCACGACATAGAGCGCCGCCCAGAGGGCACGGTTGCCCGGGTGGGTGATGAACTCGTTTCCTGTCGCCAGTTGATGGCTGAAGGAGAGCGCGATGGCGATGTAGGTGTAGAGGTGGAGGAAGTACCACGTTTCATAGCGCAGCCGGCGACGGGCGATCCGCGCTGAGGTGACCCCGACCATCACGAGCAACCCGAGACCGGCGGTCGCCGCCAGCACGTCGGGGTAGGAACGAAGGAGTCGTGCCGTCTCGGCGGTGAGGGAGCGGTGGTCGGCAGCCGCGTACCCCCAGATGATGAAAAGGGTGTGGGCGCCGAGCAGCGCGATCGTGTATTGGCCGTTCGACCGATGCCAGCCGGCCATTCGATCGGTGCCGATCCATCGGTCGAGCCACGGCAGCCGGGCCATCAGCACGACCTGGACGAGGATCAGGTAGGTCCCGAGCAGGGCGGAGATCCGGCCCGCGGCTGTCACGCGGTCGGCGAAGGTGTGCAGCGACCGGCCGGGGGTGTTGGCCCACCACATTCCCACCACGGCCAGGGCGGCGGCGGTGATCACCGCCAGCACCAGTGCCTCTCG
>JAUTXN010000153.1 GCA_030838045.1 Acidimicrobiaceae bacterium
GCTGGTAGTCATCGTGGCACTGCGAACTGACGTCAACCCGAAGATCCGCCGGGGGCTCAACCACCGGGTCGAACTCGGTTACCTCGTAGTCGTCGTGGCACTGCGACATGACACCTCTCCTTGTTCGTGTGGGCCGGTCAAAACGCGGCCGGCGGCACATTGATGATGCGCCGGACTCTGGGCGCTCGCCCAGAGGACAACGCCCCCCACGCGCGGGTCTTTGGTCCCGAGTGGCCGATGCGCGGCCCACCCGCGCTCGGGTCTGACCGTGGCGCCCGGCCCAGGGCGCCCAACCAGCAAACGGCCGCTGCCGGTTGCCACCTAGGTTTGACCAGGTGGCCCCCAACACCTCCGACACCCAAACCGCCGACACCGACACCCAAACCGCCGACACCGCCGACGCCGCCGACGCCGACGCGATCGAGGTCCTGGACCAGGGAACGCTCCTACGTTTCACGTTCGACGACCTCCTCCGCTATGCCGGACCCGGGAGTCCTGGAGGCGTAGCGATGGCATTCGCCGCGATGCGGGCCGCCTTTCCCCTGCTCGATTCTGACCAGCCGGTGCAGCGCCGAGAGGTTTTGATCGAAACGGCCTTCCGAGGACCCGGCGGCCGGGACGGGTTCGAACACGTCACGCGCGGGCTGACCGACGGCCGCTACCTCGTCACCGACGCCCTCGAGCACCCCGAGCGGGGCATGGCGCTCGAGCAGTTCGTGTTCCGCTTCCTGTACCGCACGCGTGAATGCACGCTCCTCGTCCGGGCGGGCGTGGTGACCGACGATTTCGTCAACATGGCCCGCAAGAGCGACCGGACAACCGACGAGGAACGGCAGTTCACGGCTATGAAGCAAGGGTTGGCCGACCTCCTCCTGGCCGGCCAACCCGAAGCGTTTTTCGAAATCTCATGCGGCGATCGGGACCCCGGCTCCTAGCGGCCGGTCTCGATCGTGGTGACCTTGAAGTCGGCGCCGACCTTGACGGTCACGTGCGTGCCGTCCGCCTTGGTCATGTGCGCTTCGTAGGGCGAACCCTCGGCATCGTTCTCGACCCGTTCGATCGTCCCACCCGGGACGGCGGCGAGGGCGGCCGCTCTCACCTTGGTCGCAGTGTCACCCGTGAGGAGGACCTCGGTGATCCCGTTGGCCATGTGGCCACCCTGGGTCGGATCATGAGCGGCACCGGCGGCACCGGCGCCACCAGCGGCACCGGCGGCACCGGCGGCGGGCGTACCCGCGGCCGGCGGTGTCGTGGTCGTCTGGGCGCTGGACGTCCCGACCATGGCGGCGCCGACTGCTCCACCGGTGAGGGTTGCCCCGACGATCCCGAGACTGATTGCGGCCTTGCGAAACGTATTCATGTACTTGCCTCCTGTTCCCGGGGCGATCCCGAGTTACGTGTTCCAACTCTGCGACCGCACCCTGGGCCGCCTCTCACAGCACCCTGGGAAAACGCCCCGATTCGGCCCGGCCACCTTGGAGTCGCCCAGGTGGCTACAGGAACACGACCGTGCGGCGGCCGAGCAGGAACACCCGTCCCTCGCTGTGCGCCTTGACCGCCCGCGACAGCACCAGGCGCTCAAGGTCGCGCCCGACGATCACCATCTGGTCGGGAGTGTGCGAGTGGGCCACCCGAGCCACGTCCTGGTCGATGATCGGGCCCTCGTCGAGGTCGGGCGTCACGTAGTGCGCCGTGGCGCCGATGACCTTCACGCCCCGTTCCCAGGCCTGGTGGTAGGGCTTGGCGCCCTTGAAGCTCGGAAGGAAGGAGTGGTGGATGTTGATCATGCGCCCCGCCAGCTCCCGGCACAGGTCGTTCGACACGATCTGCATGTAGCGGGCCAGTACGACGAGCTCGATGTCGTGGGCCGCGACCAGCTGGCGCACCCGGTCCTCGGCGCCCGCCCGGGTGCGATCGGTCACCGGAACGTGCTCGAACCCGATGCCGGCCCGGGTCACCGTTTCCGCCAGGTCGGGATGGTTCGACACCACCACCGGGATGTCGACCTGCAGCTCGCCCGCCCGCCACCGGTACAGCAGGTCCACCAGGCAGTGGTCGTACTTCGACACCATGATCAAGGTGCGGCACCGCTGATCCTCCCGGCGCACCCGCAACTCGGCGTGCAGCGCCTCGGCCCGGCCCCGCAGGACCTCGACGATCTCGGCGGCGTCGTCGATCGGCGACTCGAACCGGGTCCGCATGCAGAACATGCCCGTGGGCATGTCGCTGAACTGGGCGTTCTCGACGATGTTGGCGCCCACCCCCAACAGCCCCTCGGCGATGCTGGCGACGATGCCCGGTCGGTCAGGGCACACGAGGGTCAGGATGTGGCTGGACATGTCCGTGCGATGGTACGGAAGGCCGGCGCCACCGGCGACATCCGGGTTTGCCGCCCAAGGCAATCTGGGGAAATCCTCCCCATGTCGCTGGGGACCATCGGTGTCGAGGAGGAGTACCAGCTGATCGACGCCGGCAGCGGCGCGCTGCGGCCCGTCAACGACGTGGTACTCGACGCCGCGGAACCGGCGCTGGGCGATGCCGTCCATCCCGAGCTGCTGCGGACCCAGGTCGAGGTGTCCACACCGGTGTGCGACTCGCTCGACCAGGTCGATGCCGAGCTGCGGGCGTTGCGCCGCCGGCTCAACGTCGTCGCGGCCCAGTACGGGTGCCGGCTCGGGGCCGCGGGCACGCATCCGACGGCCCGATGGGACGAACAGGAGGTCACGCCCAGCGAGCGCTACCTCGCCATGGCGAGCGAGTTCCAGCAGATGGCGCTGGAAACGCTCATCTTCGGCTGCCACGTCCACGTCGGCATCGAGGACCCCGAGCTTCGGATCGACGTGATGAACCGCATCCGCCCCTGGTTGCCCACCATCTTGGCCCTGAGCGCCAACTCCCCGTTCTGGGCGGGCCGCGACACCGGCTATGGCAGCTACCGGACCATGGTGTTCCGCCGGTGGCCGACGACGGGCATACCGGCCTTCTTCGCGGGCAACGACGACTACGAGCGGGTGGTCAAGACACTGGTGAGCGCGGGCGCCATCGAGGACGCCACCCATCTGTACTGGTATGTACGACCGTCCGCCCGGTTTCCGACCCTCGAGGTGCGGATCCCTGACGTGTGCCTGACCGTGGACGAGGCGGTCACCGTCGCCGGCCTGATCGCGGCCATGGCCGCCACCGCCCGCGGCGATGCCGAGGCGGGCCGGGAGCCGCCCGACGCCCGGCCCGAGCTCCTGGAGGCCGCGGTCTGGCGGTCGGCGCGCTACGGCCTGCACGAGCGCCTCATCGATGTCGGCTCGGCCTCACTTCTTCCCGCCCCCGAGGTGGTCCTGACGATGCTGGCGGCGCTGCG
>JAUTXN010000217.1 GCA_030838045.1 Acidimicrobiaceae bacterium
CCCCCGGGCCCGATCGGCAAGAGCAAGCCAGCAACAGTCCTCTGCGCTCGGTCGTCCGCGGCCTCCTCGCACTTGTGTCACGTCCGGGGCCACTCTGTCCTCGCCCGGCGTCGCTCGGTGGGTTGGGCCGACGTAGTACCGGTCGAGGCGCATTCCCTTCGGCGACCGCTGGAAGCGGGCCGTGGCCCGACGTAGCGTGCGGCCATGGGTGATGCCCCTTCTCGAACCCGCCACGGCGGCGTCTTTCGATCGGCGGTGCTGCTGATTGCCCTTGGCGTCGCAAACGGGTGCAGTGGCTCGGGACGCCGCCCGGCGGCGCAGGGAACGACTGTCCCCAGCCAGTCGGTTGCGGGCACCACCACGATCGACAACTCGTCGACGACGACAGTTCCCGCCGGTGCCGTCGCCGGGCTGGACGACTACGACGGCGACGGTGCGCTGGATCCGACGTGCGGTACGCAGGACTTCGGAGCCAATCTCGTCTTGCGCATACCGTGTGCGATCAACACCGCCAGCGAGCCACCGACAGGCACGACGTTGGTCACGGGGTCGCTGTTCCGGCTGCCCTCCTCGACCGATATCAATTTGGACGGGATCTCGGGAAGCCTGCTGCTGGCCCGGGACGTTGCGGGCGCCAAGGTTGTCATCTTCGTGTTCAACAGCGACGCCTTGTTCGACACCGGTAGCGCCACCATCGCCAGCGCCGACACGCTCAACGGGATCATCCGCGTCATCAACGACCGCTACCCCCACAGCGCCATCCAGGTGCGGGGCCATACCGACTCGACCGGCCCGGCGGCGGCCAACCAATCGCTGTCTGAGCGCCGGGCCGCGAACGCACGGGACTACCTGAGCGGTCACAACCTCGATGCGGCCGAGATCACCTCCGTCGGACTCGGCAGCACCGTGCCATTGACCGAGGAGAAGAAGCCAGATGGCTCGGAGAGCCCTGAGGGCCGGGCCTTCAACCGCCGGGTGGAGGTCGTCGTCCGCATCAGATAGCGAGCCTTCTCGCTTTGGCGGTGCAGCATCCGATCAGCGGGTGACGAGACCAAGATCAACGGCCAGCCAGGCGAGATCAGCCCGTCGGCGCCGGCCAGTCTTGTCCCGGATGCGTCGGTGGCAAGGACGGTGCCGACGTCATCGGGGCTACAGCTTTCCGGACAGGTGCCGATCAACCTTGGGTGGCGCGTCTGAAATGGGTCGCTGGGCTTGCGGTGGCCGGCGTCTTGGCCGGGTGCTCGGGGACGTCCAGTCGCCTGGTGGCCGCGCCCACCGGATCCGCCGCCACGTCGGCAGCAACAGGAGCGGCCCAGACCACGGCGGCCGTGGTCGGCCCAACCGCGCCGACGTCAATCGCCTCAATGCAGACTCAGTCGTTGACCGCCCCCCAAGCAAGGCAAGCGCCGCAGACACCACCGGCAGCGCCGCGCGCCACTGGGGGCGCAAACGCGAGCACCGCCAACGGCGCAGCGAGTGGCCCCACCACGACGAGGCCGGCGCTCGGCCCGTGCGGCGGCGTGGCCATGGCGAAGCCGGGCGCGGGCGTCTGGCAGTGCTCGTTCGACGACGAGTTCACCGGGACGGCTCTGAACACCCGCAACTGGGTCGTCCAGCAGACGGCGACCAGCGGCTACACCAATGGCACCGGTGCCGGCACCGTCTGCTACCTGAACAGCCCCAACAACGTCTCTGTCGCCGGCGGCTACCTGAACCTGACCGTCCGCACGGAACCCAACGCCTTCATCTGCCCGGATCCCGCCGGCAACTTCACCACCCAGTACACCAGCGGGATGGTCTCGTCCTACGGTCTCTTCAGCCAGGCGTACGGGCTCTTCGAGGTCAGTGCCAAGCTCCCGGCGGCGACAACGAAGGGCCTCCAGGAGACGTTGTGGCTGTGGCCGTCCAACGACATCAAATACGGTGCCTGGCCAGGCTCGGGTGAGATCGACTTCGGCGAGTTCTACAGCCAGTACCCCACGCTCGACGTCCCCTATGTCCACTACAACGCCGCCACGCCGGACCCAAATGTGACGGCATACAACTGCACGATCGCGAACGGAAACCAGTTTCACACCTATGGCGTCGAGTGGACGACGTCATCGATCACGATCCTTTACGACAGCAAGACCTGCCTCGTCGACCAGTGGCACCCGGCTTGGCCGCTCGTCGCGCCCCAGCCGTTCAACCAACCATTCCTGATCGCGCTCACTCAAGCGCTGGGGGTCGGCACGAACGCCTATGTCCGCGGCGTGACCCCGCTGCCGGCGACCACGCAGATCGATTGGGTTCGCGCCTGGAAATAGCCGCGGGCACGGGCAGTTCAGGATCATTCGGCGCCGACGTTCTGACCGTCTGCGCCTGCGTCGAAAGTCTCGGTTTAGGGGCTATACGCGATCAAGCGTGGTTGTCGGGCTCGGATTCTGTTTGCCGGTTGATGATGCCCGCGCGACCACCCGCTGCCGACCATTCCCTACCGCCACCACCCCACATTCCGGACATATCATCGAGACCCCGTCCGTCTCGACGTGGATAACCCACTCGCCGTCCACCACCTCCTGCACGCCGGCCGCGAAGCCCGGGCATGCCAACAGGCGTCGCACCATCACTCTCGTGAAATACGTCAAGGGTCTCCTCCTGCAGACGTCGATACTCCGCAGAACGCCGAGGCCCCTGACCTCGTTGATGACCCCAAAAAACCAGGCCGCCCCATCACCCAGCCCCACGCTGCAACGCGAAGAGCCGGGTTAGTGGCGAAAAATTGCCAGTAGTACCAGTGTCACGAAAATCGACAACAAGAGTGATCCAAGGCACCCGAGGCGATTGGAAAAGAAGAAGAACATCGAGTTTTTGCGTCGATCCGTGTTCAGTTGGCCTTGCGCTCGGCCTTCTTGGCTTCCAGGTCAGCCTCGAGATTCTGGACCGCTTTGGCAGCATCCAGCGCGTTGCTTCGGGCGGCCAGTGCTGCCGAATCCTCGGTGATCCTGATCCGATCGGCGGCGCGCTCCTGGGCGGTCACTGCCTTGTCGCGCAACTCGGCCGCTTGCGCGGCGGCTTCCTCACTCTTGCGGGTGTCTTCGCGGATCTGGCGTTCCTTCTCCACCCTTTCCTTTTCGGCCGCGGCCTTGCGGTGCCGGGCTTGCCCTGCCGCCCGGGACCGAGCCTGCTGCGCAGACTTGCGGCGCTGCTCAAGTTCGGCGTCGGCTTCTTGACGCTTTTGCTGCGCTTTGGCTTCGAGATGTTCCGCCTCCGCCAGTTCTTCGATCTTGGCCCGCTGCAACTTGCCCTCACGGACGAGTTCGTCGTCGCGAATGAGTGAACCGAGCACCTTCTTGGCGGTGGCTTCGAATGACTCGAAGGCCACTGCCGGCGGCCAGGCGGCGGCATCACTGTTGTTGGTCACTCGCTCCAATACCGAGAGCGGAAGGCGCAGCCCCAGGAGGCCGACCTTGATTGCCGTGCGGGGAACAGTGCTGATAGTCATGTGATCTCCTCAGGTGTCGTGACGGTTGACTGACGCGTCGAGGGCGTCCGCGGTCTCGCGGGCCTCGGCGGCTTCGTGGTCCACCCGGGCGGCCTCGGCTTCTTCGGCTCGACGCTGTCGTAGCGCCTCAGCCTCATCCTGCGTGAGGGCCTTGTCCTGCGCCGACTGCTGGCGCTCGGCGGCTGCTTTCTTGTTGTGGGCCTCGGCCTCGGCAGCCGCGATCTTCGCTCGATGGGTCCGCTCGATCTGGTCCTCTTGGTGCTCCTGAACCAGTTCTGCGTCCAATCGTCGGCGCTCGGCCTCCAACTGGCGCTGATCGACCGCCACGGCCGCCTCGGCCTCCCGCTGCTGGGTTGCCGCCTCGGCCTTCGCCGCGTCCTTTTCCGCCTCGACCTTCTGTTGATGGATCTGGCCCTCTTGCATGAGGTCCTCGTTACCGAGTACCGAACCTGCCACTTCCTTGGACTTGCCGACTGCCTTGGCCAGCAACCCGCCTGCCTTGTCCTTTTCTGCTCGAGCCATCGGTGCCTTTCGACTTCTCGGGGGGACGATGCAGAGGGTGCCCGCATCGGTGCAGGATCCATACCCCAGCTAGCACATTGCAAACTCCAGCTTGCACACGTGTGTCGCGTTGACGCCGACCGGTCGACGCTGGCGAACCAGCTTCGCCAGTAGTGTCGACGCATCTTCACCGTCGAGCGACGCCGGCAGGTGCGCGCGCAACTGCTCCATCGTGCGCACGACGACGAGCGGGTCGTCGGTGCCGCCATCACGGGCTCCGCCGCCCGTGACGCCGAGGACCGGTCGTCCGATGTCGATCTCTTCTTCGGGGTAGCGAACGGTGCCTCGGTCGACGAGACACTCCGCGACTGGAGCGAGTTCGTCTACCGCGAGCTCGGCGCCATCCACCATTTCGACCTTCCTGCTGGCCCTGCGTCCTACCGGGCCTTCTCGCGGAACTACTCGAAGTCGATCTTGGATTCACCCCGGCCCACGAGTTCGGCCCGATCGGCACCGGGGGCTTTCAGGTCGTCTTCGGTAACGCGGTCGCACATCGACCCAAACCCGTCGATTCGGCCCAAGTGATCGGCCTCGCCTGGCATCACGTCCTCCATGCCCGGATGTCGGTCGAACGCGGAGCCTGGTGGCAAGCGGAGTACTGGATAAG
>JAUTXN010000222.1 GCA_030838045.1 Acidimicrobiaceae bacterium
GCCGCGACACTGGTACGCCCGGGCGGATCGGTCTACCTCGCCGATGTCGAGATGACCGCTTTGCGGATGCGGCCGTCAGATGCCGACATCGAGGACCAGAGCGACCGGTACCGGCAGTGGCACGACAAGCGGGGCAATGACGTCTCGGTCGGCCTACGCCTGGGCGAACTGCTGGTGGCGGCCGGCTTGGAGGTGCAGCGCCACGAAGGTCGGTATCTGATCGCCTCGTCACCTCCGGGGTTCCGCCCGCCCAGCTGGGCCGCCTGCGATGCCTTGGTGGCGGACGGCCTGGCCAGCCCCGCTGATCTCGATCGTTGGTCTGGCGCCTTCGCTCGGCTCGACATGAGGCAGACGCGCCCCACAATGTTCGTGCCCCTGTTCATGGCGTCCGGACAGAAGCCACTCTGAACCAGACGACAAACTGACAGGAAGGCCGCCCCCGAGCGGTCGAGCTTCAGGGTGGCAACGCTGCGAGGCTTAAGGGCCGACGTCCACAAATCGCAGCCGTGATCGTCTCGGCGGGCCCACTCCGATCTCCGTGGACCACATCGACCTCGCTGGACCGCTCGACTACCGGAAGCACCGATGAAATAGCTGTGGATATCGGTTGGCGATCACGCAACGGTGCCCCGTGAACTGGGAGGATGGCGGACTATGGGCGCGTTGGCGTTGCGGGCGGGTCGGCAGGGTCGGCACCGCGAGGAGATCGGTGGCCGCGTCGATGTGCCAGGTGCCGGGAAGCGGCGCCTGGCTGGGCTGACGCGGACCGCAGGTCCTTGGGTCTGCGTCGTCGTGGTGACGGGCCTCATGCTCGGGTGCACCAAGAGCGCGTCGAAGGCTCCGGGCACCAGCAGCCGGGGGAGCGGAGATGTCGTTGATGTCACCTTCCTTCAGATGAACGACGTGTACGAGATCACGCCGGTGGCCGGGGGTACCGAAGGCGGCATGGCTCGGGTTGCGACGCTGCGCAACCAACTACTGAAGGAGAACCCCAACACCTTCACCATATTGGCCGGAGATCTCCTGAGCCCTTCAGCCCTGGGAACGGCCATGGTGGACGGCCAGCGCCTCGCCGGCAAGCAGATGGTCGACGTCATGAATGCCGTCGGACTCAACTACGCGACCTTCGGGAACCACGAGTTCGACCTCAACCGCGACCAATTGACGCAGCGTCTGTCTGAGTCGAAGTTCACCTGGTTCTCGAGCAATGTGACCAACGCACAAGGCCAGCCACTGCCCAACGTCCCAACCAATACCATCTTCACAGCCAAGAACAGTGCCGGGAAGGGGGTCCGGATTGGGCTGTTCGGCTTGACGATCAACAGCAACCCGACCACCGACGTGGCCTATCGCGACCCGATAACCGTCGCCAAAGAGCAGGTGGCGGCGCTGCGAAACCAGGTCGATGTACTCGTCGCGGTGACGCACCTGAACCTCGCGACCGATGTCGCGCTCGCCCAGGAAGTCCCGGGGATCGATCTCATCCTCGGAGGCCACGAGCACGAAAACGACCAAGTCGATCGGGGCACCAACTTCACTCCGATCTTCAAGGCCGACGCCAACGCTCGCAGCGTGTACGTCCACCGGCTGCGGTATGACACCGCCAGCAAGAAACTCGAGATCGACTCGAAGCTGCAGCCGATCACTTCGCAGTTCACCGACGACCCGAAGGTGGCGGCTGTTGTCCAGCGATGGGTCGACGCAGCATACGCAGGATTCAAGGATCAGGGTTTCGACCCGACCGCCGTCGTGGCCACCACCAGCACAGAATTGGACGGGGAAGAGTCCAGCGTCCGCAACAAACCCACCGCCTTGACCGACCTGGTCGCTCGAAGCATGCTCCACGCGGCACCGGGAACGCAGATCGCCATCTTCAACAGCGGCTCGATTCGCATCGACGACGTCCTCCCACCCGGCAAGATCACCCAATACGACGTCATCCGCACCCTGCCATTCGGCGACACCATCTTGTCCGCGGACATACAAGGCAGCCTCCTGGAGCGGGTCCTCGATCAGGGACAGGCCAACGCAGGAACCGGTGGCTATCTCCAAACGGCCGGAGTGACCCGTAACCCTGCAGGCACGGCATGGCTCGTGAACGGTGCACCCATTCGTGCGACCGCGACCTACAAGGTGGCGATCAATTCCTTTCTCCTCACGGGCAAAGAGATGCATCTCGACTACCTGATACGAACCAACCCTGCTATCGGCAACGTCGTCGAACATGACGACCTCAGGATTGCGATGATCGCAGAGCTGCAACGCTAGGTTGCACCATGCCCAGCAAGGGCATCCTCGTCGCGTTGGCCGAGCAGCTCAACTTAGGCGTACTCGGTGGGCGCTTCGAGGCGCGCCTGTTGCGGCTGTCGGCCGACTACTGCGCCCTGACCAGCCCGGCCGCCATATCGAGCCAGCGCCGCCCCAGTGGTTGTCGTGTCAGGTTCGTGCAGGGTGGTCTGTGCTGGTGTCTGCTCTCATCGAACGATCGGCGGCGTGGGCCTGTTCCGCGAGGCGCTTGATCACTCGGAGTCGGCCGTCCCAGCGGTTGGCGACCTCGGACAACGCTTCGGTCGCTTCAGCGAGACGCTGTTCGCGGACCTCGTAGCGGACCTCGCGTCCTTCACGGTGTCCGTCGATCAGTCCGACTCGCTGCAGGACCGAGAGATGTTTGGATATCGCTTGCCGACTGACGGGCATATCCGCGGTGAGCGTTGTCGCCGTCGCCTGACCTCGGGCAACGATGAGATCCAGCAGTTTGCGGCGAGTCGGATCCGCCATCGCTTCCCAGAGGTCGTCGTCATCGGATGCTTCGTTCATTGTGACGATTAATGTCCCGTGGCAAAGAGGTCTCGCAAGCGGTCCCCCTGGACCTGCCACCCGTGGCGGTGCTGTTCGAAGAACTTCTGCTTGTCGTCGTCGGGCATGTCCATTTGGTCGAGGCCGGTTTCGACGACTCTCAGTCGGGTCCGTTCGTCGCCGTCCGCGGCGAGCGTGAAGGTGACGAGCGTCGAGTTGGCTTCTGTCGCGCGCACGCCGGGCGGGTACACCCAACGATACGAGAATCGGTGCGGACGATCGGCGGCGACGACCGTGATTCCCACGATGTTCGGGGCGTCCGTGTCTGCCTGGAACGTGAGCGAGCCTACCGCGCCGGGTCGAGCTTCGACATCGGCCGCGTCGCTGAACCACGTGCGGATGAGTTCCGGTTCGGTGATCGTGCGCCACACGACGTCCACCGGGGCGTCGATCTCGATGTCGCGTTCGATCGTGTAGTTGTTCATCGGCCCAGTCTCGTACCGGGGTCGGGTTCAGCGGGGTTCGGCGACGTTCGTTCGCCCATCGACGCTGAACCCGACGCAAGGTGGATGCGGAGGTTCCTCAAGATCAAGCCGACGGGTCGCGCGGCTCGTTCGGCCGGCCGTCGCCGGTCTCGAGGAACTGGTGCAGGCTGGGCATGAAGTGGTTCCACCCGGCGCGGCACTGGTCGAAGCACTCCAGCGCCGGTCGCAACCCGACGTGGCGGAACACGATGGAGAAGGTTCCGTCGTCGCCCGGTTGCACCGAGAACGAGGGCTTGGTCCCGACCCAGTCGGCCATGACCGCACAGTCCGTCACCGTCCAGGTGACTTCGCTCGTCCCCGGGGTGTGCTCGACCGTGAAGGAGACGAACGGAGCCCCGTCAATGAACAGCTGTACGTCGTCGCCATAACGGGCAGACCCGGTGGCGGCTGTCCACCAGCGGCTGATCACGGTGTCGTCGGTGAGGGCCTCGATGATTGGCCCCAGGGGAGCGTGCACCCCCATGTCGTAGGTGTAGTCGTCCGAAGCTGCGGTGACAGAAGGGGCGGAAGGCGAATGTGTGGTCATGATGGCTCCTTGTTTGATCACTGGGGCGGTTCCCCGGACGTGCAACCAATGATTGCACATCCGTCCACGACGCGCAACCTTTAGTTGCACGTTTGTGGACGTGGGAGCGGGTCTCACACGGCGCCGCCTTGCTCACCGAGCCAGCGGGAGGACGGTGGCGCATCATGGTCCAAACGCTGCGTCCAATCGCCGGCGCGAGGACTTCGTTGCTCGAAGACCGATGAGTTCGCGGCGCGCCCGTCGTCTCGCCATGCGAGGGGGGCGGCCGCCCCGCCGAGAGGAGCAGATGATGTCAACACAGGGCACAAATGACGGCCGCAATGTCGCTATTCCGCCGATCGTTGACCACCAGACGTGGAAGGCGGCCCTTGCTGAGCTGCGCGCCCGGGAAAAGGCGGCGACGCGGGAGCTCGACGCCATAGCCGCCGCTCGCCGACGCCTTCCGATGGTGGAAGTGCCGGACTACACCTTGGACGGAGCCGACGGCCCGATTCGGCTGGTCGACGTCTTCGCGGGCAAGCGTCAGCTGATCGTCTACAACCATATGTGGTTCCCGGGCGAGGAATGGCAGTGCGGTGGCTGCACCGGGTTCACCAGCCAGTTCACCCGGCTGGAGTTCCTGGACAACTATGACGCCCGCTTCGTCATCGTGACCCCGGGCCCGATCGAGGAGGCGCTGGCGTACAAGGCGCGGGTCGGCAACAAGATGACCTGGTATTCCACAGCGAGCAGTTCCTTCGGCGCCGACATGGGTGCCCCGCCAGGTGGGGGCTTCCAAGTGAACGTCTTCCTGCGTGTCGAGGACACCGTGTACCGGACCTACAACACCCAGGGCCGTGGCACCGAGCAACTCGCCCACAGCTTCGCCCTCATCGACCTTCTGCCCTACGGACGCCAGGAGGAGTGGCAGGACTCGCCTGACGGCTGGCCGCAGTCGCCCACTTACAGCCGGTGGGCGCCGTCGGAGGCCTTCGCCCAATACGCCGAGCGCGCCTGACGACGGGAGGTGGGACGCCTCAGTTCAGCTGCGGTGGGTCGGCGGCTAGAGCCCGAGTCTCAGAACCTCCGGCCGAGGGCCAACACTCGCATCTCGCCGTCGTCCCCCGGTGCTGAGAACGAGAGGTCTCGGCGAAGACTGAGTCCCGGAAATGGATGGCACCCGTGCGCTCAATTGTCAGGAAAGGAACATCCGTAGGGACAATCCTCATACGGATGACACGGATTGTGGTCTACAAATGGCCTGAGGGCACAATCCCCGTCCCCCACGACAGTGGCAACCGAAACCGGAACGAGAATGACGCTGGGTAGCGTGAATGGGGACGCACAGTGAAATGGGAAGGTGACCGATGATCATTTCCGCTGTGGCCTCAGGGACCGTGACTGTGCTGGCGACGGTAGCTCTCTGGTCGGCGGCCGTGGCGCTGGTGGTGCGACTGCTCATCAGGTGGTTCCGTGGTCCCGCACGGTCGCGACTTCGGGCATGGTGGACTCTCGGTGCGATCGGCGCCGCGCTCGTGTTGTCGTTGGCGTTGGTGGCCCCGAGCCGCGGGACGGGTTCTTCGGACGTGACCCGTCAGACACATCAGATCCCAAAGCCGTGACCGGATAACAGATCGCCCGACACCGAGGCGAGGCAAGACAAGGCAAGGCAAGGCAAAGGGACTGGATCGGCTGCCCGTCTTCTGGTGCGCCGTTAGCGGTTACTCGACACGCAGAACCTCTTTCAGGAAAGCCAGGACCTTGGGATAGGCATCGAGTCGGTTGGCGAGACGGGCCAATCCGTGACCCTCGTCGGGGTAGACGAGGAGTTCGCTCCGCATCCCGTTGGCGGACACCGTGGCGTGGATCTGCTCGGCCTCTGCCACCGGCACCCGAGGGTCGTTGGCGCCGTGGATCAGGAACAGCGGCGCCCGGATCCGATCGGCGTGGGTGAGCGGTGACGCCCCCTCCAGGAACTGACGGTCGTGCGCCAGGGATCCGTACTCGGCTTCGCGGACCTTGCGGCGCCACTCCGCGGTGTTCTCCAAGAATGTGACCAGGCTGGAGATGCCCACGATGTCAACACCGGCGGCCCACCGCTCGGGTTGAAACGCCAAGCCCGCCAGCACCAGGTACCCGCCATACGACCCCCCGAACAATGCCACCCGAGCGGCGTCGAGGTCGCTGGTCGCCTCGATCCACTCGTGTACCGAGGCCAGATCCGCCACTGCGTCGAGGCGGTTGCGACCGTCGTCGAGGTGCTCGAAACGCTTCCCGTAGCCGGTGGAACCCCGCACGTTCGGGGCCACTACCGCGAAGCCCGCGGCCACGAGGTACTGCACGACCGGGTCGAACGTCGGGGTGTGCTGCGCTTCGGGGCCGCCGTGCAGGTACACCACGACCGGAGACGGCGGCTCCGCTTCCTGGGGCCGGTACACGTACGTCGGTATGCACTCCCCGTCGAAGCTGGCGATCCGCTCCATCATGGGCGACACCATGACCGCGCCCGCCACGACATCGTGCGAGGTCGTGAGCCGAGTGGTCTCGCCCGTGGCGCAGTCGAAACACCAGGCGTCCCCCGGTTCGACCGCCGAGGTGAATGCGTAGGCCAGGAGCCCGCCATCCCGCGAGAATCCGAACTCGGCGGAGCCGGGACCCGGCAGCGGCACCTCGCCCATCGATCCCAGCGTCGCTGGATCGTACAACTCGGCGCAGGTGATCCCATCCTCGTCGGAGGTCACGAGCAGCCTGGTCGCGGGCCAGTTCATCACACAACCCAGATCACAGTCGCGTTCCATCACGTACGCCCAGGCCCGCGCGTCGAGATCGAATCGGGCCACGCCGGCGAAATCGCGACCCAAATCGGTTACGAAGAAGAAGCTTGAGCCATCTGCGACCCAGGCCGGGGCACCGACATAGCCCGGCTCGTCGTGGGCTGCCACCTCGACGAGGTCACCGGAGCCGACATCGACCAGGTAGAGCTGGGTATCCCCACCGAGGTGCCCCCGGCGGCTCACCGCCAGCCAGCGCCCGTCGGGTGAAAAACCCCGGCCATGACAGATGCCGCCCATTTCGAACACTCTCCGGGACTCGCCGCTTTCGAGCTCCAAGAGATACACGTCGAAGTCGGCCGGAGAGCGAGCGTTGGAACTGTACGCCAGCCATGACCCGTCCCGGGATGCACCGCCGAGGCGATGGATGACCTCCGGGTCACGGACCAAAGGACGAAGACCGGTGCCGTCGTCGTTCATCACGAACAGCTGCGAGCGTTCATTGCCGCCCGCCGAGCTCGCCATCACGACCATGTCGCCGACCGGCAAATAGGCGCCCGCCACCGGGTCGTCAAAGTCCGTCAACTGGCGGGTCTCCCCACTTGCGCGGTCGACGACATAGAGCTGGGCCAAGCCCGACCGGTTGGACTGAACCAGCACCTTCGAGCCGTCCGGGGAGAAGTTCGACGGGGCCGTCGTCGCGGTGTCGAGCAGGGCACGCAGATCGGAGGTTCCGGTAGTCATACTCCGATCATGCCCATCAGTACCGGTACCGCTACCACCGCAGCGACGGTTTGGGCCACCGACGAGAGGGAAGAGATAGTGCCCAAGGTGCTCGTACGGCGGGACCTTGATTGCTCGGTCGAGACGGTTCGACCGTTTCCACTAGGACTGAGGAGACACCTTTGAGTGACGACAAGCTGACCCAGGAAGAACTCGAAGCACTTACCGGGGAAGAGTTGCCCGAGCGGGCCGCCATGTCGCTGGTAAATGCCAACGTCGCAGCTCCGGTGAATCTGGCCGCGGCGCTGAATGTCGCATCTGACAACTCAGTCGCCTACGCCAATGCCCAGCAGACCGCCCCCATCATCCAGCACAACTGAAAGGACCCCCCATGGCCGATGAGAAGCTGACCCAGGCCGAGCTCGACGAACTGACCGGTGAGGAGCTGCCCGAGCGGGCCGCCATGAGTCTCATCAACGCCAACATCGCGGTGCCGGTCAATGCGGCAGTCGCGGCCAATGTGCTGTCCGACAACGCCACGGCGTACGCCAATGCCGCTCAGACCACGCCGATCGTCCAAGGCAACTGAAACGCCACTCACAGCTTCAAAACCGAGATAGCAACAAACATGGGGAGCCTCGGCTCCCCATGTTCGCGTCCCGACGCGGCCCGTTCGGCTGGGTCAATAGCGGCGGTTTGGCCTGTCAGCACGCGGGAACAACAGTCGTCATGCTCGACCCTGCATTCGTCACCGAACGAGTAGTCGCTTGACCATCGCCCCCGAGGACGCCACCGCCGAAGCTGCCGACGGGAGCGCCGCCAAGAGCCCCGCCGCCAAGAGCCCCACCACCCAGGCCAGCGCCGCGACCGCCACGACCGCCAGTGAGCGTCCCTCCAGGTTGGGGCCGAACCCTCGTCTGGCCGAAGGAGTACAGCTCATCGGCGAGTACGAAGGGTCGGGCTACAAGGAAGCCCCGTCGATGGTTCGCCGGGCCGACGGCCAGGTCATCCAGCTCCCCGATTTGCTCTACCGCTTGGCCGGCAAGGCCGACGGCGAACATGGCTATCGCCAGATGGCCGACGAGCTCGGCACCGAGATCCAGCGCCGCCTCGATCCGGAAGACGTGCATTTCCTGGTCGAGGAGAAGCTGCGTCCACTCGGCGTCCTGGCCGCTGCTGACGGCAGCAGCCCTTCTGCGGAAAAGGTCGACCCGTTCCTGGCGTTCCGCTTCCGGGTCGGTGTCGTGTCAGAGAAGACCTCCGAGTTGCTCGGCGAGTTGTTCAAACCCCTCTTCTTCCCGCCGGTGCTGCTGGCGGCACTGGTCGGTTTGGTCGCGGCTGACTACTGGCTGTTCTTCGTACACGGGGTGGCCCAAGCCCTTCGCCAGTCACTGCAGCACCCGGGAATCTTCCTGCCGCTGTTCCTCGCAGTGGTCCTGGCTGCGGCGCTGCACGAGATCGGTCACGCCGCGGCCTGCCGGTACGGCGGCGGTCATCCCGGCAAGATGGGCTGCGGCCTCTACCTGGCGTGGCCCGCGTTCTACACCGATGTCACCGACGCCTACCGGCTGAGCCGCCGTGCTCGGCTGCGAACCGACCTCGGCGGCGTCTACCTGAACGTCATCATCGTGCTGGCAACCGTCGGCGCCTACTTCGCCACCCACCTGGAGCCGCTCCTGCTCCTGGTCCTGATCGAACATCTCGAGATCGTGCATCAGCTCCTGCCGGTGATCCGTCTCGACGGCTACTACATCGTCGCCGACCTCACGGGAGTTCCGGACCTCTTCGCCCGCATCGGACCGGTCCTGAGTAGTGCCATCCCGGGTCGCAAGCCCGACCCGCGAGTCGCCGTCCTCAAGCCCTGGGTCCGCCGGGCGATCACGGCATGGGTCTTCGTCGTGGTGCCCCTACTTGTCTTCGAGCTCGTCACGGTGCTCATCCACCTGCCCCGTATCATGGCCACGGCCGCGTCGTCCGCCGACAAGTTGTGGCATGACACCGGCAAGGCCTTCAGCGGCGGAAACGTCGTCGGCGGCATCTCCGACGTCTTGCAACTCATCGTCCTGGCCATCCCGATCCTCGGGATCGTGCTCATGCTCTGGCGGGTCGCCAAGTCAGGCGCCACCTGGACCTGGACCCACACCTCCGGCCGGCCGGTTCTCCGGGGCTTGTCCGGAGCAGCCGGGGCGGTCATCGTCACCCTGCTCGCCCTGTCTTGGATTCCCCGGCACAACTACCGTTCGATCCAGCCCCACGAGCGCGGCACCGTCGGCGAAGCAGTGGTCGCGTTGCGCTACCTACCGCAGAAGCCCAGTCAGCTGGACACCAAGGCGACCGCCAAGGACACCGCCAAGAACACAGTCCCGACCACCCCGCTGACCACTGTGCCATCGGCCGCGTCCACAACCACGACACTGTTCCCGACCCGGTCCTCCACCACGCTGGGGTCGATCACCTCGACCACCCGTCTCACCCCGACGACCTTGGGCCAGACACCGACGACGATCGGTCAGCTCCCAGCCACCACCGTGCCGTAACTCAGACGACGAGCGCCGAGAGGTCTCGAATACTGATCGGTTTGATGAGGTAGCCGTCGGCGCCCCGCTGCTGGGCCTCGTCTCGCGTGGCGGCGTCGAGATGGAACGAGCACACGATGATCCGGAGATCAGGAAACGCCTCTCGCAGGGCGCTGATGGTCGCCAGTCCTTCGGGCACCGGCATCTGGATCTCTACGACGGCGACGTCGGCGTGTTCGTCGCGAATCTGTCTCTCGGCCTCTTCCAGGCTTCCGGCCAGTCCGACGACGGTCAGCGCCGGGCTGCGCCCCACGAGGAAGTTCATGACCGCCCGCCGATCCGGACGGGGGTCGATGAGCACCACGCGACTGGCTGACGCCAGCTTTGTGTCCTCAGAGCCGCGACGTGCTCCGTCTTTCATACTCGGGAGGACAGCGCTCATTGCAGGAGTCGTGATCGGGTCATGTGCAGGTACCTCCCTGGTCTGTGACGTACGTGTCACCGCGCTACCAGGGTCTGGGGCAACGCCCCCGGACACGCTCGAGCTTCGAGCAGGTCCCGACGCTGGTGGGGGTCTCGCGCCGTGTCGGATCCACGGTACACCCGCCGCCCGCGCACGAGGTCGTCCTCCGAGGCGGCGATGAGGCGGTGTACTCTTCAAGAAGCACGGCCCCGATACTGGTCGTGCCCGTCCCGTCGAGAGGCGGGGCTCGGGAGCGTTACTCCAGACCCTGGTGGCGCCGCACCAAGCGGATCCGTCGAAGCCAGGAGTCACTTGTGCCTATCCGGAACGGCATGAACGTCAGCGCCGCGTGCGGCGCGAGCCCGAAGCGGCATGGGGTGGGCGGCATGGCTACCGGCTTGGCGCCCGCGCCCCCCGCCCCCGCCACCGCCTACGCGGCCACCGCCTACGCGGCCACCGCCTACGCGGCCACCGCCCGCGCCACCGCCACTGCCCCGGGCACTTCCGTAGAGAGGATGGCCGTGCTCGACGGCTTCCATGCACCGCTGTCCACCCAGGAAATCGTGCCCGTGGTCGCCGATGACCCGGTGGTGCTCTCGATCTGCGCCGGCCTCGAAGGCGGTCTGGCCGCAGAACTCCGGGCCACGCTGCGGGCCGCGGTCGACGAGCGATTGGTGATTCTCGACCTGTCGGAGGTCGGCCGGATCGACATCGCCGGGGTGGGGGTGGTCATCGGAGGAATCCGCGGCATGCACGAGCACGGTGGTCGAGCTGCGATCGTGGCCCGGCCGGGGCCGGTGCTCGAGCTGCTCGGCAAGGTGGGCGTCACTCGTCTCGCCCCTGTGTTCACCGAGTTCGACGAAGCCCAGGAGAATCTGCGCCACTGCGGACGCCCGCAGCTCTCCGACATCTCCGACAATGACGCGTGCGCGCAGCGCCTTCCGAGGGAATAAGTACGACATGGCCGTCTGCGTCGAATCACAAGACATGAGAGTCGAGTCACCCGACATGAGAAGTGCATTGGCACCTGAGCCGTCCCGTTCATCGGCGAGGCGCATGATCACGGCCCAAGAGTTCGAGGACGGCTACGCCGAGACCGTCGGTACGACCGTCCAACAACTGCACGCCGACGGACGAGCCGCCGAGCCCTGCACCTGTGACTGGGACCTGTGTCGGGGATGGATTCTGGGCTACGCCCGCCAGCTCCAAGAATCCGCCTAGCGCTCCCTCTAGTCGGCCGAGGGGCGAGGCGTGGCGACGAACACCGGGATCTCCCGGTCGGTATTCGACTGGTACTCGGCATAGGGCGGGTAGGCCGCCACCGCCCGGTCCCACCACGCAGCTCGTTCGTCGCCGGTCACCTCCCGCACCTCGGCCTCAAATGGCTCGGGCCCGTCCTGCACCATGACGGCGTCGGGACTGGCCTTGAGGTTGTAGTACCAGACGGGGTGCGTCGGAGCCCCTCCCTTCGACGCCACCAAGGCGTACTTGCCGCCATGCTCGACGCGCATCAAGGGAGTCTTGCGGATCTTGCCGCTCTTGTTGCCCCTGGTCGTCACTATCACGACCGGTAACCCGGTGTCGCGGAGGGTGTTTGCCTCCCGTCCACCGGAACGCTCATAGGCCTCGACCTGATCCCGAACCCACTGCGCGGGGCTGGGTTGGTATTCGCCGTCAACGGGCATCCCATAAGCCTATGCCCGTGACCGCAGAAAGCTGAGCCGTGCCCGCGTGGATCTGCCTCACCTGCGGTGTGCAGCACCGCGACACCCCGGAGCCGCCCCCGAGTTGCGCCATCTGTGTCGACGAACGCCAGTACGTCGGTTGGGAGGGCCAGCAGTGGACGACGCAGGTCGACCTGGCCGGGGACCACACCAACGAACTGCGGGAGGAAGAGCCCGGCTTGGTCGGAATCGGCACGACTCCGAGCCTCGCAATCGGACAGCGGGCCCTGCTCGTGCGAACGCAGTCGGGAAACGTCCTGTGGGACTGCATCTCCCTCCTCGATGAGGCGACCGTGGCGGCGGTCCGCCAGCTCGGTGGCATCGCCGCCATCTGCGCCTCCCATCCCCATTTCTACGGCGCCATGATCGACTGGGCCGAGGCGTTCGACGCCCCAGTGTTCGTCCCTGCGGTCGACCGGACTTGGCTCATGCGCCCGTCCGACCACGTCATGGTGTGGGACACCGAGACGACCGAGCCGCTGCCCGGTCTAACCCTGGCTCGAATCGGCGGTCACTTCGACGGCGCCGCGGTGCTGCACTGGCCCGACGGGGCAGGCGGCCGAGGAGCGCTGCTCACCGGCGACACGATCACCGTGGTCCAGGATCGCCGTTGGGTCAGCTTCATGTGGAGCTACCCCAACCTGATCCCACTCGACGCCGACACCGTGACCGACATCGCTCGCCGGGTCAGCCAATTCCGGTTCCAGCGGGTCTACGGCGGATGGTGGGGGCGCGTCGTGGTCGATGACGGCGCCCTCGCCGTCTCCAACTCGGCCGCCCGGTATGTGGCCCGCCTGGAAGGCCAGCGCCCCGCGAGGTGAGCGATCACGACGCGGCGCCAACCCCGCCCGGACCCGACGCGCTCCAACCGGACAGCCCCGTCGGCTGGAGCGTGATGATGCCGACCAAGGCACCCAGGGACCGATACTGCGGGTAGCGCCCGGACAGGGCTTCGATGACGTCG
>JAUTXN010000294.1 GCA_030838045.1 Acidimicrobiaceae bacterium
GTGTGGGACCCGGGCTACTCGCTCTGCGCTCCCGGGACGACCCATCACAAGGTGGCGCAGGCGGGAATCCATCAGACATTCCAGATCGTGACCCACCAGCGCGGGGTTCGTCCCTTCTCGGGCGATGCCTTGCTGCTCGACGGCCAGCTCTACTGATGCCCGACGATCTGCGCGGCCTGCCGGTCCCGCCACGGGGAGCATCGGAGGCGGAGAAGACTCGTCTACGAAGCCAAGTTCAACCTGCGGGCCCGCTAGCGGTTGGTGGGACACGCCGGCCCGGACGACGATGGCGCCACCAGGTGGCGCTGCCCGTTCTGCGCCGGGATGCTGCGCTCCCGGGCCTTCTCGAAGACGATGCGTGGCGCCAAACGGTGCCGTTGGTACCGATCTGGGAGGGCTGCGAGAAGTGCTGTCCGGCATTCTCACGGCAATGCCCGCCGAGTTGCCATGGTGGCAGCGCATTCCGTTCGGCACCACAGCCTGGAGGTTGTCGATGGGGCGCCGGCAGGTCGTCGAGTCGGCCAACGCCGCACTCAAAGGCACCTTCGCTGACCTCAATCGCGGCTTCTTCCGCGTGTTCGGCCAAACGAAGATGACCCTGCTCCTCGGCTTCACCGCCGCCGGGTACAACTCTGATCGCATTCGGGGCTTTCGGACGAAGCAGCGGGCGATGGCCGAGGCCAAGCCGAAGCAGTCCAAGCGTCGGCGCGGGACCTGGCAAGACATCGTCGAACCGACCGCCACGCCCACGGAAGGCACGGGAGCGCCACCCGGATAACAGTCCGAATGCCTGATCGAGAGGGGCTCCGAAATCGGAGCCCGCTTCAGCGCGTCCGGACGCAATCGATCAGTTCCCAAACGCGACAACGGCCCCCGAAGGGGCCATCGAAGCGTTGGACCTAGGGGTGGCGGGGACTTACCAAAGCCCACGCCACCTCCAGCGAGGGATTTCGTGAACACACCTCACGGTATTTCACGATCATCCCCCCTTGGAGGTGGCGGGAATCGAACCCGCGTCCTTCAGTTTCTCAACGGGACTTCTCCGAGCGCAGCCAGTGGAAGGTTTCGGGCTCGACGTCGTCACTGGCGTCGACGAGGAGTCCTAGTCGGCTGAGGTGTCCCGGGCGGTCGGCCGACGCGGCCGCCCAGTGAGTCCTACTAGATGACGTTCGCTATCGGCCCGTAGGGCTGAGACCGGACGAACGGGCTACGTATTAAGCAGCCAGCACAAGCTGAGGCTTGGCGTTTATTTGTATGGTTCCGGCTCTTTATCGTGGTTCCGGAGACCACGGCTCGCTTCTCCCGCTTCGAACACCGAAGTCGAAGCCGGTCACCCCCTTGTCAAGGACCAACGTGACGAGTCTACCGCCGCCGATGCCTTCGCCTTCGCCCGCTCGACCGCCCCAGCCATGTCCTGGATGGACACGACCCCGACGATCTGGCCCGATGCCACCACAAGACCCCAGGCGGCGCCTTGCTCGTTCATCTTGGTCACGACCTCGCCCGCTGGCAGCTCAGGCGCGAACACGGGGAGCCGGGCCACGGGCACGGCGCAGTCGCCCGCCCGGACCTGGAACCGCTGCATGGGCGGTACCGCCTCCATGGCCACGGTCGGCGTGAGGCCGGCCAGGCCGCCGCCCCACTGCTCGACCAAGAACGCCGTGGGCCGCAACGTATCGGGACCCGCGACTGCGTACTCCCGGAGGAAGGCGTCCACCGTCAGCCACCCCGGTCCCACGCCCGGCTGCGCCATCACGTCTGCGGCCGTCAAACCCTCCAGCGTCTCCAGAACGGCCGACGCACCTCCCTCGGCCCGCGACGCCATCATCAAGAACCCGCCCACGATTGCCAGCCACAACCCGTCGACCCCGGACAGTGTTCCCAGCATGGACAGCACTCCGACGCCCACGAGGCCGGCACCGATCACCCACCCGGCCCGACTGGCGACGCGCGTCGCCCGGTACTTGTCGCCCGTGCGCCACCACACCGCGGCGTGCACGATCCGGCCGCCGTCGAGCGGTGAACCCGGCAGCACGTTGAACACCGCCAGCAGCACGTTGATCATGCCCAGCCACGTGAGCACGGTCACCGCGAGGCGGGAAACCCCCATCGCGTGGCCAAGCACGGCCCCGATCCCACAGGTCAGGCCGAACAGGAGGCTGACGACCGGCCCGGCCGCGGAGATCCGAAGCTCGGCGCCCGGCGTCTTCGGCGGCTCGCTGATCCGGGTGTAACCCCCCATCAGCCACAGCACGATCCCGTCAACCTTGAGCCCTTCACGGCGGGCCACCAAGGCGTGACTCATTTCATGGGCCAGAACTCCGCCAAGGAAGGCCAGGGCCGTGAAGATTCCCGCAAGGGTGTAACTCGTCTGCGTATAACCAGGCGCGTTGATCGGAAACTGGTTGCCGCCCAGACCCAGGACGAGGAAACCGGCGATCAGGAGCAGCGTCCAGTTGAAGCCGACCTCGATGCCGGCGATCCTTCCCAGCCTGACGCTTTCTTTCATGACGACCCCTTACCCCGGGACGAACATCCGTACCCCACAAAGTACGTCGACCCGCTTCACTACTTGTGCGGGTTTTTGAGGCCCGAGGGCTCAGTCGTCGTGGGAGGAGCGGCGGCGCCCGGCGGCGGTGGCCCGGGCCGCCTCACGGTCGGCGTCGCGGGCGGCGATGGCGTGGCGCTTGTCGTACTGGCGACGGCCTCGGGCGAGCGCCAGGTCGACCTTGGCCCGGCCGTCCTTGAAATAGATGGACAGCGGCACAAGCGTCAGCGCTTCCTGGCTGACCCTCGACGCCATCTCCTCGATCTCCCGGCGGTGCAGCAACAGCTTGCGGGGTCGGTCCGGATCAACCAGGCCGAACCCGTTTGCGAAGGCATACGGCGCGACGTGAACCCCGAGCAGCCATACGGCCCCGTTGTCGACGCGGGCGAAGGCATCACGAAGCTGTACTTTCCCCTCCCTCAACGACTTCACCTCGGCTCCAGCCAGCACGATGCCCGCCTCGAACTGGTCGAGGATTTCGTAGTCGTGACGGGCCTTGCGGTTGGTCGCGACCGGGCGGGGGCCTTTGGGGCCGGCGGACTTCGGTGACATGGCGACTCCAAGGTACCGTTCGGGCCTCATGCTTCGATTGCCCCGCGACGTGTACCTGCAGATGGTCGCCCACTGCTTCGACGGCCTGCCGCTCGAGGCGTGCGGCCTCCTCGCGGGGCCGCCTCCCGCCGGCGAGCAAACGGCACAGACCGCACAGACCGCACAGACCGCCACCGTCTGCTATCCGACGGCCAACGCCGCCGCCTCGGCACGGGTCTACACCGTCGAACCGCGGGACTTCCTGAGGGCCGACCGCGACGCCGAAAGCCGGGGCCTGGAGATCGTCTCCGTCTTCCACTCCCACACCCACACCGACGCCTACCCGTCGCCGACCGACGTCGGCCAGGCGCCCGATCCCGGCTGGCACTACGTCCTGGTGTCGCTCCGAGACGTCGTTCCCGTGGTGCGTTCCTACCTAATTGTCGACGGGAAGGTTACAGAGGAGCCAGTCGTTCTAGAATGACGACAGAACCAGTCGGATTTTAGGGAGAGCCTGTGAGTGTTGTCCGCGTACCCACCGTCCTACGAGGCTCGACCGGTGGGGCGGCCACGGTCGAGGCGTCGGGGGCGACCATCGGCGAGGTCTTCGAGGAC
>JAUTXN010000371.1 GCA_030838045.1 Acidimicrobiaceae bacterium
GGTCACGCATGGAGAACACGCCGATGAGGGCGCCGGCGTCGTCGACCACGACCAGGTGGCGGAATCCCCGGTCGCGCATGATCTGGGCCGCTTCCCGCACCGACATCGTCGCCGGCGCGGTCAGCAGTCGCCGGGACAGGTAGTCGGCGACGTTGCGGGTCGATCCGTCGGCCCCCTGGGCGTAGGCCCGCATCACGTCGCGGTCGGTCACGATGCCGACCGGCTTCCGGTCGACCAGCACCACCGCCGAGCCGACGCCCCGTTCGACCATTCCGACGGCGGCATCCCGCAGGCTGTCGTCTTCCTTGACGGTGAGCACTGCCCGTGTGGTCAGCGGTCCGATTTCCATGCGGTCTCCTCGCAGCTTCGTCCCCCCCAGCGTAGCGCCCGGTTGCGGGCCTTCTTGTGAACGTGAACACGTTCACAAGGGGAGTAGACTTCTGGCCATGACGCTCGTCCACCGGGTGCTGTACCCGTCCCCGATCATGTCCCTGCAGGAATACCTGACCCGGGGGGGTGGGACCGGTATCGAGGCCGCCCGGGAGATGACCGCGGCCGCGATCGTCGAGCGGGTGCTCGCCTCCGGCCTGCGGGGCCGGGGCGGGGCCGGTTTCCCCACCGGCCGCAAGTGGCAGACCGGCGCCGAGAACCTTTCGCCGTCGGCGCCGACCACGGTGATCGTGAACGCCGCCGAGGGTGAGCCGGGCACGTTCAAGGACCGCACCATCCTGCGCCGCAACCCCTACCTCCCATTGGAGGGCGCGCTCATCGCGGCGCGGGCAGTCGGTGCGGACTACGTGATCTTCGCCATGAAGCGGGCGTTCGAGGGCGAGATCGACCGGATGCGCGCCGCCATCGAGGACGTCTCCGACGCCGGATGGGCCGAGGGCATCACGCTGAAGGTCTTCGAAGGCCCCGACGAATACCTCTACGGCGAGGAAAGCGCCCTGCTCGAGACGATCGACGGCCGCTGGCCCTTCCCCCGGGTGGTCCCCACCTTCCGCCGGGGCCTGCGAGGCGCCGCCATGGTCGACACGCCCGACGATTCGCCCGCCTTGGTCAACAACACCGAAACCCTGGCCAACGTGGCCCGTATCGTGGCCCGTGGTCCCGCTTGGTTCCGCACCGTGGGCACGCCCCAGTCGCCGGGGACCATGGTGTGCACCGTCACCGGTTCGACCAGACGGCACGGCGTCGGCGAGGTCCGGATGGGCACGCCCTTGGGTGAGGTCATCACGGCCATCGGCGGCGGACCCCGTCGTGGTCGGCAGATCAAGGCGGTCCTGTCGGGCGTGGCCAACCGGGTGATCTCGGGCACCATGCTCGACACCCCGGTGAGCTACGAAGGCATGTCGGCCATCGGCAGCGGTCTGGGGTCGGGGGCGTTCATCGTTCTCGACGACACCGTCGACATGGCTGCGGTGGCGGCGGGCGTGGCCCGCTTCCTGGCGGTGGAGTCGTGCGGGCAGTGTTCCCCGTGCAAGCTGGACGGCATGACGCTGTCGAACCGGCTCGCTTCGGTGAGCCGTTCCGACGCCCACGACTACGACATCGCCGAGATCCAAAAACGCATCGGCACCGTCGCCGACCGGTCGCGGTGCTTCCTCGCGACCCAGCAACAGGTCGTCCTGGAGAGCATCCTCGAACAGTTCCCCGAGGAGTTCGACTCCCACGTCTCCGGCGTCACCGAGGCGACGGAACCGGCGCTCATCTCCGAACTGCTCGACATCCGAGACGGCAAGGCGATCCTCGACGTGCGCCACCTCGGCAAGCAGCCCGACTGGAGCTACCACACCCTGGACTCCGGAAGCGTGCCCGTCGAGTTGTACACCGGGCGCACCCCTCCCTGGCAGCGCTAGCTCCCACGGGGAGCACAGTGGCCGGCTCCGGCGGCACCGCCCGAGCTGGGTGGCCGTGGCGCCGCGGCCCATCGATGGTAGTTCTCCCGGCTTTTGGCGGTCTTGCCATCGCAGGCCCGGGAGAACTGCTCCCGGTAGGGACCGCGCCTACGGGCGGTCCCGGTCAGATCCAGGAAGCGGAATTACCGCACTGGGCCTCAGGTACGACCCTCGAAACGGACCTCCGGGTCGCGATGACATTCATGCGGTCCCAGTTCAGGCGATGGCGTTGACTGCGTCGCCGTAGCGACGCCAGCCAGTGCCGTATCACCTGGTTCCGGAAATTCTCGTACATCTTGACAAACGGGCGTGGCCCCATGCGGCTCCTCGGGGCTGTGACTTCACTCAGCCCAAGCCGCCGCAGTCGTGCTCGTGCATCTCGGACGCCGACCGCTGCACGGATTGTGTCCACTCACGCAGAGCAGGGCTTGGGGTGAATCAGGGTATCTGGCGAAATCGGGGCAGCACCGTCACGCTGAAAGGCCAGTCGATAGCCTTATCTTTTCGAACGCTACTGCCGCCGAGAAGGATCATGATGAGCAACCGGTCGCTTGTCGTCATTGACGTCCAGAACGAGTACGTGACTGGGAGGCTGCCCATCGGTTATCCGGATGTGGTGGAGAGCCTGAAAAACGTAGGCGCCGCCATGGACGCCGCCGCAGCGGCGCGCATTCCCATCGTCGTGGTCCAGCAGGTTGCCCCTGATGGATCGCCGATCTTCGCTCGGGGCAGCCATGGCCACGAGCTGCACGAGGTGGTCGCTAATCGCAGTTATAACCATCTTGTCGAAAAGATGTTGCCATCGGCCTTCACCGGCACCGACTTGGCCGACTGGCTTACCGCGCGTGATATCGACACGATCGCCATTGCCGGATACATGACCCAGAACTGCGACGAGTCAACGGCGCGAGATGCCGTCCACCGGGGACTGGCTGTGGAATTCCTGTCCGACGCCACCGGCACTTTGGCCATGGCTAACCGTGCGGGCTCGGTGAGCGCGGAGGACTTGCACCGCGCCGTCCTCGTCGTTCTGCAGTCTCGGTTCGCGGCTGTCGGCACGACACAGGAATGGACGAACGCCATCCGCGGCGGGACCCCGTTGGAGCGGCCCAACATCTTTTCAAGCACCGAGGCCGGCCGCGCCGCTGCCCGCATGAACGATGCCCATCCAGCATGACGCCATGCCCGAGGTGGTGGGCGTCAGTCGTCGAAACGGGGTGGTCCGGAGCACCCAGATGGTCCGTTCTGGTGCAGAAGGAAACCAAGCCCCTGCTGGTCGTTATCGGCGTCGAACTCAGTGCTGGCTTTGTGTCCGCTGCATCAAAACCGTGGTCTGCATCCGCGCTGAAAATTCCTCGATCTACAGGCTGGTGGGTGGCCCACTTCCACCAAACCCGACCTGTACGAACTGACCACCTTCCCTGTCGCCGATGCCCAACACGCCGCAAATCGTCGCTGACACCCGACAGGGCCGGGTGTCAGCAGACGCGAATGGAGTTGACCGGGTCCCAGCCAACTATCGAGCCGTCGCCCCTGGGCAGGATGTACTGGAGGTGTCCAGCCCACGGTGTCATCTTCTGCAGGATCCGGCCTGAGCCGTTGTACCCGGCGTAGTAGGTCGTGGTGACGCCGCCAGTTTGATCGTCAATGACGAAACTCTCGCCGTCAAGGCCGCTGGCCCAGAGGCCGCTGCGCCAGTAGCTGAGGTTGTAGACCCCGCAAGAGAGGAACTTGAACTCCCACCAACTGTTGTAGGTGCTGCTCGCCACATAGGCACACAGGTAGCCCGATGAGCACTGGCGAGAAGAGACGCTGTTGCCGACCCATATGCGCTGTACTCCTGGCGAAGTACCCGGTTCGGGATTCGCTGCGTTTGCGATCGGTGCCGAAACCAGCGGCCCTGCGATAGCGGACACACTGATTGCTGTGACGAAGACAAGCTTCTTCCACGACTTCATTGGGAGCCCCGATTTCCGCCGACTGCCGGGACGTTTGTCCCGCTAGCACCCAAGGTACAGCGTGGGCGGCTGTCCTCCCGGCCCTGTAGGACGACGGGAGCATGACAGTGGCGGCGTCATGCAACTGATAGTCGCTCGAACCGTTGATCGAGCAAGGTGTGGTCGCAGCGCTTTTCTGTGTGATCGACGTTGGGCACTGAGATTTCTTGGGTCGTCAGCCGGGGCGGGCCGGTTGCGCTCGTTTATGAATTCGCGGTTCGTTGCCAGGCCGCCATCGCAACGCTGGTCCCGGCCCCGATTCTGCGCGGGCTACCCGGCGGGTGACTTCGCCGGTCGCAGCACCCAAGGAGGGCAACTCGCTGGCTCTGGAAGCAGCGAAATGCCCGGGTATGACCCCAAGAGCGGCAGTCGCTGGCACCGTGTGTGGCTGACGGCCTCGAGCCACTCTGCTCTACCCAGCTTTGGCGAGACGGAGGCGGGCTAACAGAGATGCGCTATGAGCTTGAATGTCGCTGGGTTGGCCGACCAGACGGCGACTGCCCCTTGACCGGCACGTGAGGACCGCTCACGACAAACCTCGTTCGTGGCCGACGACACCTCATTGCCAAGTCTGCTCGCCCGATCTTTCCCCGTCTTGGAAGGATCGGCGCCTGCGGTCCGTCCAAGTCGATATGAACGCCTACACAACGCCCGTCGTCAAGCGTCTCTCGGTCGCGGTCGCTGCGGCCACCGTGACACGACATCCCTCGGGAGTGGCCGCTTCCCTTCCCGTCCCAACCACGGCCGGGGCCTCCGCCAATCGTGCTGCCCGAACATCGATCACGACTGCCACTCCTTCCGCCCGGACGTCGAACGCGAACGCTGCGGCATCGGGCGACGCCCGGGGCGCGACGGCGGGCCCCGGCGCCACGACCGGCGATGCGTCGGTCACGGCCCTGCAGCAGCGCCTCGCCACCCTGGGATACGACGTGGGGGCCGCCGACGGTCGAATCGGTGAACGCACGACGGCGTCGGTGATGGCCTTTCAGAAGGTTGAGGGCCTGGCGCGCACCGGAACTGCCGGACCAGAGGTCACCGCCGCCCTGGCCAAGGCCGTGCCCCCGCGCCCGCTGGTCCCCGGCGGCGAGGCCACCCGTGTCGAGATCGACCTCAGCCGACAAGTACTTCTTTTCTTCGACCAGGGCCGCCTGGCCCGCATCCTCCCGGTTTCGACTGGGTCCCGCCAGCGCTGCTGTCATGCGGGCGTCTGCCAGAACGCCATCACTCCCAAAGGGGCCTTCCACGTCGGCCGGAAGTGAGAGGCGTCGACCCCGGCCCGCTCGGGGTGCTCTACGACCCGATGTACATCAACGGAGGAATCGCCATCCATGGCGCCCCGTCGGTACCCGCTACCCCCGCGTCGCATGGCTGCGCCCGCATCCCGATGTACGCCGCCGCCAGCTTCTTCGACCAGGTTGCATCTGGGACCGCGGTCTACGTGGTTTGATGACCCGGTGGCGGCGCTGGCAAGTCGGGTGGCTGCAGCGCCGGCCGGCTGGTTCCGCCGCCCGGAGGCACTCGGGTGGCTCCGGCGCCTGCAGGCGACGCTCGTCATGTCCCTGGCCGCCTCGAAACCACAGCGAGGTCGACGCCACGGTGGTCGCCCAGGCCCGTACCGGTGACGTCGGGGCCTTCGGCCACATCGTCGACCACTACGACCGGCGTCTGCGGGCCCTGGCCTACGGTCTCCTCGGCGAGCGCGACCTCATGGACGACGTACTCCAAGAGGTCTACGTGAAGGCGTTCCGGGCCCTTCCCCGCTTCAAGGGCGACGCCTCGCTCGGCACCTGGCTCTTCCGTATCACCTACAACACCTGTATCGACGAGCTGCGCGGCAATCCGAAGGTGGTCCGTCTCTTCGCCGATGGACCCGGCGGACACGACCCGCCCTCCCCGGCTGCCGGCCCCGACGTCGCCATCGGCCGCCACGACCTGGCCGCGACGCTCGCCACATTGAAACCCGACCAGCTCGCCTCGGCGCAGCGAGCGCCCAACCCCGGGTGCTGCGGAGTGACACGTTCGAAGTCGCCTGGCTCCCCCGACCGCGGCGCCATAGGAATGACCACGATGTCAGCGATCCAACTCAGACCACTGGCCGCCATCTCGCGCACTAGGTCAGACGCCGGTCAAGCCATTACGGGACGACACGGATTCCACCTCAAGAAAGCAGCTTCAATGAAGGCATTCACATGCGGGCTTGCGCTGTTTGCAGTCTTGACGATCGGGGGATGTGGCCCGCAGCATAAGGCGACCTCGGAGCCGTCTTCGTCCGTTGCGTTAACCGCACCGGGGTCCCCGAAGATCGCGGCCCAGGTCGCGGGCATGAAGAAGCTGGGCTTCATGGTGGGTCGATGGGTTGGGCCCGGATGGTCGCTCGGGCAAAAAGGCGAGCGCGTGGAGTTCACTCAGACCGAACAGGTGACCTTGCAGCTGAGCGGGGAGTTGATGACCGTCCAAGGCATCGGCCGGGTTCGGGGCATCCCGTCATTCAGCGCTTTCGCAACCGCTACGTTCGATCCGGCCACCGCCACCTACCCCTGGCAGGCCTTCAGCCAGGGTTCGAAAGTTGAGACCACGCTGGGTGTGACGGACAACCGGTTCACCTGGTCGTTCGATCCGACTCCGGGCGTCACGGTCCGATATGCCGCCACCTTCACCAAGGACACTTGGCATGAGACAGGGGAAATGTCCATTGACGGCGGTAAGACCTGGATGCCGAATCTCGACATGACCCTAAGCCGGGTCGCCGGTGCGTCTTGATGTCGACGGTCGGACCAATCGGAGCATTCTCCTCCAGCCCCTCCCCGTCCAACAGATCCCGGGGTACGGCTCGTTCTACGTCGTCACTCTCTCGGTCCTCTCATTCCTCGCTGCTTCGGTGACCTTCGGACTGGTTCAGCCCCGGGGGAACGGTTTCTGGTCAGCTCCCAGTCGTTGGCGGCCGGTCCGTACCCGCGCTGGCGGCCACGGCAAGGTGCAGCGCCGCTTCACCATCGTGGTCGCGACCGAGACGGCCGCCATCATCGCGGCCGCCAACATCCTGGCCCGCTCAGGCCACGCGCAATGGATCCCGGCAGTGATCTGCGCCCTGGTCGGCCTGCACTTCATCCCACTGGCCCGACTCTTCAGCGTCGCGCTGTACTACGCCACGGCCTGGGCGTTGTGTCTGGTGTCCAGCGCCACCATGATCCTCGGGACCAGCGGTGCGCCGACGTCGGTATGGCAGCTGCTCCCCGGCTTCGGCGCCGCGCTGGTGCTGTGGTCCACCAGCGCCGGGCTGCTGGTCACGTCGCCGGCATCACCTTTCCCCACATGGCACGACCCATCTCTCACACAGGGCCTCGTCGGGCATTGAGTGTCGGGGCGAGGGGCCGCTCAACGTCGCACCACGATCGAAACGCTGACGGCGGCACCCGAGGCCGCCGTCCCTGACACGGTGACCGTCAGCGCGCCAGAGCCCGCCAGCCCGAGCCTTCCACCACCGGTGTCTGCGAAGGTGCCGTCGCCACCGATGTGGAAACGCAGGGGAACTGAAGTGCCAGGGTCGACCGAGGGAGGCAGAGTCAACAGCAACTCGGAATTCGGTTGGAAGCCGGTCGCAGTGAGCCCGTAGGAGTGCGCGGTCGACGTTGGGATCAGACAGGCACGCGCCCCCGCGTCCGCGGCGCACATCGGCTTCCCGATCCCGCCGCGGCAGCCACCGGCCACCAATATGCCGGCAGCCGCGCAGATCCACACCAGACGCCTCACGGCCATCTTTCGGGTCTCCGTCCTCGTCCGATTTCAACTCCCCGCGCTCGGCGATTGTAGCGTCGCCGCCGACGACCGGCAACCTTGACAGATATATACCGATGAACGTAATATAAAGGTATGAAGAGAGAGTCGAGCGAGATCCGCGAACCGACATTCCTGATCCTCACCGCGCTGGCCGCCGGCACCCTGCACGGCTACGCCATCATCCAACACGTCGAAACCCTGTCGGCCGGCCGGGTGACGCTGCGACCGGGCACCTTGTACGGGGCGCTCGACCGTTTGGCCGAGTCCGGCCTTGTCGTCGTTGACGGTGAGGGCGTCGAACAGGGCCGTTTCCGTCGCTACTACAAGCTGACCGGCGCCGGCGCCGAGGTACTTGCCGGTGAAGCCGAGCGGCTGGCGGCCAATGTCCGACACGCCCACGCCCGCCTGGCGATGCGGCCCGCGGGAGGTTGACATGACCACCTACGAACAGCGGTGCCGGGTGCTGCTCAAGGCGTTCCCGGACCAGTACCGCACCGAGCGCGGCGACGAGATCGTGGGCGTCCTACTCGACACTGGCCGCGCCGAACAACGCTGGCCGTCGTTGCGGACCGCCGCCGATCTGGTAGCCGGCGGCCTCCGAGTCCGGGCCCGGCTGACCAGCCAAGGACGGTCGTCGGTCGCAGTGATCGACGGCCTGCGTCTCGCGGCGCTGGTGGGACTCTGCGTGCAGGCGGCGTTCGCAGTGGCCATGGTCTCCCATCGGGCCCACGACGGCAGGCTCTTCTATGCCCCAAGCAACGCCTGGTCGACCGGCGCCCTCGACGTGCTGGCCGCTGCCTGGGTGGTGGCCTTCGTGCTCGTCGTGGCCGACAGGTCCCGCCTTGCGATCATCCCGGCGGTCCTGGCCAGCACCTGGAGTGTGATCCTCGTCGTGTCGAACTTCGTGGGCAACCTCGATGGGGCCGTAACATCGGTGATCCTGCTCGGCGTCGAGATCACCTTGCTCGGTGTGGTGCCCACCTTGGCCCTGTTAGTGGCTTCGACCCGTCGGTCGCGCACCTCGGGCCGCCCGTCGGTGCTGTGGTTGGCCGCGTTGGTCGGCCTGACGGCACTGTTCTCGGTGTTGCACACCGGGATCGGCACCTCTCGAAACGGCGGCCGTCAGTTGTCGTGGCCGTCATCGGGCGGCCTGGTGTCGTTCCTGTCGTGGGTTTGCCTGGCCGCGCTGCTCGCCATGCTGTTGGCCAGCTTGTTCGATCCACGCTTCGGCGTGGCCGTCATCGTGGTGGCCCTTCCGATCATCGTGTACCAGGTCGGCCTGCTGGTCACCGTCGATTCGAAGCCGGCATGGCCGGTCGTGGTCGCCATCAGCGCCTTCGCCACAACCGCGGCCATCGCCGTCAGCACGGCCATCTCGCTCAGACACCTACGGCTCGACTGACCCAAGCCAACCGCAGCCCACACCGTCCGCAGACCCTGGCCGCTGGTGCACGACTCCGCAGTGTCGACCCAGAGTCTGCGCAAGCCGCGGCGATCAGGTGGCCGCAAATTACCGTTGGCGGCCCGCTGCGCCCCTCGAGAAACCTCCCGACAAGGAAGCCGACACTGCAATGAAACTACGAGCACTCCACGCCAGCAGCAGCCAGACAAACGTGACCGATGGTCACGATGACCAGATTGTCGAGCTCACCCGCGTCGCGTTCATCGCCGAAGCGATCGCCATCAAACAAGACCTGGAACTTGTCGGCATCCACGCCGCCGTGTTCGAGTCCGATGCCGGCGGCTGGGCGCCACACTTCGGGATTGAACAAGGGAACCGGGTGATGGTGCGCGCCCAGGACCTGGCCAAAGCACACCAACTACTGTCGGACGACGGCGGACAACAAGCCGTCGAGCAGATTCCCCCATCGGCGACTTTTGATAAACACCTCAGGCGCCACAGCGACACATGAGCAAACTCGACCCCCCGTAGTGCCCCTTCGGGACCACGACCGGAATCGAGGGTCTTCATCGACCACACATCAACGGCGCCGCATGACCCTTCGAACCGTGGGCAGGCCGGACGCCAATCCAGCCTGGCCTCGGTGGTGACGAGGTCGTTGCCGGAAGGCCTGGCCGACGAGGAACTGGCCCGGTGGGTCGTGGCGATACGTACGGGACCACCGGCTGCTCTCGACGTGGACTCTCTCCGGCGACCCCGTTTCCGACTCGTCGGCCCGTCGGTGGGCTCCGTGCGAGACCTGCACGCCTCGGGTGACCCTGCCGTAGATGTGCGGGTCTACCGCCCCGGCCCGGGCCCTCGCCGAGTTGTGGTCCATGTCCACGGAGGAGGATTCGTGTCAGGCGACCTCGACTCCCACGACCGGGTATGCCGCAGGATCGCGACCCGCGCCGACGTGGTCGTCGTCGCGGTCGACCACCGCCGAGCACCTGAGCATCCCGGTCCAGCGGCCATCGACGACGTCGTCGGCGTGGTCAAGTGGGTCGCGCATCGGCCCGAACCGCTCGGAGCGCTCATCGGCCCGCCGGCGCTTGTCGGCGACAGCTCGGGAGGCGCCATCGCTGTACTCGCTGCCGCGGCACTGGCTCACCACCCGATACCCCTGGCCGCCCTGATCCTGGTCTGCCCCAACGCCGACTTGACCCTGGCCCACCCCAGTATTCGAGCCAAGGGGCACGGATGGGGGCTCGAAGCGTCGGCCTTGGCGTGGTTCGTCACACAGTGGGCCCCGAACCTTGACGAGGGCTCGCTCCGCCAGCTCAGCCCCTTGCACGCCAACCTCGACGGCCTCCCCTCTACCCTCGTCGTCACCGCCGAGCACGACCCACTTCGCGATGAAGGCGTCGCACTAACTCGGCGCCTATGCGCGCACGGCGTGGACTGCACTCACCTGCCTCTCCCAGGCATGGTCCACGGATTTTGGACCCTCGACGACGTCTCACCGGCTGCCCGCCGGGCAGGCGACACTGTGATCGGCCGACTCGCCGAACTGCTCGCTGGGGGGAGCGACCAGTGACGTGCGGGGGAGGGTGACCGTCTTGGGGCACCAAAATTGCTCGCGGAGGGCTCCGGCGGACGCCCTCGGGCCCAGCGTCACCCGGCGGGCATGGCACGGGGGCGGCCCGGCGGTAACCGGCCGCCCTTTCCCCGACCCTTATTTGGATTCGGCGACCGCGATACGCAGCTTGGCCCGGCGGATGGCCTGCTCGCAATCGGCTCCCCCGCTCTCGGCACAGTCCCGCTCCGCCTTCTCGAGGGCCAGCTGGGCCCGGGCGGTATCGATCTGTATCGGTAGCTCGGCGACGTCGGAAAGGACGCTGACCTTGTTGTCGCGTACCTCCACGAAGCCGCCGTGGACCGCCGCCTTGACCTCGGCGCCGTCGGTGAGGATGACGCGCACCGGGGCGATCTCGAGGGTGCCCACGAATGGGGCATGGCCGGTCAGGAAGGCGATCTCGCCCTCCGGGGTCCGGCAGACGACCATGTCCGCCTCCCCGGTGTAGAGGATGCGCTCGGGACTGACGAGGGCGACTTCGAGCGACATCTGCGGCTACAGCTTCTCGGCCTTGGCCAGCACGTCGGACATACCGCCCACGGCCACGAAGGCCTGCTCGGGGATCTCGTCGAAGTCGCCGTCGGCCAGCTTCTCGAACGCCTCGACGGTGTCGGCGATGGGGACCGTGGTGCCGGGGAGGCCGGTGAAGGTCTCGGCCACGTACATGGGCTGGCCCAGGAACTTCTCGATCTTGCGGGCCCGACCGACCAGGACCTTGTCCTCTTCGGAAAGCTCGTCGATGCCGAGGATGGCGATGATGTCCTGGAGCTCCCGGTAGCGCTGCAGGATCTGCACGACGCGCCGGGCGCAGTCGTAGTGGCGGTCGCCGACCACGTCGGGCTGTAGGAGGGTGCTGGTCGACGCCAGGGGATCCACGGCGGGGAAGATGCCCTTGGCGAAGACGTCCCGGGACAGGTTGGTCGTGGCGTCGAGGTGGGTGAAGGTCGTGAACGGCGCCGGGTCGGTGTAGTCGTCGGCGGGCACATACACCGCCTGGACCGAGGTGATGGACCGGCCCTTGGTGGAGGTGATCCGTTCCTGCAGCTCGCCCATCTCGTCGGCCAGGGGGGGCTGGTAGCCCACCGCGGACGGCATGCGGCCAAGCAGGGTCGAGACCTCGGAGCCCGCCAGGACGAAGCGGAAGATGTAGTCCACGAACAGCAGCACGTCCGCGCTCATGACGTCGCGGAAGTACTCGGCCATGGTGAGCGCCGACAGCCCCACCCGCAGGCGCACCCCCGGCGGCTCGTCCATCTGGCCGTACACCAGGGCGGTGTTCTTGATGACGCCCGACTCCTGCATTTCCAACCAGAGGTCGTTGCCCTCGCGGGTGCGCTCCCCCACCCCGGCGAAAACCGAGACGCCGCCGTGTTCCTTGGCCACTCGGGTGATCATCTCCAGAATGAGGACGGTCTTGCCCACGCCCGCCCCGCCGAACAGGCCGATCTTGCCGCCCTGCACGTAGGGCTCGAGCAGGTCGACGACCTTGAGGCCGGTCTCGAAGATCTTGCGCTGGGGTTCGACCTCGTCGAACGGCGGCGCCGGGCGGTGGATCTGCCACCGCTCCTCGGTGCCGGGAATCGCCTCGCCCCGGGTGTCGAGCGGCTCACCGAGGACGTTGAACACGTGTCCGAGCGTCGCCGGGCCGACGGGGACGCTGATGCCCTCGCCCAGGTTGCGCACCGCCTGGCCGCGCTTCAGGCCATCGGTCGGCTTCATGGCGATGGCCCGGACCCGGGACTCGCCGATGTGTTGGGCGACTTCCGCCGTGATGGTCGTGACGGTGCCCGCCACCTCGCTCTCGAACTCGATGGCCCAGTTGATCTCCGGGAGTGACGAGGGGGGGAACTCGACATCGACGACAGGCCCGATGATGGCCACGATGCGGCCTTCCTTCAGTGCCTCCTTGGGCGTTTCCATTGTGGTGCTCATGTGCGTCCCTTCACTCCTGTCAAGTCCTTCGTGCTTCGTGCTTCGTGCTTCGTGCTTCGTGCTCGTGGGGTGTGCTCGTTCTCGTGGGGCGTGCTCGTGGGGCGTGCTCGTGCTAGTTGTCGTGCGATGCGGCAGTGGCCTGCGCCATGCCCTCGGCGCCGCCCACGATCTCCATGATCTCGGTGGTGATCATCTCCTGGCGGGCCCGGTTGGCGACGCGGTCCAGATTCTTGATGAGGTCGTTGGCGTTGTCGGTGGCCGCCTTCATGGCCCGCTGGCGGGCGACCTGCTCCGAGGCCGCGGCTTCGAGCAGGGCGCCGAAGATCCGGGCCTCGACGTAGCGGGGTAGGAGCTCGGCCAGGATCTCGTCGGGTGACGGCTCGAACTCGTAGGCATCGGCCGAACCCGCGTCCTCCTCGCGCACCGTCTCGGTGATGGCTTTCGGGTCGAGCGGGAGCAGCTGGCGCTCGGTCGCCCGTTGCGACCCGAGGGAGAGGAACCGGGTGTAGATCAGCTGAGCCTGGTCGATCTCGCCCGACTCGTACTTGGCCATCAGGTCCGCCGCGATCGCCCGGGCGTCCTCATAGGTCGGTGTCTCGCTGAATCCCGCGAACGAGCCGTCGATGCGGTAGTTGCGGTACCGGAAGAAGTTGTTGCCCTTGCGGCCCACGGCGATCAGCCGGTAGTCCCGGCCCGCCGCCTTCTCCCGGGCGACCGCCCGCTCCGTCAGCCGGTGCATGTTGGCGTTGTAGCCGCCGCACAGGCCCCGGTCGGCGGTGATGGTCACGAAGCCGACCGAGCCGATCGACTCGCGAGTCTCGAGGAGGGGGTGAGTGAGGCCCGCCCCGGCACTGGACAGGTTGGCGATGACCGCCGTCAGCTGCTCGATGTAGGGCCGGGCGGCCAGCACCCGCTGCTGGGCGCGCACGATGCGGCTGGCCGCGATCAACTCCATGGCACGGGTGATCTTCTTGGTCGACTGGATGCTCTTGATCCGACGTCGAAGCGCCCGCTCTACCCCACCGGCCATACGTCAGCCTTCAGGCTGGTCAGGCTTGGTCTGATCCTGAGCGGCCTTGTCCGTGGCGGCCTTGTCCGTGGGCGCCTTGTCCGTGGCGGCCTTGTCCTTCGGGGCCGCGTCCTTGGACGCCTTCTTGTCCGCCACGAACCGCTCCTTGAACGAGGCGACCGCCTTGCTCAGCTCGTCCTCGGGCAGGGCCGAGCCGTTGTGGATGTCGTCCAACATGGTGCCGTAGCGGCTGCGGGCGTCCTCCAACAAGCCGGTCTCGAAGCGACGAACGTCACTGACCTCAAGGTCGTCGAGATATCCCCGGACACCGGCGAACAGTGACACCACCTGCTCCTCGACCCGCAGCGGCTTGCCATTGGACTGCTTGAGCAGTTCCACCAGACGCCGTCCCCGGTCGATCAAGGCCTGGGAGGACTTGTCGAGCTCGGAGCCGAAGCTGGCGAAGGCTTCCAGTTCCCGGAAGTTGGCCAGGTCGAGCTTGAGTCCGCCGGCCACCGCCTTCATGGCCTTGATCTGGGCCGCGCCACCGACTCTCGATACCGAGGTACCGACGTTCATGGCCGGCCGGACACCGGAGTTGAACAGGTCGAGGTCGAGGAAGATCTGCCCGTCGGTGATCGAAATGACGTTGGTCGGGATGTAGGCCGAGATGTCGCCCGCCTTGGTCTCGACGATCGGCAGGGCCGTGAGGCTGCCGGCCCCGAGCGGGTCCGAGAGCTTGGCCGAGCGCTCGAGCAGGCGGCTGTGGAGGTAGAACACGTCACCGGGGTAGGCCTCACGGCCCGGTGGACGGCGCAGCAGAAGCGACATCTGACGGTACGCCTCGGCCTGCTTGGAGAGGTCGTCGTACACGATCAGGGCGCTGTCACCCTGCTCCATCCAGTGCTGGCCCATGGCGCAGCCTGAGTAGGGCGCCAGGTACTTGAAGGGGCTGGGCTCTGACGCCGGGGCGGCAACGATGATCGTGTACTCCAAGGCGCCGTTGTCCTCGAGGACGCGCACCACCTCGGCGATCGTGGAAGCCTTCTGGCCCACGCCCACGTAGATGCACTTCACACCGAGGCCACGCTGGTTGATGATCGTGTCCACGGCAACCGACGTCTTGCCCGTCTTGCGGTCGCCGATGATCAGTTCCCGCTGGCCCCGGCCGATCGGGGTCATGGCGTCGATGACCTTGATGCCCGTCTGCATGGGCTCTTTGACCGGCTGGCGGTCGACGATGCCGGGCGCCTGGATCTCGATGCGGCGGATGATGTCCTGGGGGATCGGGCCCTTGCCATCGAGGGGCTGACCCAACGGGTCGACCACCCGGCCGAGGAGGCCGTCGCCGACCGGAATCGAGAGGATGCGGCCGGTGGCGCTGACCGTCTGGCCTTCTTCGATGTGGCTGGCCTCACCGAGGATGACCGCGCCGATCGTGTCCTCGTCCAGGTTGAGCGCCAGTCCGAGCACCCCGCCGTGGAACTCGAGCAGCTCGTTGACCGAGGCTTGGGGGAGGCCGGACACGCGGGCGATGCCGTCGCCGACCTCGACGATCCGCCCGACCTGCTGGGCCTCGACCTCGGGGGTGAAGCCTTCCATCGCCCGCCGAAGGGCGGCGGCGATGTCGTCGGGGTTGATGGTGAGGTCGGTCACGCTGCGGTCTCCTGGGGTTCCTGTCCTGGCTGGTGCTGGCTTGTCGTGCTGGTTGTCGTGCTGCTTGTCGTGCTGCTTGTCGTGGTCGCTGGTGCTGGCTTGTCGTGCTCGCCGATATCGCTACAGGGATTCGCGAAGTTGTTCGAGCCGGTGACGGATAGTGCCGTCGATCACCGTGTCACCGATGATCGCGGTCACGCCGCCGAGCACCGACGGGTCGATGACTTCCTTGATCGAGATCTTCTTGCCGGTGGCCCGCCCGAGTGCTTCGGCCAGGCGCTTGCGGTGGGCGTCGTCGAGGGGAAAGGCGGTGCGGATCTCGGCCACCGCTTCCTTGCGTTCCTCGGCCGCCTTGGCCACCAAGCGGTCGATGATCTCCGGCAGGGTGCGACCCCGGCCCACGCCGACCACGAACGAGATGAGGGCGACGGTGACCGGCAACGCCTTGCCACCCAGGAGCTCCTGGACGATATTCTGGCGCCGCTCGACCGGGATGGTGGAATCGGTCAGGCTCATTCGCAGGTCCTCGTTGCTCTCGAGGGTGCGAGCGAAGCGGAAGAGCTCGTCCTCGATACGCTCGAGGTTGCCTTCCGCCTTGGCGATCTGGAACAGGGCGGCGGCGTAGGCGTCGTTCAGATCAGCCACGTCACCCGCCTCCAGCGGGGCGGGCTTCCAACTCTGCGATCATCTGGTCGACCAGGGCCAGGTTGCGTTCCCGGTCCAAGTTGGCGCCCACGACCTTCTCGGCCAGCTCGATGGCCAGGTCCCGGACCTGGAGTCGCAACTGGCCCATGACCCGATCCTGGGCTGCCTTGAGGTCCTCGATACTGCGCCGGCGCAGCTCCGCCACCTCTTCGTCGGCTCGGCGCACCATGTCCTGGCGCAGCTGGTCAGCGGCCTGGCGGGCCTCTTCGATGATCCGGTTCGACTCTGTTCGGGCGTCGGCCAGCTGACGCTGGTACTCCTCCAGGATGCCCTGGGCTTCCTGACGGACATTCTCGGCTTCGTCCAGGTTGCTGCGGATCTTGTCGGTCCGAGCCTGCATCGCCTTGATGACCAACGGGAAGGCGAACTTCCACATGAGAAACGCCAGCACCGCGAACGACACCGTTCCCCAGAGGAGCTCGGTGCTGGACGGAAGGATGGGATTGGGCGCCTGCTGGGCCGGGGCCTCCGTCGTTGTTGTCGCCGCCTGGGCATACAAGGCGGCAGCGGCACGGGACCCTGCAGCCAGCAGGGCACTTGTGTAGGACATCCTGGCGTCCTAGGTGTACTTCAGAAGGATGAAGACGACGAAGCCGATGAGCGCCAGGGCCTCGGTGAAGGCGATCCCGAGGAACATGGTCGTGCGGGCGACGCCCGCAGATTCGGGTTGGCGGGCCATGGCGGTGATGGCGTTTCCGACCACGATGCCGATTCCGATTCCGGGGCCAATGGCAGCTGCCCCGTAGCCGATACCAGCGCCGACCGCACCGAGTCCCTTAAGGATCTCAGTGGGCGCAACCGCAGTTGATGATGAGGCTGCCTGGGCAAACAGGTCGAGCACGGCTGTCCTCCTAGTGTTCGATATGAATAGAACTGCCGAGGTACACGGCAGTCAGGATGGTGAAAATGAAAGCCTGCAGGATGGCGACGAACGCTTCGAAGCCTGTGATGGCGATGTCCATGGCCAACGGCAGAATGGCGACCGGCTTCAGGAACACGATGCTCGAACCGAGGAGCGCTCCGGTCAACACAGCGAAGGTGACGAGCAACAAGTGGCCGGCCAGCATGTTGGCGAAGAGCCGCACCGCCAGCGAGAACGGCCGCACGATGAACGTCGACAGCAACTCGATGGGGATGATCAGGAACAAAAGAGCGAAGGGGACACCCGGCGGCTTGACGCTCTTGGAGACGTAGGAGATCCCGTGCTTCTTCAACCCGACCACGATGTACATGACCCACGTGATGACTGCCAGCAGCAAGGGAATTGCCATGCGGGCGCTGGCCGGGAACTGCATGAACGGAATGATCTCGAAGATGTTGCAGAAGAAGATGAAGAAGAACAGCGACGTGAGGTACCACAGGTACTTCATCCCCTCCTGACCCATCGTCTGGAGGATCACACCGTCGGTGATGAACTCCACGACCGACTCGACGATGTTTTGGACTGTGTTCGGGACGAGCGTCTTGCTCATCCCCGCCCAGAAGAACAACCCAGCGGTGAACACCGTCGCCAGGACGCAGATGAGCGCGACCTTGTTGAATCCGGGGAGCCCGAACGCCGGCCATTTGACCAGCTCGCCGATGGGGGGAAACTTGAGCGCGGCTTCAAGCATCACGTCGGATCAGCCATCTTTCTGCCCGGGTGCACGCCACGGGGCTTGAGTCCGGGGTAGGCGAGGGTCGCGGACACATATCGGGTTTCCCAGAAGAGCAGGCCCAGGTGGGTGATCATGAGCGTGAAGGCCAAGGGAACAACTACGACCCAGGACTGGTGGATGACCGCCAGGACGGCGATGGTCACCAAGGCCAGGCGCAGGAGGTAACCACCGAGAACCGCGGACATCATCAGTGCCAGCGAGATGCGGGCGGTGGTGGTCAAGATGGCCGCCGACAGCATGAAGTTGGCCAGCACGATCACGATGGCATAGCCCGACGACAACGACCCGTCGATGCCCCAGATGAGGCCTGCGAGCAGCATGAGGACAGGGGCGAGGGGGAGCGCCCGGCGCACCATGTCCCGAGCGACTTGCTGTTCGACCGCCGGCCCGTCGAGGCGGGTGGTGAGGAGATTCGGCTGGGTCATTTCGTGTCTTCGCCCCGATTGGCGGCATGGGCCCGGGCTCGGCCCCACGGGGACTCGGCGTCGTGCACCTTCATCTTGGCGTCGTAGGCGTAATACATCTTGATGAAGCTGGCCACGACCGCCAGTACGAGAAAGGCGACCGCAAAGAGCGGCACAGTGCCGATGATCCGGTCCAACACATAACCGAGGCCGGCAGCGACGATCGGTGTCAGCGCCAGTTCGAAGGCGCGCGTCCAAGCGTCGTCTTCGGCTCGGTAAAGGTCGCGCGTGTCGTTGGGAGTCATGGTGTGTCCGATGCGCTCAGCTGGAGTAAACATCAGCCGGCACCGGGGAATGTATGAAATCGGGGTCCGCTCGCGCAAGTCCGCGCCCCGTCGGTCAGGCGATCAGTTACCCACCGTATCGTGCGGTTTCGTGGCCCCGACCAGCCTGGATTCACCGGTTGAGACGTCCTGCGAGCCGCCTTCGGACCCGCCTTGCGACCCGCCTTCGGACCCGCCTTGCGCTCCCCCTTGCGACCCGCCACCGTTGCGCTCGCCAGTGCCCTCGCCGCCCCCGCCGCCCTCGCCGTGCGTGCCCACGGCAGCAGCGGCCGATGAGACAGCCGCCACGGGCGCGGCAGCCGCCACGGGCGAGGCAGGCGCGGCGGGCAGGTCGGGCAAGGCAGCTGCGGCGGGCGGGTCGGGCGTGGCGGCGGGGACGGCACCGCCCTCACCATTGGAGCCCGATGGCCCGGCGCGCCGGCCCGACGGACGGAACAGCGTATACAGCGCCACGCCCAAGGTGAGCACCCCGAAGGGGATCACAGCGTTGCCCTGGTTGTTGGAGAACGTCGGATACAACACCAGCGCCGATAGCAGGGCCGTCCACGCCCACAGGATCATCACCGACCGCCGTTGCCCGTGCCCGAGGCGCATCAATCGATGGTGGAGATGGTCCTTGTCGGGTTTGGTGGGATTGCCGCGGCGTCCGGCCCGGCGGACGATGGCGAAGGCGGTATCGAGCATCGGGATCCCGAGGATGAAGAACGGGATGAAGATGGGGGCGAAGGTGAAGTAGGTGCGTCCGCTGAACGCGTTGTCGGTCTGGCCCACCACCGAGAGGGTGGACGCAGCCATCAACAGCCCGAGCAGCATGGCACCGGCGTCGCCCATGAATATCCGGGCCGGATGGAAGTTGTGGGGCAGGAACCCCAGGCACAGGCCGAGGCACACCACCGCGATCAGCAGTCCTGAGTTGTCGGCGCTGATGTTGCCCGCCTTCAGCAGCTGGTGCGAGTACACGAAGAACGTTCCCGCCGCGATGGCGACGATCCCCGCCGCCAACCCGTCGAGGCCGTCGATGAGGTTGACGGCGTTGGCCATCCCGACGACCCAGAACACGGTCATGAGCGGGGCGATATCGGGCGACAGCACCAGCGTTGTGCCGACTATGGGCACCCGGAAGAACAGCATCGTGATCCCCGCGAAGTACAAGATCGTGCCCGCCAACACCTGGCCCGACACCTTGCCCGGTGGGCTTACCTCCCGCAGGTCGTCGGCCAAGCCGATTGCGACTACTACCGCAGCTGCCAGAACCACACCGAGCGGCTCCGAGTTGGCCCGGAAGACCGGGCGGAACTGCTTCAGCTGGGACGCCACCACCATGGCGGCGAGGAACGCCACGAACATCGCGCCCCCCCCGGCGGTGGCGGTGGGACGGGTGTGCACCCGCCGTTCGTCGGGCATGACCAGGAACGAAAACCGAGACGCCAGGCGCCGGGCCACGAACGTGAGGGCATATGTCCCCCCGGCGGCGACCCCGAGAACGATTCCGTACCCGCCGTAGTCAGACATGGGCCGGCCCCTCGGCGCGCGACGGCATCGCCGACAACGTTAAGCCCGGCGGACCGGCGGCGGGGTCATGGGGACCACTTCGTGGAGATGACAGGCCCAGCCCGTCCGTCATCGGGACCTAGAAATCAGGGCTGAACTTGCTGCACAGGGTGGCGACCTGGTCGCGGACCGCAGCTCGCTCAGCGGTGTTGTCGGGGTCGCGGAGCACCCGGCCGACGAGCGTCGCTATCTCGGCCATCTCCGCCTCTGCCATCCCCGCCGTGGTCATGGCCGGGGTGCCGAGGCGCAACCCGCTCGTGACGAACGGCGAACGCGGATCGTTGGGGATGGTGTTCTTGTTGCACGTGATCCCGGCGAGGTCGAGGGCCTCTTGGGCCTTCTTCCCGGTCAGGTCGGCGTCGAACGGCTGGAGGTCGACGAGAATGAGGTGGTTGTCGGTCCCGCCGGACACCATCCGGAATCCCTCGCCTGTCAGGGCCTCGGCCAACGCCGAGGCGTTGGCCACGACCTGGGCGGAGTACTCCTTGAACGACGGCTGGCGCGCCTCCCAGAACGCGACCGCCTTGGCCGCGATGACATGCTCCAGCGGCCCCCCTTGTAGCCCCGGGAACACCGCCTTGTCGATCGCGGTGGCCAGCTCCTTGCGGCACACGATGCACCCGCCCCGCGGCCCGCGGAGGGTTTTGTGGGTGGTGAAGGTCACCACGTCGGCGACGCCCACCGGGTTGGGGTGGACCCCCCCTGCGATCAACCCCGCCACGTGGGCCGCGTCGAAGAGGAACAAGGCGCCGACCTCGTCGGCGATGCGGCGGATGGGCTCGGGGTCGATGAGACGCGGGTAGGCGGTCGCCCCGGCGACGATCAGCTTGGGACGGTGCTCCTGGGCCAAGGCCGCCATCTGTTCCAGGTCGATCCGTTCGTCGCTCGCCGTGACCCCGTAGGCGACGAAGTTGTAGAACCGCCCACTCATGTTGACGGGCGAACCGTGCGTCAGGTGCCCACCCTGGTCGAGCCGCATCCCGAGGACGGTGTCGCCAGGTTCGAGCAGCGCCAGATACGCCGCCATGTTGGCGTTGGCTCCGGCGTGCGGCTGGACGTTGGCGTGTTCGGCGCCGAACAGCTCACAGCACCGCCTTCGGGCCAGGTCCTCGGCGTCGTCGATGATCTGGTTGCCGCCGTAGTACCGCTTGCCCGGGTACCCCTCGGAGTACTTGTTGGTCAGGACCGACCCGGTGGCCTCTCGAACCTGGCGGGATGCGAAGTTCTCCGAGGCGATGAGCTGCAGGCTGGTGCGCTGCCGCTCCTGCTCGCGGGCGATGATGGCGAACAACTCGTCGTCACGGGCCACCCGCCGAGTGTACGTGGTGGGTGTCGAACCTCTCGGCGCCTGCGTTTGATGGCGATCTGTGGCTTTGTGGGCGAGTTAGAGCGCTGGACGACCATAGAACGCCCACAAAACCATAAACAGCCCACAGACAAGCCGCACAGGATGCCGGCCGGGCAGATCCTGAAGGCCAGCCGGATCCCCCGGCACGGGCCTAACCGGTGGTCCCGGTGGCCACGCTGAGGACCTCGTCCCACGACAGGCGCCCCTCGCGCAGCAGTCGCGGTTCGGCGCCCGTGCAGTCGACGACCGTCGAGGGGTTCCCGGTGCACTGGCCGCCGTCCAGGACGACTTCGACGCACGATCCCAACGCCTCGGCCAACTCCGGGGCCGTCGTCGCCGGGGGTTCACCGTGGCGGTTGGCGCTCGTGGTGGCGATCGGACCGATCGCCCGGCACAACGCCAGCGGGACGGGATGGTTGGGGCATCGCACGCCGATGGTGGCGTCGTCACTGCCGAGGTCGGCGTTGAGGTCGGGCCGGCGGGGCAGTACGACGGTCAGGGGACCGGGCCAGAACCGGACCATGAGCCGCTCGGCGACGGGCGGTATGGCCCCGGCGACGGCCAACGTCAGGGCTTGCTCCATGTCCGCGACCAGGACCGGGAGCTCGAACGTGCGCGGCCGCCGCTTGATCTTGAACAGCCGGTCCGTGGCTCCCGCCCGAAACGGGTCAGCCGCCAACCCGTACACCGTGTCGGTCGGTACGCCCGCGATGCCACCGGCGCGCAGGATGGCGGCGGCGGCGGCGATCGCCTCGGTAGGCGGTGGATCACCCCGTGCGTCGACGATTGCCACCCGTTCGACGATATCGGCCCCTACCGCCTAACCAGACCGGGACCCGCCCAACCAGACCGGGACCCGCCCAACCAAACCGGGCCCTGCCTAACCAAACCGGGCCCACAGCTGGGGCGATCCCCGAAGCTAGGACGATCCCCCGGAGCTAGGGCGATCCCCGAAGCCGGGCGATCAGGGCCCGCTCGCGCCCCGCGAGGTCCTGCTCCACCCTGATGTCGTCGAACCCCGCCCGCTGCGCCAACGAGCGAGCCGCGCCAGCCTGATGGGGGGCCAGCTCCACGACGAGCGCACCGGGCCGGGCCAGCCAACGAGGCGCCTCGGACACGATGATCTCAATGGCGTCGAGCCCTGTCGGGCCGCCGTGCAACGCCAGCGCCGGTTCCCACTCGGCTACCACGGCGGGAAGCGAGGCCATCTCGGCGGTCGTCACATAGGGCGGGTTGGAGACGACCAGTGAGACCTGACCGCGGAGCGAGGCCGGCAGGGCGTCCCACCACGACCCCTCGACCAGGCGCACCCGGGCGGCCCGCGACCCGCCCAGGCCGACCAGGTTGGCCCGGGCGATGGCCAGGGCCTCGGCGGAGACGTCGGTGGCCCAGACTTCGCCCGGCCGTCCCTCGGCGGCCAGCGACAGGGCGATGGCGCCCGACCCGGTCCCGAGATCGACCACGACGGGCGCCCCACGCGAGGCGGCGGGCGCACTCGTCGAGGCCCCGGGCGCCCTACGCGAGGCGGCGGGCGCACTCGCCGACGCCGCGGGCGCACGCGTCGAGGCCCCGGGCGCCCCACGCGAGGCCACCAGGGTCAACGGGGCCAGTTCCCGCAGCGCCAACTCGACGACCTGCTCGGTCTCAGGCCGGGGAATCAACACCTGCCGGTTCACCAGCAGGTCCAACTGACGAAAGCCCCAACGGCCCAGGACGTACTGCAACGGCTCCCCCGCCGCCCGCCGCGCCACCATCTGGTCGAAATACCGTTGCGCTCGCTCGCTGACCGGCTCGTCGAGCAGCAACGGCCACGCCCCGCTCGCCGCCTCCTCCACGATCCACCGGGCCTCCACCTTGGACCCGAGACGGGCCGCGGCCTCGTCGTAGCGCGCCCGCCACCTCACGGGTTGCAGGTCACGACGAGCGGCAGCCGGTCAGGCGTCCGCGGTCCGGCCGCTCAGCTGCCGGGCCCGCTCGGCGGCACCAAGCGCGTCGACGATCTCGTCGAGGTCCCCGAGCAGCACCCGGTCGAGCTTGTGCAGCGTCAGGCCGATGCGGTGATCGGTGACCCGGTTCTCCTTGAAGTTGTACGTCCGGATCTTCTCCGAGCGCCCGCCGCCACCGATCTGGCTGCGCCGGGTCTCGCTCAACGAGGCCGCCTGGCGATCCTGTTCGGCCTTGAGCAACCGGGCCCGCAGGACCACCATGGCCTTGGCCCGGTTCTGGATCTGGCTCTTCTCGTCCTGCATGGCGACCACCACGCCGGTCGGAAGGTGGGTGATGCGCACCGCCGAGTCGGTGGTGTTGACCGACTGCCCGCCGGGACCTGTCGAGCGGTACACGTCGATCTTCAGGTCCTTCTCCTCGATGTGGACGTCGATCTCCTCCGCCTCCGGGAGCACCGTCACCGTGGCCGCGGAGGTGTGGATCCGCCCCTGCGACTCCGTCACCGGCACCCGCTGCACCCGATGCGGTCCGCCCTCGTACTTGAAATGGCTCCACGCCGTCTTGCCCTTGACCATGAAGGTGACCTCGTTGAAGCCGCCCATGTCCGAGGGGTCGCTGCCCAGAATCTCGATCTTCAGGTTGTGCCGCTCGGCGTAGTGCAAGTACATCTCGAACAGCACCTTGGCGAACAGGTTGGCTTCCTCGCCCCCTTCGGCACCGCGGATTTCGAGGATGACGTTCTTGCCGTCGTTGGCATCCTTGGGCAGGAGGAGCGCCTTCAGCTCCTCCTCGACCGCCGCGATGCGCGCCTCGGCGCCGTCCACCTCGGCCCGCAGCATCTCGCGGTCCTCGCCCTCGGCATCGGGCAGCATCTCCTTGGCCGTGGCCAGGTCATCGAGTGCCCGCCGGTACGAGTGGTACGCCGCGACGATGGGTTCCAACGCCTTGTGGCGCCGCGACACCTCCCGCAGGGTCGCCTGGTCAGTGAGCACGGCCGGGTCCGACAGGCGGCGAAGGACCGTCTGATACTCCTCTTCGAGACCCTGCAACCGTTCCAACATGGTGACTAAAGGGTACCGGCCAGGCCCTTCCAGCCGGCTGGGACCGTGACCACCTCGGCCGGTTCACGCAACGCCGCCGCCAGCTGACGGGTCCTCGGGTGGTCGTCGCCCGGGGGCAGCGCCAGGATCAGCCGGGCCGAGTCGCCGAGGCCGCCCGCCCGCCGGGCATCGGCGGCCGCGGGCACGAGGTCCAGGTCGATCCCCGTCGAGGTGGCAACCACGACCGGCTGACCACCGACGTCCACCCCCGCCGCCATGGCCGCGGTCGAGGTGCGAAGGTCGTCCCGGGGCACCGACGGCGGCATGGGCGCCAGCCACGCCGCGCCCACCAGGTCGGGCCGGGCGACGACGACGTGGCGCAACCACCGCTCGACCGCGAGGCTGTTGGCCAGGTGCGCCGACCCCTCGGGCGTGCGCCAACGGCGGATCATGGCCACCACCTCGGCCAGCACGTCCGGAGCCGCACGGTCGGGCTCCAGGTCCCTGTGGAACGTCCGGTCCTGGCTGCCGACGCCGACCTCGAGGCGGGCCCCGTCGCCGTCGATGACGACCCGGGCCACTTCGAGGCCCAGCAGCTCGCCGGTCAGCACGCCGAACTCGACGACCGGCTCCACGCCCGCGGCTCGCAGTACCTCGGCGAAAGGGGCGGCGGCGCTGGGTAGCGGAGGGGGTGGGGAAAACCCCGCGGGGGTGACCAACCGCAGGGTCGGAGGGACGACCTGCCATACCGTGACGGGCAGGGCGAATGCCTGGGCCCGGCGGGCCAACAACGAGGCGATCTCCTCGCGGCTGTCGGCCAGGAGATGGATCTCTCCGGCCTCGTAGCGCAACGCCCAAGCCAGAACGCCACCCAGGCTGCGGGGGTGGGCCCCGTCCACCAGCACGAAGGCCGCCCCGCCCGCGGCCGCGGGCCGCAACGCGGCACCCTTCGGAAACGGCGCCGGTAGCGCGCCGGTACCGGGGCCCCAAAGGCCGCGGACCAAGACGTTCAACTTCGCTCGGAGCAACGCCTCCCGCGGATCGACTGCGGGGTCGGCGGGTTTGGCCAGGTCTGCTACTTCTTGGCCGCCCGGCGCCCGTAACGGCGCTCGAAGCGCTCCACCCGGCCGCCGGTGTCAACCAGCTTCTGCTTGCCGGTATAGAACGGATGGCATTCGTTGCACAGCTCGGTGTGCAACGTGTCCTTGGTGGAGTGGGTCATGAACTTGTTGCCACACGAGCAGGTCACGGTGGCGTCGACGTACTTGGGATGGATGTCTGTCTTCACTGGTACTCCTAGATGGAGGGCGCCGGGGTCTTGGCGATCTCGGCGAGGAATTCGTCGTTGCTCTTGGTCGACTTGATCTTTTCCATGAGGAGCTGCAAACCGGCGGCGTCACTGCCGTCCGCCCCGAGGGCGTTGAGCACCCGGCGCAGCTTCCATACTTGCTGAAGCTGCTGGCGGTCGAACAGCAACTCCTCGTGGCGGGTGGAGCTGGCGTTGACATCGAGGGCGGGATACACCCGGCGCTCTGCCAGCTTGCGGTCCAGCCGCAGCTCCATGTTGCCGGTGCCCTTGAACTCCTCGAAGATCACTTCGTCCATCCGGCTTCCCGTCTCGACCAGAGCGGTTGCCAGGATGGTCAACGATCCGCCTTCCTCAATATTCCGCGCCGAGCCAAAGAACTTCTTGGGCGGGTAGAGGGCGCCGGTGTCGATGCCGCCGGACATGATCCGCCCCGTCGCCGGCTGCGCCAGGTTGTAGGCCCGGGCCAGGCGCGTGATGCCGTCGAGCACGATGACGACGTCCTTGCCCAGTTCCACCAGCCGCTTGGCCCGCTCGATGGTGAGCTCGGCGACCTGGGTGTGCTCGTCGGCCGGGCGGTCGAACGTCGAGGCGATCACCTCGCCCTTGACCGAGCGCCGCATGTCGGTGACCTCCTCGGGTCGCTCGTCGACCAGGAGCACCATGAGCACGACGTCGGGGTTGTTGGCTTCGATCGAGTGGGCGATCTGCTTCAAGACGGTGGTCTTGCCCGCTTTGGGCGGCGACACGATCAGCCCTCGCTGGCCCTTGCCGATGGGCGAGATGAGGTCGACGATACGCGCCGTGAGGTTGGCCGGGTCGCCGGGCACCTCGAGGGGCAGCTTCTGGTCGGGGAACAGCGGGGTGAGATCCTCGAAGCGGGGCCGAACCCGGGCCTCGTCGGGAGAAAGCCCGCTCACCGTGTCGATCCGCAGCAGTGCCGGATACTTCTCGGTGCTCCCCGCGGGCCGGCAGGCCCCTTCGATCTCGTCGCCCTTGCGGAGGGCGAAACGGCGTACCTGGCTGATCGACACGTACACGTCGTTGGCGCTGGGGAGGTATCCCCGCGTCCGCAGGAAACCGTAACCCTCGTCGCGCAGGTCGAGATAGCCCTTCACCGACACCGGTTCGCCGGAATAGGCGGTGTCCATCGGCTGGGCCTGCAGGTCGCGATCACCGTTGGTGGGGGTGCGCTCCGGGGTGCGTTCGCGGCCCCGGCGGCGACGGTTGCGGCGATTGCCCACTTCCCCGTCGAAGCGCCCTTGGCCCTGGCTCGTGCCTGGACCGGAACCCTGGCCCTGGCCTGATTGCCCCGAGTTGCCCTGGGCCGGCGATCCGCTCGACTGCTGGTGCGGCCGGGGCTGGTAGGACGACCCCGACGACTCGGACCCGTCCGCCCGGCCGTTGCTCGCGCCGTTGGCGCCGGCGGCGGTCTCGTCGTCGGTGTCCTCGGCGAACTCCGGCGCCCCACGGTGGCCCTGGCTGTTGGCACCGCCGCCGGCCGCCGCCGTCGCACTGCCGTTGGCCGAGGAGTCGCCCGGTTCATCGGTCGAGTGGTCGGCCGCCGCGGTGGAGGCAGCAGGGGGCGGGGCGGGTGCGTGGTCGCCGGCCGCCGCGGGCACTGGTGCAGCGGCTTCTTCGTGGTCGCCCAACGGCAGCTCTGCAGGCGGGGCGGCGACAGCCTTGCGCGCCCTCGGGGCACGGCGAGGCTTTTCGACAGACGCCGCCGGCTCGGGCTCGTCGACCGCAACTCCGGTGGCCCGGAGTATCTGCAGGATCAGGTCGGATTTCCTGGCTCGGCTTCCGGGCTTGGTACCCAGCGCCTCGGCGATGGCGTAGAGCTCCTCGCGCTCTTTGGCCTCTAGGACCGAGCGCTCGAGTTGCGGCTCGCTCATCGGTAACCTCATTTGGATCGGGTGGAGTGGTCAGGCGGTGACGTCGCGGCGGGCCGGGATGGTCAGCTAAGGGTCAGGATGCCGCCGTGGTCCTACCGGGCCAGCATCCGTCACCCGCCTCCGGAACCCCCGAGCCAGCACTTGGGGCGCTGGTATGGCGCATGCCCCGTCATGGAGTGCGATGACAACACCCATGGTACTCGGGATGCCCGTACCTGGGCAACCGGCCTCAGAGTCCCAGTTCGGCCCGGATGGCGGCGGTATCGGCTTCGACCGGTGTCGGCACCGCGATCTGGCTGATGGCGATGTCGGGGTCCTTCAGGCCGTGGCCGGTCAGCACGCAGACGACGGTCGAACCAGCGTCGACGCCGACCTTGAGCAGGCCCGCCACCGACGCCGCCGATGCCGGCTCGCAGAACACCGACTCCGACCGGGCGAGGAAGCGGTAGGCCTCGAGGATCTCGCCGTCGGTGACCGCATGAATCCCGCCGCCGGACTCCGACGACGCTGCGGTCGCCCCGTACCACGAGGCCGGGCGTCCGATCCGAATGGCGGTGGCGATGGTCTGGGGGTCGTCGATCGGGTGTCCCTCGACGATCGGCGCCGCCCCCGCCGCCTGGAAGCCCATCATCCGGGGTAGCCGGGTGATCTTTCCCGCATCCTGATATTCGCGATAGCCCTTCCAGTAGGCGGTGATGTTGCCGGCGTTGCCGACGGGAATGAAGTGGTAGTCCGGCGCGTCGCCCAGGGCGTCGACGATCTCGAAGGCCCCGGTCTTCTGGCCCTCGATCCGGTACGGGTTGATGGAGTTGACGACCGTCACCGGCGCCGAGTCCCCCAACTCCCTGACGATGTCAAGGCAGACGTCGAAGTTGGCCCGCAGCTGCAATACCCGGGCGCCGTGGATCAGCGCCTGAGCCAGCTTCCCCAGGGCGATATGGCCGTCGGGAATGAGAACGACACAGGTCAGGCCGGCCCGGGCGGCGTAGGCGGCGGCGGACGCCGAGGTGTTGCCGGTGGACCCGCACACCACGGCCTTGGCGCCCTCCTCGACCGCCTTGGAGATGGCGACAGTCATGCCCCGGTCCTTGAACGACCCGGTCGGGTTGGCTCCCTCCACCTTGAGCCACACCTTGGCGCCGACCCGTTCGGAGAGCCGGGGAGCCGGCACCAGCGGCGTGGCCCCCTCAAGCAGCGTGACGACCGGCGTGTCCTCGGTGACCGGCAGGAACGACCGGTATTCCTCGATGAGACCACGCCACGCGATCACGGCGTCAACGTTGGCTGTCGACCACGCGCAGTAGGCCGCTCGTGCGGTCGACGACGTCGAGCTGGCGCAAGTCGTGCAGGCACGCCTGGACATCGCGTTCGAGGGCAGGGTGGACGATGATCACGAGGCGGGCCTCGGCGCCCAGGCCGACCTGTTCCATCAGGCGGATCGACACGTCGTGGCTGCCCAACACGCCTGCCACTGCGTGGAGCACGCCGGGCCGGTCGGCGACGTCGATCGACAAGTAGTACTCGGAGCGCAGCTCGTCGATCGGGAAGATCGAGGCCGGGCGCAACGTGATCGTGCGCCCCGCGTGACCGCAGGAAAGGTTGTGCGCCGCGTCGAGGAGGTCACCCAATACCGCGCTGGCGGTCGGCATGCCTCCGGCGCCGCGGCCCATCAACATCAGCTCGCCGACGGCATCGCCCTCCACGAACACTGCGTTGAAGGAATCGCGCACGGCGGCGAGGGGATGGGTGGAGGGAACCATGGCGGGATGGACGCGCACCGCGACCATGTCGCCTTCGGCCTTCTCGACGACGGCCAGCAACTTGATCACATAGCCCAGCCGGCCCGCGAACTCGATGTCGTCGACTGTGACCGCCGAGATGCCCTCCCGGTAGACGTCGCCCGCCACGACCCGCACCCCGAACGCGACGCTGGCGAGGATGGCGGCTTTGGCGGCCGCGTCGTAGCCCTCCACATCCGCGGTCGGGTCCCGTTCGGCGTAGCCCAGCCGCTGAGCCTCGGCCAGGGCGTCGTGATACGAGGCGCCACCTTCGGTCATCTTGGTCAGGACGAAGTTCGTCGTGCCGTTGACGATGCCCATGATCCGCCGGATGCGCTCGCCCGCCAGGGATTCACGCAGCGGCCGGATGAGGGGGATGCCGCCCGCCACCGCGGCCTCGAAAAGGAGGTCCACGCCTCCCGCATTGGCCGCCTCGAACAGTTCCGCGCCCACGTTGGCCAGTAGTTCCTTGTTGGCGGTGACGACCGGCTTGCCGCCCTTCAGCGCCTGGAGGATGAGGCCCCGGGCAGGCTCGATGCCGCCGATGACTTCGACCACCACGTCGATGTCGGGATCGTTGACGACCGCCTGGGCGTCAGTCGTCAGCACCCCGGGCGGCAAATCGACCGGGCGCTCGCGGGCCAGGCTGTGCACCGCCACGGCCGCCAACACCAGGCGAATGCCGGTGCGGGACTCGATGTCATCACCGTCGCGCAGCAGCAACTGGGCCAGTGCCGCCCCCACGTTGCCGCACCCCAACAAACCGACCCTGATGATCCCTGGCTCCACGGCGGCCGAGGCTACAGCCCGAGGTCGAGGGCCAGCAGGTCCTCGTCGGTTTCGCGCCGCACCACCGTTCGGGCTTCACCGTCGCGCACGAAGACGACCGGGGGCCGCCCCACCTTGTTGTAGTTGGACGCCATGGAATGGCCGTAGGCGCCGGTCACCGGCGTGGCCAGAATGTCGCCCACGGCCAGGTCGGCGGGGAGATGGGCGTCCCTGACGATCAGGTCACCGGATTCGCAGTGCTTGCCGACGACGGTCGCGGTGTACGGACGGGCGGCGGTGGTCGCCCGGGGCAGGAACGCCTCGTACCCGCTCCCGTAAAGCACCGGACGCGGATTGTCGCTCATCCCGCCGTCGACACTGACGTAGGTGCGGATCCCCGGGAGCGTCTTGATGGTGCCGACGGTGTAACAGGTGATGCCCGCCGCGGCCGCGATCGACCTCCCCGGTTCGGCGGTCAATCGCACCGATGCCGGGATGCCCGCAGCCCCGGCGGCCCCACGCACCGCGGCGGCCCATTCGGCGATCGACGGCGCCTTTTCCCCCTCGACATACGGCACACCGAGGCCGCCCCCCACGCAGAGCTCCTCCAAGCCGAGCGGGGAGAAGAACTCGGCCAGCACCCCGGTCGCCCGTTCGAACGAGGACAGCTCGAAGATGAGGCTGCCGATGTGGGCGTGGACGCCCACCAGTTCCACGGACGACCCGGGGTGGCGGAGGCGCCGCACCGCCTCGGCGGCCGCCCCGCTGGCGATGCCGAAGCCGAACTTGGAGTCGTCCTGACCGGTCTGCACGTACTCGTGGGTGTGGGCCTCGATGCCCGGCGTGACCCGGAGCAGGACCTGGGGTTTCGGCGAATCGCCGGGCCGCCAGAGGCGGTCGAGCCGGTCGATCTCGTCGAAGCTGTCGACGACGATGCGGCCCACGCCGGCAGTGAGGGCGGCGCTCAGCTCACGCTCGGACTTGTTGTTGCCGTGCATGACCAGCCGGGCGGCGGGGACGCCGGCGCGCAGCGCGACGTGGAGCTCGCCGCCGGTCGAGACGTCGATCCACATTCCCTCCTCGTGGGCCAGGCGGGCCATGGCGAGGCAGAAAAAAGCCTTGGAGGCGTAGGCAACTCCATCGCCGAACGCCTCGACCGCCTGACGGCAGCGGCGCCGCAGATGGGCCTCGTCGTAGACGAACACCGGGGTTCCGACGTCCTGGCAGAGGTCCAGCAGGTCGACACCGCCGACGGAGAGCCGCCCGCCGGCATCGATGGCCGCGCTGTCGGGGAGCAACTCCCGTGGCAGCGGTGGGGCCGGGAGCAGGCTCCCGGTCACATCTTCTCCGGAGCGGTGACGCCGAGCAGGCCGAGGCCGATGCTGAGGCCGATGCGGGCCGCTTCCACCAGCCACAACCTCGCCTGGGTCAGGTCGTCGGGGACGTCGGAGTGCAGCACGTAGCAGTCGTGGTAGAAGCCGTGGAAGCGGTCGGCCAGCTCCCGGACCCAGGTGGTCACCTTGTGCGGCGCCCGCTCGGAGCAGGCCAGCGCCACCACCTCGGGCAGCTCCGACAGGGCGCGCAGGACCTCGAACTCCCGCGGGTGGGTGAGCAGGGTGGGGACAGCGTCGGTGATCGGCCGTCTGGTCACGCCGCGCTTGTCAGCCTCCCGGCCGATTCCCGCGATGCGGGCATACGCCATCTGCACGTAGAAGACCGGGCTCTCCTTGGACTCGGCGCGCACCTTGTCCAGGTCGACGAGGGTCGCCTGGTCCGGTGAGTTGACCAGGCTGAGCAGGCGCATGGCGTCAGGTCCGATGTCGTCGACCAGGTCGTCGAGGTCGACGGCGTTGCCCGCCCGCTTCGACATACGCCCGCTGGCCAGGGAGATCATCTGGCCCAGGCGGATCTCGAGGCGCTCGGGGTCCACTCCGAGGGCGGCCACGCCCGCCTTGAGGCTCGGGACCTGGCCCTCGTGGTCGGCGCCCCACACGTTGATCACCTGGTCGAAGCCCCGGGTGACGAACTTGTTCCAGTGATAGGTCATGTCGCCCGCCAGATAGGTCCAATCACCATTGGACTTGCGCAGCACCCGCTTCTCGCGGGGATCGCCGAAGCCCGCGGTGCGCAGCCAGAGCGCCCCGTCCTCCTCAAAGGTGAGCCCGCCTGACTCCAGCTTGGCCATGGTCTCACCCATGGCCGGGCTCTCCTCGATGGACGCCTGGCTGAACCATTCGTCGAAATGGATGTTGATCTCGGCCAGTTGCAACCGGATGTAGCGGAGGGTCCGCTCGGCCGCCCAGCGACCCGCAGCCGCCATGTCGTCGGGACCGTCGTAGGCGGCCGCCAGGCCCTTGATGAAACCGGCAGGGTAGCCGCCTTCGGGGAGGGGCTCGCCGTTGCGGCGGGCCAGCAGGCTGGCGCCGAGGCGGCGGATCTGGCCCCCCGTGTCGTTGACGTAGTACTCCCGGGTGACCTGCCAGCCACAGCGGTCGAGCAACCGGCCCACGGCGTCGCCGTAGGAGGCCCACC
>JAUTXN010000008.1 GCA_030838045.1 Acidimicrobiaceae bacterium
GGCATCGGAACGGTCGTCGGTCCGACGTCAGCGGTCACCGCCCTTCTCTACTATTTCGGCTGGACGCGCACGAGCATCGAGGCGCACCAATTGGGCCTCGACGACAGCCTGCTCGGCTATTCCACCCAGGATTATCTGTTGCGCAGCATGTCGTCCATGTTCGGACCGTTGGTGGTCGGATTGCTGGCGGGATTAGCCGGCATCGGCTTCCACTCGGCGGTCCTGGCGTGGGTGCAACGCTCGGGCGGCGCCAGGGGACATCGAAACACGGATCCGCACGTTCGGCGGGTCCTTCGCGCTTTGACCATCGTGATCGCCGGCCTGGCAGGCGCATGCCTGATTGTGGGGGCCGTCGGCACCCGGATGCGCCAGCCCTCGTCGTTCGTGTACGTCGCCTCCCCGGCGTGCGTCACGGTAAGCATTGTTCTCGCCGTCTACGCAGCCGCCCTCTACCGCCGGTTCCTCACTGACACCCACGGTGGCGAGCAGGCCCGTGAACAACGTGGACTTCGGGCTGTGGGCGCGACCCTCATCGTATTGATCCTGGTACTCAGCATGTTTTGGAACGTGTCGCACTATGCCGCCATAAAGGGTCGCAACCTGGCGGCAACGGTCGAAAACCTGCTTCCCACCCAACCAAGCGTGGTGGTTTATTCCGCCAAGCGCCTGTACCTGCAATCGCCGGTCGTCGAGACCAAGCTCGACCCCACCGACGCCGCTTACAAGTTCGCCTATTCCGGGTTGAAGCTCCTTTTTCGGTCCGATCACAAGTACTTCCTCCGGCCCAATAATCCCGGCGCCGTCGCCAACATCGTTCTTCCGGACACCCTCGACATCCGAATCGAGTTCTTTCCGGGCCAATAGAGCCGGCCGCCCTGGGCGCGCCATGTCGGGGAAAATGCGACGCCGTGCATGCCTCGGGCGCTGTGGGCGCTTCAGGCTCGTTCGCCGCCGCCCCCGGCGTTTCGCCGCCTCAAGCGGGGACGCCCCCATTAGAGGTGAGTGCGAGTTGCCGGCGCTATTCGGACCGTCAGGCGACGCCGTGGCGCCGACGAACGAGCCATGCTCGACGCATCGTGCGGCGCTCATCCTCGGTGGTGCCGCCCCAAATGCCGTTTTCCTGGTTGGTCTCCAGCGCGTACTGCAGACAAGCTTTTCGGACTTCGCAGGTGTGGCACACGGCTTTGGCTGCCCGAGCGACGCCGGACGCGACGCCGGTGCTGCCAACCGGGAAGAACAACTCCGCGCTGGTGAACCTGCAATTCGCCTGGTCGCGCCAAAGAGTGTCAAAACCACTGATTGGTCGGGGCCCGAAGCGATCACCCATTCCTCACACGGCCCCCTCGACCTCGTACGTCACTGACGCTGACGGCGGGCGCACAGGCGCGGAACTTATCCCAGTATTTCGGGGCGAGCCAAGGACCCTCATCCCCACATCAACGACCGTACTCCCGATCGTTGACGGCGTCAACGGCCCAAAATTGCCGATGACGACATGAATCAAACGGACGCGTGACATTGCCTCGTTGCAGGAGTAGCGTTGGAGATGAACCCGCAAGGGGGAAGGCGAATGGCTCAACCTGAAGTGGCCCATAGGCCATCGAGATCCTGGCTGCCCCTTCCGAGTGAACACCAGGCCCGCTTCTCGACACTCCTCGTTTCTCACTGATTTCAAAAATGTGGTCATGAGCCAAGGAACTGTCGGGAGGCGGCGGCCTCGGGCTTGGTGACACCTTTCGTCGTGTCGTTCGCGAAATGCGTGCGACAGACAGACGAAAGCTCAAGGAGTCTGCAGCCGACGACGATGGGCGCGTGAGCATCGCGGATTTTGCGTACCGAAATTGGGTGTACCCTCACCACTGACGCGGCAGAGTACCCACCCGTGTTGATCCTGCCTGCAAATTGGGCAGCCTCCTGGGACGTTGCTCTGGACCCTGGCGACAAGATGCAAGTCAGCGGATCTGTAGAGACGCCTGGTTCGGGCAGGACGACCACACGGTTGTCGCCCCGTACGGGCTTGACGCCTCCCCAACGCAGGAGAGGAAACACTTGTCGACCACCAGCACAGCCCCTGGCGGAGGAGGAGCCGACCCGCGTCGAGGGTCGCCCGAGAAGGCTGGGCCGTACTGGCTCGTCGTCACCGCTACGCCCGAGACGGTCATCGTCCGCGTCGATGCCGAGCTCGACTTGTCCGCCTCGGTTCGTCTGGGCGCCATCCTCACCGATCTGATCATCGGGCAAGGCAACCTTGCGGTGGCAGTCGACCTGCGGGGCTTGCGTCAGCTCGACCCAGCCGCCCTTGAGGTGTTCGGTGTCGCCGCGGCCGCCGTCGAGGCCCGAGGCGGAACTCTGACTGTGAGGGGACTGCCCCTCGGGTCTGTCGGGGCCTTCACCGCTCGGGGCTTGGGAAGGCTCATCGCCGCGGGCCCTGCCGGCCGCCGCGACCTGCAGCTGGCGCCGCCGATGCCAAGCGGCCGCGGCCGTCACCCCGCCGGGAGCGCGCTCCGCCGCGGCGGTCCGGGGAAGATGGCATGAGCCGCCCCGAGGCCGAGCCCGAGCCCGAGGCGGAGTCCGAGAGCGAGAGCGAGGCGTTGAGCGCTGGAGCCAGCGCCACGCTGGCCCTTGGTGCCCCGTGGCGGGGCCGCATGGTCTGCAGCGGATGCGGTCAGCGGCCGGTGCACATGGCGCCGCTCGACGCGGTGGCTGTCATCCGTGTCCTCGCCCGGCGCGGCGCATTGCTGCTGCATCACCATGAGGACTCCCTTGGCCATCGTCGACGCGAGCCTGGGTCGTGGTCGGCGATGGAACCGGCGGCGAAGGCGTCCGCGGTGTTGGGCGCCACCAACGACCGCCTCCGAGAGCTGCTGGGTGAGACCGCGGAGCCGGTCCCGATCGCGATGGAGGGGGCGGGACTGGCTCCGGACGGGCAGCGCCAGGCGCTCGACTCGCTGGGCGACAACGTGAGGTCTCTCGTCGCCACGATCGAAGGCGCCACGACCCAGGACTGGCACCGCGTTTGCCCGGACACCGATGCCACCGCCGCCGATATGGTGTGGCTCGCGTTGCACGATGCGAGGCACCATCTCGAAGACGCCGAACTCGTCCTCGACGCGGCGCTGGCCGGCGGCCCTTCCTCCTGGACCACCGGGGATGACCACCTGCCGGAAGTCCACTTCAGGCGAGCTTGAGCCTTTTGTCGGTTCAAATCGACAAGGTCATCTGTAGTCAAGGTACGGGCCAGCAGCGCCGGGCAGGTCCGACTCGGCAACGCACGGCCGTGGCGGTCGCACTTTCAGCGCTGGTCCTGACGGCTTGTGGCGGCGCGCCGCGGCGGTCGACGTCGCCCCCGGCATTGGCTCCGACGACGACTCAAGTGCCCGCCCCCTTTATCGCGGCGGACGGCCATTTCAGCGCCGTGTTTCCGGTCGCTCCGTCCCAGCAGTCGCAGCCCGTCAATTATCAAGGGGGCGTCCTTCACGGGATCATCTATTCGTCCGAGACGCCGGACGGGGTCGTGCAAGTCCTCTACACGCCATTGCCCTTCCGAATAGCTCCAGACATGATCCGCAAAGGTCTTGATGCCGGCGTTGACAGCGAGGCGTCCGCCGTTGGCGGAACGGTGACGACCCGGAATGCCATCACCTACTTGGATTCGCCGGCGGAGGATGCGGTTATCAATGTCGCGTCGAAAGGCGAGGTGTTCAAGATCCGAGCTGTGCTCATCGGGTCGGTAATCTACGAGCTCCAGGGAGTCACCTTGGGTGGGCCAAGTCCGGAGTACGACGAACTCGTGTCGACGTTCCATACCATCTGACTTCTGGCCACATCGCTCCGATAGCGTCAGTCATTGATGGCGGCGTAGGCACCGGTGAGGAAGTCGAGGGCGATCGTGGGCGGACGGGGCGAGGTCCACGCGGCATTGGTCATGAGAATGGTGATCATCTGCTCGGACGGGTCGTTGCGCCATATCGATCCGAGGCCGCCGTCCCAGCCGTACTGGCCCACGGGCGCCGCCGGGTGCTCGCGACGGGTCACGACCCCCACGCCGAAGCCCCAGCCGCGTGCGTCGAAATCGTTCGGGGAGAAGCCCGATATCGCCTTCTGCTCGGGTGTCAGCTGGTCGGTGATCATGGTCTCCACGGACGGCCGCGACAGGATCGGGGTACCGCCGCGCAACAGCATTTCGGCGAAGGCCCGGAAATCGGCGGCGGTCGAGACCAACCCCGCGCCGCCCGAGGGAAACGCCGGTGGTGTGGACCACTGCCCGGCCGGTTCGTCGTACACCCGGAGTGTCGCCGTTTCGGGGTCGGTGACATAGCTGGTGGCAATCCGGTCGATGCCGGCGGCAGGCACCGAGAAGGCGGTGTCGGTCATGCCGAGCGGTTGGAAGATCCGTTCGGTCAGGAACGTCGGGAATGTCTGACCGGAGGCACGAGCGATGAGTACGCCGAGCACGTCGGCTCCGGTGTGGTAGAGCCACCGCTCGCCTGGCTGGCACATCAGCGGCAGCGTCGATAAGCGACGCATCCACTCGTCGGGTTCGGGCGGCACCGATGGCGCGGGCGGTCCGACGGCGAGCTGCAACGACGCTGCGGCATCGTTCACCGGGCACGGCCCGAAGTACCCGCCGAAACCCATCCGAAATGTGAGCAGGTCGCGCACCGTGATCGGCCGCTGCGCCGGCACCGTGTCGTCGATTGGTCCGTCGATGCGACGCACGACCCGCCGGTCGGCGAGCTCGGGTAGCAGTCGGTCGACGGGTTCGTCGAGTCGCAACGCGCACTCCTCGACGAGAATCAGGGTCGCTACTGCCGTGATGGGCTTGGTCATCGAGGAGATCCGAAAGATCGTGTCACCCCGCATCGGGTCGCCCCCACCGACCGCGGTCGCGCCGATCACATCGACATGCGACTCGCCCCGACGGCTGACTACCGAAACCAGCCCGGGCGCGGCGCCGCCCTCCACGTGGGCCGCCATGCAGTCGTGAAGGCGGCCGAGACGGTCCTTGGAGAGCCCCGAGTTGGTCATGCAATCTAAGACGCCGCAGCTCCCTGCGACTCATCGGTTGACCGGACTTGGACCAGGTGGGGACTCGGTGTTCTGCTTGGTGGAGGCACCGGATGCGGCCTCATCTGAGGCGGTTCACCGTGAGGCTTGCGGTTTGCTGGCCGATCAAATCACCGAGGTACAGGAGGGTGGCTGAGGCCACGTCGCGGGCTGTCGTTGCATTGCAGCGCGATACTGGGTCGATGGGTCATCGGGTGTCGTGTCCCGCTTTCGTGGGCCGGGCGGCGACGGCCGCGTCGAGGCCGGCAAGGTCGGCCAAGACCACGGGCTCGGGTAGGTATTCGGCGGGCGGGTGAGCCGCGAGTAATGGGATGGTCGCCGGATCGAGACGCTTTGCGCGGCCAGGTGGCGGTCGTGGCGGGGGCAACAAGAGGAGCGGGGCGGGGTATCGCGGCCGCGTTGGGCGAAGCTGGCGCGACGGTCGTCTGCACCGGTCGCACCAGCCGCACGGGGGCCTTGCGGTCCGACTACGACCGGGCCGAGACCATCGAGGAGACGGCCGAACTCGTGACGAGCCTCGGTGGCACCGGTATCGCGTTCCCAGTCGACCATCTCGATAGCGACCAGGTAAGGCAGTTGGCCGACGACGTTCGGCACGCCCACGGTCATATTGACGTGCTGGTCAACGACATCTGGGGGGCCGAAGTCCTCAAAGGCGGCCCGGCCGATTGGAATACTCCTGTCTGGGAGCACGACCTCGACAAGGGTTTCCGGATTCTCCGGCTCGCCATCGACACCCACCTCATCACGTCGCACCATCTTCTGCCGCTTCTCATCGACAAGCCTGGCGGCCTGCTCGTCGAGGTGACCGACGGCACCTCGGATTACAATGCTTCGCGGTATCGAATCTCCGTGTTCTACGACCTGGCCAAGGTCGCCGTGAACCGCTTGGCTTTCTCCCAGGGTCACGAACTGGAGCCGCATGGAGCGATCGCGGTCGCCATCACACCGGGATTCCTGCGATCGGAGATGATGCTCGAAACCTTCGGCGTTTCCGAGGAGAACTGGCGCGACGCCCTCGACCCCGAAAAGGCGGGCGGTGGGCCCATGGCGCCTCCCGACTTCGCGTTGTCCGAGTCGCCTCGATACGTCGGGCGAGCCGTTGCTGCGCTGGCATCGGATCCCGGCCGGAGCAGGTGGAACCAGAAGTCGGTCAACTCCGGGCAACTCGCGTCCGAGTACGGTTTCACCGACATCGACGGCTCACAGCCGGATATCTGGCGATTCATTGCCGAGATCAGCGAGCTCGGCCTCCACGCCACCCCTGAGGACTACCGCTGAGTTGAGGCGGTGCAATCTGACGGACGTGAGGTGGGGCCGACAGGCAGACCGTCAATAAAGATCTGCGCCCGTTCGCCTTTGTTAGCAGTAACCCCCCCGTGACGGTGATGTTCTGCTAGGAAACGCCGCCACGCCGCCACGCCGCCACGCCGCCACGCCGGCGGGCGGCCGGTCGGGGCGGGACTCCAGCTAGACGCCCGCGGTCGTGAGCATGATCGAAGCCTCGGCCGCGAACAGCGATGCCATCTCCTGGTCTTGGTGTTCGAAGGCGTCGGGGGCTCGGGAGTAGATGTTCAAGGAGCCGACCGGGCGACCCCGCGACAGTAACGGTGACGACAGGATCGCATTGATCCCGAGCGCCACGGCCATCGGCGTGAAGGCCGGCCACCGGGATTCGGCGGCCAGGGATGCGGTGTGAAACCACCGCCCCTCGACCGCGGCGTCGATGCACGGCCCTTCCCCGGTGGCGTACTGGTCGGCATCCATGTCAGAGATGACCTGGTTGGTGGCGGCAACGGTGGTGAGGCGTCCATCGCGTCGAAGTGACGCGCTTACGCCATCGGCGCTGCCGACAGCGGCCGACACGAGGGCAACCACCATGCGCAAGGTGCCGTCGAGCGTTTCGCGATCCGACGGGTCCGGCTGGTCGCGCCACCGACCGTGAGCCCGGCCAAAGGAACCGACCATTGAACGCCCCCTTTGCAGGCCCGCCGGCTGTTCAGGGCCGAGACGGCCGCCGATGGGCGACGCGGGCGACGCGGGCGACGCGGGCGAGGCGGGCGACGTAGGCAAGGTTTGCTCGAGCACCACCAGTGTGGACCACTCCGGCCGGTCAAGGATCAGGCGGAGGTCGACGGAAGACGACCGAACTGCAAGTGTCCCGCCCGATGCCGCCAAGCGGTTCGCTCCAGCCGCGATGACCCGCAGACCGGAGGCGCCCAGGGATTCCACCTCCGTCAGGTCCAAGACGACCGTTCGGTGCCCTCGGTCGATCACCGCGTCGATGATCGCACCCAGTTCCTTCGCCGTGAGGAGGCCCAGTTCGCCGGCGACGCTGATCACCGTCCGCCGTCCTGCGAATCCGACAGAGACAGCGAAGCGCTCGAATGGGTCGTTGAGGGCGTTCACATCGAGTCCCGCGGATGCGTCGGCGCGGTCGCGCCGAATATTCGGACTTGGAGGATCTTCTCTGGCTGGCGCAACATGGCCTCACTCCGGGCGACTGGTCGAACGTTCGACACATCACCGGGGTCCCGGGTGAGCTGTGAGCTGCGAGCTGGGGGTTGCCGATCCCAAAGGGAGCGGCTGACCCACTGTCGAGGGTAACAGCGTGTGGGTCCTACCTGCCCCGCACCGTCTAACGCGGTTTGGTCTGGGCGGCCAGTGCCGCACCCACCTGGTCGGCCAGGGCGACGGCCGCCAGGAGTTGGTCCTGTGTCGCCCGGGTGCCGGGTGGGGCCAGCAGTACATAGCGACCGAGCGGCCGCCCCTGGTGCTCCACGACGAGGCTGACCTCCTGGCTCGGGAGTCCCCACTTTGCGAGATCCCACTCGATCGCACCCCACGACACGGCGCCGTGTCGTTCGATGAACGGACCGGGACGGTCGGCGAATGTCGGGTCGTACCGGCAGGCCTGGAGGCCGAACAGCGCGGTGAGCTCGTTGCCTACCGCCTCCACGACCTCGTCAGCGGGATCGCCCGACGCGACCATTTCGGCCACCATGTGGATTCGTCCGAGGGCGTAACTGCTCTGCCCGGCCAGGTCGCGGTGGCGCCGGTTGGCGGCGGCCAGCTGGCCCACGATCAGACCCACGATCAGGAGCAGGCCGGTGACCTCGAGGTCCTGGACGCGGTTGAACGTGACCGATCCGTAGGGCGGGGTGTGGACGACGTCGAAGCCGACACTGGCCGAGATGGCGGCCAGCGCCGCAGTCGTCCGAGTTCCGGCGCTGGCGACGAGGGCCACGAGGGCGGCCAGTACCAGGGCGGTGGTCGCGTTGGGGATCCGGCTGCGCAGCGGCACCAGGCAGACCGCGACACCGACAGGCAACCCGATGGGAAGCGCGATGGCGAGGAACCGCCGGAGCGGCGTTTGAATGCCACGCCGCGCCCGCCGCCCGATACCGGTTCGGCTCACGGTGGTGCGTCGACGCCGGGGGAGCTCGCCAGCGGATCGGGCTCGTCGATCTGAAAGCGGTAGCCCCGGCCCGGTTCGGTGTGGAAGTAGCGGGGCCGAGCGGGGCTCGGTTCGAGCTTCTGGCGGATCTGGGCCATGAAGACCCGCAGGTAGTGCGCCGCACCCTCGTACCCCGGCCCCCAGATCTCGCCCAGCAGCTGCTGTTGGGTCACCAGCTGACCGGGATGGCGGGCCAGGACCTCGACCAGGTGCCACTGCGTCGGGCTGAGGCGGACTTCGCCTTGGTTATTTACCACCCGCTGAGCCGCCAGATCGATCGTGAAGTGCTCGGTGGTGATACTCGTTGCCCCACCGGTGGGGTCGCTGCGGCGCAGGGCGGCCCTGATGCGGGCCAGCAGCTCAGCCATACCGAACGGCTTGGTGACGTAGTCGTCGGCGCCGGCGTCGAGGGCCGCGACCTTCACAGCCTCGGCACCCCGGGCCGAAAGGACGATGATGGGCACCGTGCTCCAGGCCCGCAGTCGCTGGGCCACCTGCACACCGTCGATACCCGGAAGGCCGAGGTCGAGAATCACGACGTCGGGGCGCTGACGGTGCGCCATGTCCAGCGCTTCTTCGCCGCTGGCTGCCACGTCGACCTCGTAACCACGGGCCCGCAGTCCGATGTCGAGGGTGCGTCTCATCGGTAGCTCGTCCTCGACTACCAGGATCCGGCTCACGACACCACGTCGATGGTGCGGGTCGACGCTGCGCCCACGGTCAGCGGGGGGTCAAGACGGCTCGAAGCCAGTCGGCCCGCGACGGTAGGCCTGCTGAATTTCCGGTGCGTACACACCGGAAATTCATCAGGCCTAGCGCCTCCCCTTCGAGGCCTCGGTGGGTCATCGTCGCGAGGGTATCCCCGCTGCGATCCGGACCGTCACGACCCCGTTAAGGCTGCGCAAATGTTTCCGGTCGCGCATATAGGTCGCGTAAATGTCGATGGACAGCGGGTTGCAACGGCCCTACGACTGACCTGTCACTTCGATTCCGGAGGTTCGGGCAGTGAGCGATCTGTTGTTCGTGGTCATCATCGTGGTGTTCTTTCTGCTGGCCAGGATGTTCGTGCGGGCTTGTGATCGCATCATCGGTGCCGACGAGGAGGCCACGACGCCGACCGCCACGGCGCCGACGCCGACCGAGCCCAAGCAGGTGGCGGCATGAGTGCCGATGACCTGGTTGGTCTCGTCATCGCATTGCTGCTGCTCGGCTACCTGCTGTTCGCATTGTTGGCCCCGGAGAAGTTGTAAATGACGACCGCAGGTTGGGCCGAGCTGGCGATATTGATCGCCGCCATCGCGGTGACCACGCCCCTGCTGGGCGCCTACATGGCCAGGGTGTACGACCCGACGCTGGGGCGGCCCCTCGGCGACCGAGTCTTCTCGGCCGTCGAGCGACCGATCTACCGAATCTGCCGGATCGACCCCGAAAGCGAGCAGCGGTGGAGCACGTACGCCTTGTCGCTCCTCGCCTTCAGCCTGGTGTCGGTGCTG
>JAUTXN010000019.1 GCA_030838045.1 Acidimicrobiaceae bacterium
CGCCCACGGTGTCGATCAGGTGCCGAATGCGTTCGAAGTCGGCCCGGCTGGCGTCGGACGCGCAGAGCTTCTCGAACTTGTCGGACAGCTCCATTCCGTCGAGCTTGCAGGGCGTGCACTGCCCGCATGACTCGACCGCGAGGAAGCGGGACACCCCGGCGGCCACGGCCGTCATATCGGCATGGTCGTCGAACACCATGTACCCACCCGATCCGAGGCCGCTTCCGGCCGCGGCCATGTCCTCGTAGCTGAGCGGGGTGTCGAGCTGGTCGGCCGTGATCACGCTGCTGGAAACACCGACCAGCACCGCCTTGATCCGGCGGCCCGGTCGGGGGCCGCCGCTGATGGCGTCGATAGTGGCTCGCAGGGTGGTGCCCATGATGACCTCGCCCACCCCCTCGCGCTGCACGTCGCCGGTGATGGTGCACACGATGGTTCCGGGCGACTTCTCGGTGCCCTCGGTGCGGAACCACTTGGCGCCTCGGGCGATGATCCGGGGGATGTTGGCCATGGTTTCGACGTTGTCGATCAGGGCGGGCGGGGCGCCCGTCTCGCCCGACGCGTCGGCCATGTCGACATGGGCCGACAGGCCGCTGCCCGAGCGGGCGTCGGCGTCGGTCCCCACCACTTCGACCTCGCCCCGGCGGTACGGCGGTGACACCCGGGGGAAGGGGTAGCGCCCCTCGATGGTCTCGAGCAGCGCCGTCTCCTCACCGTAGAGGTACTCGTTGGGCCCCTGGAAGATGCGCAGCGTGAGGCCCTCGGTCCAGCCCGCGGCCACCACCTCGTCGATTGCCGCCTGCAAACGGCGCACCACCGGACCGAAGGACTTCTTCAGGCCGAAGATGATCTCGTTGGCCTCCACCACCTGGGCCGCGATCAGCGCCCCCTCGATGACCTCATACGGGCTGCGCGCCAAGATGGTGCGGTCCTTGAAGGTACCCGGCTCCCCCTCGGCCCCATTGACGATGACGGTGGTGGCGAGATCGGGCGACTGGTACTCCCGGACCGTCGCCCACTTGACTCCCGTCGGGAACCCGGCGCCGCCCCGGCCCCGCAGCCCCGACGCCTTCAGCTCGGCCACCAACGAGTCCGCGGTGTGGTCGCGGGCCGCCTCCAGCCCCGCTCCCCCGCCGCGGGCCAGGTACTCGTCGAGGCTGCTGATCGGCTTGGGATACAAGACGCGGTGCACGAGAGTCATGGCTTCAGTCTTGTCGCTGCGTCCTTGTCCCACGAATGCGTCACCATGGAGGGGTGACCGGTAACTGCATCCATGGTTTCGCTCCCGGCACCTGCCTGATCTGCCAGACCATGGACAATCAAGAAGCGCAGAAGGCCAAGAAAGGCACCGTCCCGGCTCGGACCGGGCCGCGGGTGGTCCCCAAGGAGGCACCTCCGGCCGGCTCGCTCACCTCGCTCAAGCTGGCCGGAGGCGCCGTGGTGGTCATCGTGGCCATCGTGGTGGCGTGGTCCGCCCTGCACCTGGTGTTCGCGGTGCTGCGGATCCTGGAGTTGGTCGCCGTGGCGCTGGTCTTCGGGTACGTCGGCTGGCTGGCCGGCGTGTACCACGGCCGCCGGACGGCCCGCCGGGGCTGATCCCCGGAGGCGCCTTAGGCGAACGGGTCGGCGAAGGGGTCGAGGTCGGTCCGCGCCGCGCTCGCCCCAGGCCGCCCGCCGTTGCCTGCCCCGCTCGCCGCGCCTGCCGCGCCTGCCAAGCGCGCTGCGCCCACCGCGGCACCGACGACCACCGGCTCGTCCACGCCGTAGGCGGCGTAGCCGGTGGTTTCCAACTCCTCGGCCAGCTCCGGGCCCCCGCTGGCCACGATGCGACCCTCGATCAGCACGTGGATCCGGTCGGCGTGCAACTCGTTGAGCAACCGGTTGTAGTGGGTGATCGCCAGCACGCCCAGCCCACTCTCGGCCGTCGCGCCCTCAATACGGCGGGCCACCGCCCGCAGCGCGTCGACGTCGAGGCCCGAGTCGATCTCGTCGAGCACTGCGAACAACGGCCCGATCACACCCAACTGCACCGTCTCGTTGCGCTTGCGCTCGCCGCCGGAGAGGTCCACGTTGAGCGGGCGCAGCAGGAAGCGCCGGTCCAGCCCCACGCGATCCGCCTCGGCGGCCAGTAGGTCCGGCACCAGCGCCGGCGGCCGGCCGTTGGACACGAACGCCGCACTCAAGGCGTCGACCAGGCTCACGCCGGGAACCTCGATGGGGTACTGCATGGCCAGGAACAGTCCCGCCCGGGCCCGCTTCCACGCCGGCAGGGTGAGCAGGTCGAGGCCGTCCAGGGTGACCTTGCCACCCGTGACCTCGTAGCCGGGGCGCCCCGCGATGACATGCGACAGGGTGCTCTTGCCGGAGCCGTTGGGGCCCATGACGACGTGGACTTCCCCGCTGTTGACCTCGAGGTCGATGCCGCGGAGGATCTCCTTGCTGCCCACGTTGGCCCGCAGCCCTTCGATCAGCAACACATGACTCATCGGATCACCACCACCACGTCGTCGCCCTCCCGGTGCACGTCATAGATCGGTACCGTCCGGGTGGCAGGCAGCGACTGCGGCTTGCCGTCGACCAGCGAGAAGGTGCTCCCGTGCTTCCAGCACTCGATCTCCTTCTCCTTGCAGTACACCTCGCCGTCAGCCAGCGAAAAGTCGGCGTGACTGCACATGTCGCCGATGGCATAGAAGTCGTCGTCGATGCGCACCAGGCAGATCCGGTGGCTGCCGAGCGCGAAACGCCGCGCCGTCCCCGGCTCGATCTCGCCCACGGCGCACAGCCGCTCCACCCGGCCCTGCAAGGGGGCGCTGGTCACGGCCGCACCGCCTCGGCCTGGGCCAACCGCTCGGCCAGCGTGGCCCGCAACCACGGCAGAAGCTGGGGCACCGGTACCCGCTCGAGCACGTCGTCCAAGAAGCCCGACACGATCAGGCGGTCCGCCATCTCAGGGGGCACGCCCCGGCTCTCGAGGTAGAACCGCTGCTCCTCGTCGATCGGACCCACCGCCGAGGCATGGCTGCAGCGGACGTCGTTCTCCTCGATCTCGAGGGTCGGGACCGAATCGGCGTGGGCCCCTTGACCGAGCACCAGGTTGCGGTTGGTCTGGTAGGCGTTGGTGCCCGACGCCCCCTTCTCGACCCGGATCAGGCCCCGGTACACCGAGTGCGAGTCGTTGGCCACCGCCCCCTTGAACAGCAGGTCCGAGGTGGTGTGCTTGCCCCGGTGGGACTGCACGGTGGCGAAGTCGTGCATCTGGCGGTCGTCACCGAGGAACATGGCCAGCAGGCGGCTGGTCCCCCCCGCTCCCGCCAGCACCGACTCGCTGCGGACCCGGGCGTAGTCGCCGCCGAGGGCCACGTTGTACGACAAGAAGTCGGCATCGCGCCCGAGCCGGCTGGCCTGGGTGCCGACCTGCCACACCCGGGGGCCGAGCACCTGGATGGTCAGGTACTTCAGGTGGGCGCCATCCGCCAGGTCCACTTCGGTGACCGGGACCACCAGCGACGCCACGTCGGGGGAGGCCAGGATTTCGATGATGCCGGCGTCCGCGCCCGCTTCGGCGTTGACCAGCGTTCTGGGGAAAAGGGAGGTTCCGTCCCCGTCGACCCACGTGACCACTACGACCGGGTCCCGCAGGACCGTCCCCTTTTCCACCCTCATCGTCAACAACTCGCAGAACGCGGCGTTGAGGGCCACCAAGGCATCGGGCTCGCCCGCCACCTCACCGAGCGGCGCCGGCTGATCATCGAGACCGATCACGAGTCCGTCGGCGACGGGGCCGACCGGCTGGCCCCCGATCACCAGTGCCGATCGTGCGCCGATGGCGTCGAGAATCGGTTGGAGCGCCGGAGGGACGACGGTCGCGCTCGGGGCCGCCAGGGTGTAGCTGTCGAGGTCCAGATCGGAGATGCGGCTGTAACGCCACATCTCCTCGGACTCACTCGGCAGCGACGAGGATTGGAATCGCTCGAAGGCGGCGGCCCGAGCGGCTCGGAGCCAATCGGGGCCGCTCAAGGCGGCGGCGGCAGGGGCCGTTAGGGAACTCAGCGGGGTACCTCGCAGTTGATGTTCGGGGTCAGCGTCGACGCCGGAGGCGCTTCCACCACGGCTCGGAGCCGTCCTCGCGCTGGCGTCGCTTGTCCTCGGCCGCCACGATCTCCGGGCCGGCGGCATTCACGATGTCCTCCGCCTCGTCCAGCAACTTCGCCGTGTTGGGGTCGAACGAGGCGGGCTCCTCCTCCAACGCCGGTTCGATCAGGCTGCCGTGAACCCAGCCGGCATCGGCCAGCCGCCGCTCGTAGCGGGGGCAGTTGTCGGGACAACGCCACGGTGCCTCGGGAGCCAAGTCGAGCACGCAGAACCGGGCGACTTCCCCGTCGGAGTAGGTCCGGCTCTGGAAATGCTTGCACTCCTCCCGCATCGGCATGGCACCATCCTGCCACCGTTTCGGTAGCTGGCGTCAGGCCGAAACCCATCAGCCGATGCTGCCCTCCATCTGCAATTCGATGAGGCGGCTCCACTCCACGGCGTACTCCATGGGCAGGGTCCGGGTCACCGGTTCAATGAACCCGTTGACGATCATGCTCATGGCCTGCTGCTCCGAGAGGCCCCGGCTCATCAGGTAGAACAGCTGGTCGTCGCCCACCTTGGACACGGTGGCCTCGTGGCCGACCTGGGCATCCTTTTCCCCGAACTCGATGTACGGGTAGGTGTCGCTGCGGCTCCTGTCGTCGAGCAGCAGGGCGTCGCAGCGCACGAAGCTCTTGGACTTGGTGGCGCCCGGCTCGAACTTGACCAGGCCCCGGTACGAGGTGCGACCGGAATCCTTGGAGATCGACTTGGAGATGATGGTGGAGGTGGTCTCGGGGGCGGCGTGGATCATCTTGGCCCCGGCGTCTTGGTGCTGGCCCTTGCCCGCGTAGGCCACCGACAGCACCTCGCCCGAGGCCTTGGGGCCCATCAGGTAGACGGCCGGGTACTTCATGGTCAGGCGGCTTCCGATGTTGCCGTCGATCCACTCCATGTGGGCCTCGGCGTCGCAACGGGCCCGCTTGGTGACCAGGTTGAAGACGTTGTTGGACCAGTTCTGGATGGTCGTGTAGGTGACCCGGCTGCTGGCCTTGCAGATGATCTCGACCACGGCCGAGTGCAACGAGTCGCTGGTGTAGACCGGCGCCGAGCAACCCTCGATGTAGTGCACCTGGGCACCCTCGTCGGCGATGATCAGGGTCCGCTCGAACTGGCCCATGTTCTCGGAGTTGATCCGGAAGTAGGCCTGCAACGGCATGTCCACCTTGACGCCCGGCGGCACGTAGATGAACGAACCACCGCTCCACACCGCCGAGTTGAGGGCGGCGAACTTGTTGTCGTTGAGCGGGATGACCGTCCCGAAGTACTGCTTGACCAGCTCCGGATGCTCCCGGAGAGCGGTGTCCATGTCGCAGAAGATGACGCCCTGCTGCTCGAGATCCTCGCGATTGCGGTGGTACACCACCTCGGACTCGTACTGGGCCGTGACCCCGGCGAGGTACTTGCGCTCCGCCTCGGGGATGCCCAGCTTCTCGTAGGTGTCCTTGACCGAATCAGGCAACTGGTCCCAGGCCGACACCTGCTTGTCGATCGGCTTGACGTAGTAGTAGATGTCGTTGAAGAAGATCTCGGACATGTCCCCACCCCAATTGGGCATGGGGCGCTTCTCGAAATGCATCAGCCCCTTCAGACGACGGTCGGTCATCCACTGGGGCTCGCCCTTCATCCACGACATCTCGCGGACGATGTCGGTGTTGATGCCGCGCTTGGGCTTGAAGACGTAGTAGTCCTCGACGTCGCTCCAGCCGAGCTTGTACCGGTCGAGGTCGAGTTCGGTAGTGGCCATGAAATGCTCACACTCCCAAGAAAGCTTGCAGAGGGATTTCTCCTACGCAGATAGTAACAACTCCCCGCCAGGTTTCAATCCCCAGGCGGTCGCCCGCGCCGTTTCGGCGGCTCAGGCACCTCAGGCGCCTCCGCTTCAGGCGCAGGCGCTTCAGGTTGCGGCGTGCGGACGGTGCCACCTCGCCGAGGTGGTGAGCACCACTCCCGCCCCTGCGGCCAGGAGCACGGTGAGTGTGACCATCAGCGCCGGCAGCACCCACGAGTGGTGGCCTCGGGGGCCCATGATGCTGACCTGTCCCACCAGCACGGCCCGCCCGCCCGCGTTGGTCGCTCCGTCGGCCTCGATCTGATGCTGCCCCGGCGGGGCGTTGTTCGGGACCAGCACGGTGGTGCTGAAGCGGCCCTGGGCGTCGGCGACGGTCGTCCCCACCACGACGCGCACCGAATGGAAGGTGATGGTGATCTTGGCCCCTGGAAGGAACCCGCTGCCCGAGACTTTCACCGATTTCCCTCGCTCGACCGAGCGGGCGGCGACGGCGAGGGGAGCCGGCACCGGGGCTTTGGCGGCAGCCGGCGTGGGGCCGGCCTTGCCCGCGGTCGGCGGGGTGCCCGACGGGCCCGCGACCGGGGTGGTCGACGTCGTCTCCCGAGTCGTCGTGGTCGACCCTCCCGGCGATCCCACTGCGGTGGACGGCGTGGGCTGTGACGGTGTGGTCGTCAGCGTGGCGATGCTCCAGGTGTCACCCAGCGCGGGGGCGTTGGCGCCCCCCGGTTGGCCGCCGAACAGCACCACGCGTTGGCTGGTCGGGCCGGTGGCGATGGCCGCCCCGGCCCTCGGCGGCGGGCTCAGGGTGGGCAGGATGGAGAGCGCGAGGGAGGTCGACCAGGTCGATCCGTTCCAGACCCAGGTGTCGCCCAGCGCAGACGTGCCGTTGGTGCCGCTGCCGCTGCTTCCGCCGAAGAGGATGGCGCTCTGGCTGGCCGGGTCGAACCCGAGGGCCGCGTCGTTGCGGGCCGGAGGCGAGGCGGCGGGATGCTGTTGGGACCAGTTGGCGCCGTCCCAGGTCCAGGTGTCCGAGCGGTTGTCCGACCCGGTTGCGCCGCCGAAGAGCACCACCGCTCCCCGGGCGGCGTCGAACGTCATGGCGGCACCACTGCGGGCCGCGGGCGACGTCGCGGGCGTGTTTGGCACCCAGTTGTTGCCGTCCCACGACCAGGTGTCACCGAGTGACGATCCCCCGGAGATGCCACCGAAGAGCACGTCGGTCCCGCTGGCGGCGTCCGACGCGATCGAGGCGGAGTAGCGCGGAGGGGGGACCGAGGATGGTGCCAGCGCAGCCCAGGTGGTCCCATCCCACGCCCAGGTGGCGCTCGTGACGTTGCCGTCGCTGCCGA
>JAUTXN010000024.1 GCA_030838045.1 Acidimicrobiaceae bacterium
CGGGGAGGCGGCGACCATCGAGTGGTACCGGACCCTGTTCGGCCGGCGATCGGCCGCCCAGATCCTCACGTACCGCTGGGACGGCGATCCGTCGCCGTACTTCGGGCTGTTCAACCTGTTCGGCCCGCTCCCCGAGGCCGACGTCGCCGAGGCCGGGGCACCAGTCCCCCCCGTTGCCGGGACACCAGGCCCCACCGCGGCCGGTCAAGAATCCGTTGTGGTCAAAGACTGATGACATATGTACATGGAATGACCACAACGGATTTGTTGGCCTTCATGCGGAGCCGGCGGAGCACCAAGGTGGCGTCGTCGTCGTCTTCTGTTCGCCCCTCTGTATCCAGCGGCTGGTAGCGCACTCCGAGCCGATACCTCGCGAAACGATCACGGTGGGGCGTTCGTCGGCGAACGCCTGAGCGGTGGCGAGCGCCACCGGTCTGCTGACGCTCGTCATCGTCCCCCACCGACCAGCTTCTTGGCTTTCACCGGCCCAAGGTCCGGCTCGATGCCAATCACCACTCCATCAGCACGCCAATAGTGCCGGGTGCGCCCGACCTGTTTAGTGTCCGGCGACGCGTCTTATCTTTCGGTTTGAGCCGATATCTAGCTGTTCGGCGGAAACCAGTCGTCGCCTGAAAAGGCGGCCGACATCTCGGACATGACGTGATCTGAAAGGCGGGAGGCGTAGTCGCCGACTACCGCCCCCGGTGGGTCAATCATGTCACGAAGAATTCTTTTCCTCTCTATCGTCGCGCTCACTATTACGATCACGGTCACCACGAGTGTCACACCGGTATATGCCTCAAATGTTTCGCCCGCGGCATCGTCGATAGCAAGATTTGAGGGCCATCCCATTGACCTGGCCAAAGGATGGGGCGCTGCGACCGCGTGCCTCGTGGCGCGCCAGCAGGGCGTCTTCGAGTGCTTCCGCACCCGCGCCGAGCTCGCGGCCCGCAAAGCCGAGGTCACCACCGCCGCGGTCGCCACTGCCAAGATCGCCGACTCTCAGGCGGGCACGGCGAGCGCCAACCGGGCCACCAGCAGTTGTTCGGCGTCTCTGGACTTGTACTCGGGGTCGAGCTACAGCGGGCACGAGCTTTCGCTGATAGGCGAAGGCTATTGGCAGCAATTGTCTTCGGCCGGGTTCGACAACACCGCCGTGTCGTTTCTGGGCGGAGCGTGCTCGTTCCATCTGGCACAAGGCAATTTCGGCCAGGGCTTCTGGTATCCGGGGAACACCGGCGCCTGGTCGTTCGCTTCCGACATGGGATCGTGGGACCGCACGGTGTCATCGGTGTACATCAACTAGAACACCAGGCGTGGCCGCGGCCGATCAGGTTGAGCAGCGCTACCGATTGCTGTTCGAACGCCATTGGCGGCGCGTCTTCGCCTACGCGCTGCGCCGCAGCCCGAACCGCGCGGCCGCCGACGACGTCGTCGCTGACGTCTTCCTCACCGCCTGGCGGCGGATCGGTGACATTCCGGACGACTACGAGTTGGCGTGGCTGCTCGCAGTCGCCCGGAAGGTTCTGGCCAACGCGTCTCGCGGTGACGCCCGCCGAGACCGGCTCCTGGCCCGACTCCACCAGGCCGCCCCATCCGGGCAGGCCGCCGAGGTCGAGGCGGCCGCTGACGATGACGAGGCCGCGGAACAGGTCCGGGCCGCGCTCGGCCGGCTCCGGGAGGCAGACGCGGAAATCCTGCAACTCGCCACCTGGGAACGGCTGCCCCACGCCCAGATCGCGGTCGTGCTCGAGTGCACGGTCAACGCCGTGGCGATCCGTCTCCATCGCGCCCGGCAGCGCCTCAGTGAGGAACTTGCGAAAGAATCTGGAACGACCGGACACAATGAGCCGACAAGCCCAACCCACTCCTTCCCGGACAACACACCGTGAGCGACACCGACCGCGAACTCGACAACCTCCTCCGGGCGGCAAACCCCATCGACGAAGGCGGCCTCCCCATGCCGTCCGAGTCGCCGAGCGCCCAACTGCTGTACGAGAAGATCACGGGCACCCCCTATGGCGGCAGCGCCCGGCGGCCGCAGCGCCGTTGGAAAGGCCTCGGACTGGCGGCGCTGCTCGCCGTCGCCGGAGGCGGTGCGGCCGCGGCCGCGGCCTACGCGATCTCCAGCCACGTCACCACCCACCTGGCGGTCACCTGTTACGGCGCGCCCAGCCTGGAGAGCCACGCCCTCGTGGTTCCGGCGGAGGCCGCGGGTCCGGTTGCCACCTGCTCGCGCGCTTGGGCCGACGGCCGGCTCGGCACGGGCCCCGTCCCCCTCCTCGTCGCCTGCGCGACGCCTCAGGGGGTGGCCGCGGTGTTGCCGTCCGCCCTCGGCGCCGACGTCTGCGGCCAACTGGGGCTGCCGGCCCTGCCGGCCGGCGCCTCCAGCTTCAGCAGCACCACCGCGCCCACGGCGCCGCCGACACCGCCGACTGATGCCGCGGGCACGTTGCCGCCGGCGGTGCGCGACGCCATCATCGAAGACTTGCGCTCTACGTGCTCGACGAGCGCCGACGCGGAGCGCGCCATCACGAAACTGCTGGTCAAAGCCAACGTCAAGTGGACGGTCGTCACGCCCACCCCGTTCCCGACCGGGCGTCCGTGCGCCAGTCCCGGGTTCGACGAGGATGGCAAGCGCGTCGTGCTCACCGGCATACCACCGCTCTCACCACCGTGACCGTGCGTTACCGGCCGCTCGGGGGATCGAGGCCGGGAAGCAACCGGTTGAGTCGAGCCGTCGGCTCGAGGCCCAGTTCGGTGCGCAGCCGCACGCGGTAGCGCTCGAACTCCCCGACCGCCTCGGCCTGATTCCCCTCGGCCAGGTGCACCCGGATAAGCGAGACCCAGGCGCGCTCCCGAAGGGGCTCGGCCCGCACCGCGCCCCGCGCGGCTACGGCCGCCTCGGCCAACCGGTCGACGGCGGTCAGCCGGGCCGCCGCCGCCTCCAGAGCGTGGAGGCGAAGTTGGTGCCAGTCCTCGGCTGCGACAACCGCCCAGTCGTCGTACCAACCAGGTAGCAGGTCATCGGAGAGCGCCAGCACCGACGGGGCGCTGATGTCGCGTTCGCGGGGCTCGGCGCCGCGGTCGGTCAGCCGCCGGGCCAGATCCTTTGACTGGTGGACATCGACGACCAGCCCCTCGGCCAGGCCGAGGTCATGGGCCGTCACCTTCACCGCTCGCCGGGCCGGGCCCTCGAGGCGGCTGACCGCCGTCCGAAGCCTGGCGCCTGCCGTCTCGTCGGAGACCTCAGGCCACAGTGTTCCCGCCACCTGATGGCGCGTATGGAGGCGGTCATGCACCGCCAAGAAGGCCAGGAGGTGCTGCGAGCCGGCCGAAATCCCAAGCAGCGCGTGGCCTCCTACCGAGAAGGCGAATCCTCCGAGAAGCGCAAGCTTGATTTCGTCTTCGCTGCCGATGCTTTCGACGTGTCCGGCACCCCCCCGAACCTTTCACCCCCCGCCGGGCGTCCGGCGCGTGGACGGTGCGCGCAGGGGCGGCCCGAGCCCCCGCTGCCCTGCGCTATGAGCAGCCGCTCGTACTCCCGCACGACGGGCAGGCGAAGCAGCTGCCCGCCCGCTGCATCTGGACCCCGCACTGGTAGCAGTAGGGGGCGTCGAGCGGCCGGGTGTTGAGGTTGGCGGCCGACGACCCGGCGGCCGAGGACCCGGCGGCCGAGGACCCGGCGGACGCCCGGTCCTCGGTCATCTCCTCCACGACAGACGAACTCGGCGTCGTGACTTCCTCGACCCCAGGCAACGTCGGCTGGAGTCGTTCGTCGGTCGTCAGGATGCCGAGCTCGGCTCGTTCGTCAAAGGTCAGGTAGTCGACCGCAAGACGGCGGAAGATGTAGTCGACCAGGGACGAGGCGATCCGTAGTTCGCGGTCGTCGGTCATACCGGCCGGTTCGAAGCGCATGTTGGTGTACTTCTTCACATACGTCGCCAATGGCACGCCGTGCTGCAGCCCCAGGCTCACCGCAACCGCGAAGGCGTCCATGATTCCCGCCAGGGTCGAGCCCTGCTTGGAGACCTGCATGAACACCTCACCGGGCCGGCCATCGTCGTACTCCCCGACGGTCACGTAGCCCTCGCAGTCGGCGACCCGGAACTTGAAGGTCATCGACCGGCGCCGCCGTGGGAGCCGCTCGCGAACCGGCTGCTTGACCACCACCGTCTGGCGCTGGAGCGCCTTCTCCAACTCCGCGACCTTCAAAGCCAGCTCGGCGTCGTGCGCCTCGGCCTCGGACGTCTCGGGGTCGGCCAAGGTCTTCTTGGTGGTGGCCAAGGGCTGGCCCACCTTGCAGTTGTCCCGGTAGATGGCGACCGCCTTCAGGCCGAGCTGCCAGGCTTCGATGTGCAGCTGCTCGACCTCTTCGAGCGTCGCTTCCTCCGGGAGGTTGACGGTGTTGTGGTTGACGATGCCGTTGCCGACGAAGGCCTGCGTCGTGGGCACCGACAGGTCGAACACCTCGCGCTCACCGGCGGAGCCGACCGACTCGACCGGGCTGAAGTGCAGGTTGTCCTCCAACACGTGGCGCAACCATTGGGGGAGCCGGGCCCCGGCCACCGCTGCCACCTGCTCGAGCGAGCGGCGGCTCACGCACATGGCCCGCGGGTCGCTCAGGTAGCTGAAGTCCGATCGCTGGCTCCGGGGCACGATTCGGTACAGCTCGTAGGGCGAGATCCCCGGGACCACATCGGCCCCGTTGCGGTTGGGGTGGCGGCCCAGGCCCTGCAGCGCCTGGGCGAACGCCGCCTTGTGGGGGTCGAGGAACGGCACCATCGTCAGCAGGTCGTGGGCCTGCTCGCCGACCGCGAACACCTCGTCGTAGGGCCGGCCGTCGTTCTTGCGGTAGCGGGTGCCCCGCTCGTGGACTACGCCGAGATTGGTGAGCACCGCTTGGAGGTCGTCCAGCAATCCGGGCGACTCCGAGGTGAGAGCCCACTTGGCGGTACCGCACATGGTGACCTCCGCCGCGATCGACAGGCCGTGGAGATACGCCAGGACCATGTCGCGAGGCGAGCGCAGCACAGCGTCGGGAATGCGCTTGTGGACGGCGCACTGCCCGCATCCGAGATCGTCGAACAGTTCCACGATCGCCTGCGACCGGAACTCGATGCGGGCACCGGGCAGGTTGCCACCGGGTTGGCGGATGGAACCGGTGACACCGAATACCCGCTCGACCGATTCCCCCAGGCGGTCGAGGACATGGCCTACGTCACTGTTGATCTGCACCGCCCACCCGCCTCCGGGAATACGTCCCGACGCGGCGTAGGCGCCGAGCACGAAGGCCAGATCGCCCGACATCTCCGCCGGCACCGCTGGAGCGGCCGCATTGGCGGCACCGCCTGCGTCGTCCTCCTCGGTCGAGCCCGAGACGCCGTGCTCCAACCGGGCCGGCAGCACCGACCACAGGTCGTCGCCGTATTGAGTCGCGACGTACTCGCCGACCGCGATCTCATCGAGGCGCCGCCATTCCAGGCCGTCGCGGCCCGACACCAACAACCGGTGGTTGGCGGTACCGCTCACCCGATGGCCAGAACGCAGGACCACCGACGTCACGGGGCGCACGCCCCCGTAGTAAAAGGCATCGGTCTTTTGCGGACCGGAAAGCGAGGCAACTTCCCGGACATCGGCGCGGAAGCTGTCGGGCTCCTCGCCTCGGTACAGGCTGCCGATTCGGACCAGACCCTCAGCGGTCGACAAGAGGGTGTCTCCGGTGACGCATTTCGAGATGGCGCCGGAAATGAAGGGCTGGACCGCGCCCATCATCCGCACGTGACCCCGGTAATGGATCGTGTTGTCGCCCATCGAGCAGGCGAACACCGGCAAATGCTCGGCCTTCAGGGCTGGCGCCCCGAGAATCGACTTGTGCTCGTCGATGTAGGCGATGATCGCGTCCACCTGCGAGTGGTCGTAGCCCAAACGGCGCAGGGCCCGAGGTACGGTCTGGTTGACGATCGACATCGTCCCCCCGCCGACCAGCTTCTTGGTCTTGACCAGCCCAAGGTCCGGCTCGATGCCCGTGGTGTCACAATCCATCAGCAATCCGATTGTGTTGTGGCTGACGAAACCGTTGGCGAGATAGGTGACGTTGTCGGGCACCGACAGGTCGTACGTGAACTGGTCGTCGCCAACCTCCGCGCTCGCCACTTCGTCGTAGAAGAACCGCAACAAATGGCCCAACCCGGGATCACCGGTGCGCTCGTACAACTCGGTCGCAATCTGGCGGGAGACCCGGTTTCGCTTGACTTCCGTCAGCAGGACCCGCCGGAGCCGGTCGTTGACCGGCGCCAATCGGTCCACCAACGCCCGGGTAATCGGGATGTAGTCCCGACGCGCCCCCTGCTGAGAGGCCGCGGGTCGCACACCGGCGTTTTTCCGGTCGCTCATGAACCCGATCTCGTCGAGCCATCCAGCGCAGCACGACGCATGCAGCAGCCGGAGAGCGGCAATGGGCACGGCAATGGGCGCCCGACCCGACGACGTTCCCGTCGAGCCGTCCGTGATCCACATCGTCGTGGGGTACCCGAGCGCCAGCATGATGGCCTGCACGTCTCGCACCATGTCGACCGAGGCGCTTTTGAGCGTCGGGTAACCGGTGGTACCTCCGTCAGCCTCGAATATTCCTCGCAGGAAGGCGGCGTACACCGTCCGGGCATTGGCATGCAGCACCGCGTCGGGGACATGGGCGGTACGTCCCTTGGCGGAGTGCTCCTCGCTGGGCAGGCGCGCTCCGAAACCGCATGCCTCCCACCACAGTGCCAACCGGACGGAGTCGAATCGCACCTCGGTATGGCCCCGCTTGGGCGTGACATGGCCCAGCAGCCCGAAGGTCTCCTTGCCGAGTTGCAACAGGCGTTCGACCACGTCGAAGTCGCCTGCAGTCACGCAAAATCGAAGACCCCGGCTGTGCAGGTACCCGCCGCCCATGAAATACCCGACCAGCTCGGCCAGCTCGGCCGTCATGGTCCGGGTGACGGCGCCATGGTGCTCGCCGGTCCAGTACGCCTCAGGCAACGGCGGCAGCCCCACAACCTGGGGCTCGCCGATCAGCTGGTCGAGCGCCAGCGGCACCACGTCGCCCGCGGTGATCTCGGCGAAGCGCTTCCACTGCCACTCGCCCGTGGCCCGGTCGACAACCTTGACCCGGTGCGCCGGCGTGCCCTGGACGCGGTAACCCCGCCCCGTCGACACGGTGACCACCGCTTCGGCACCGTTCACGTAGAACTTGCTGGCCCGGCGGGACCCCTCGTCAGTGGCAACGGCAATACCGAGGTCCTGCCACTTCGCTCCATCGGGGTCACCCAACGACTGGAGCCGCACGAGCCCCCGCTCTGTCGGAATCAGTGATCCGCCGACCAGGCACCCCGTTGGCGCCAGGACTGAGGCCTGCGAATTGCGCACCCCGTACTGCTCGCCGACCTCGACCGCGGCGTCCCACGCCTCCTGGGCGGCACTCAGCAGGTCGGTGGGAACCAGTTCCTCGTCGATGCCGGCCACCTCGTCGCGGTGCATACGCAGCACGTTGAGCATGGCTTCACGGTTGTCGGTGAAACCGGCGAAGGGACCCATCCGGGCGGCCGTGCGCGCCGAGGTCGCATAGGAGTGGCCGGTCAGGAGCGCGGTGATGGTCGCCGCCCAGGCCCGCCCCTCGTCGGAGTCGTAGGGCACACCCTGGGCCATGAGCAGCGCCCCGAGGTTGGCGTAGCCGATCCCCAACTGCCGGAATCGCCGGGACGTGTCGCCAATTGCCGTGGTCGGATAATCGGCGTTGCCCACGAGGATCTCCTGTGCCGTGAACATGACCTCGGTCGCGGCCGTGAAACCGTCGACGTCGAACGTGCTCTCCTCCTCGAGAAATGTCAGCAGGTTCAGCGACGCCAAATTGCATGCCGAGTCATCCAGATGCATATATTCACTGCAGTTCCGAACGACCAGCCCATTGACCACGTATGAATGGTTGCGGGGTTCGCACAAGTTGTACGTCGTCTCGACGCCGTCTTCGACCCGTTCGACGAGGCGTGCATTCGTATCGGTCTGGGAAAAGCCCCGTACTCGTTCGGAAACCAATCGATGGAGGACGTCAGACTTCCGCGGAATCGAGAAATCGATATGCCGAGCGAATTCGGGAATCGACGAAGCGCTGATCCGCAGGTCGAAACTCTGGTGCTCCTCGCCCGCTCGGTCGACCGTGCTTGCGATCCCGAAGGTGCTGAGAAGTCGCTGGACATCAACCAGCAAGGCACGGGAGGCAGCGCCCAGTCCGACGTAACTCCCCTTCAGGTCGTCGCGACAGACGCAACCATTGGCGTCGAACAGACCCTGCAAAAATGACGCCGCGATCTCGGGCGGCGCCTGCAGCACCGACCACGGCACCGACTTGGACGGGTCATTGGCGGCGCCCCGCCCGAGGGCGCGGAAGAAACCGGGCATCCGGTTCCGATCGTCGACAATCGTGAACTCGCGGTGGCGGTGCGCTACCAACTCCTGGTCCTCGGCCGAGCCGTCGCCAACCAGCCAACCGAGGTAGTGGCCCAGCTCCGGGGTCCACTTCTCGGGCAGTTGAATCGGGCGCCTGTGATCGCCCAGGTGCCGGTAGGCGCTCGGATCGGGCGCCACCGGCAACCCCAGATCAGCACCTAGGGCGGGGGCGGCAACATCAAGGACCTGCACCGCATCTTCGGCGGTGAGGTCCTGAGCCTCGACATAGCCCCGGTTGACCGTGAAGAGACGGTGGTTGGGCGTGCAGCGCAACTCCATCCCGTTGTCGAAACGCAACTTGACGATCTCGTTGGTCCCCGTGATCATGAGCGCCTCGGGCGATGTCAGCTCGACGCGCCGCGCCGGTGCCTCTCCGTTGGTGGCGTCGTGGGTGTAGACGCCGAAGTGCTCGCCGTCGTTGGCCCGGGCAAACAACTCCTTGAACGCGATCAGGCCCTTGTCGGTGTGGACCAGGGCATCGCCGGGGAAACAGGGATTACTGGCGTTGATTCGGCCCGTCTTCGGGGCGGTGTGCCAGCGATTGATGGTGGTGTCGAACTGCATTCCGGGGTCGGCACACTCCCACGCCGCCTTGGAGATCTGGCGGAACAGCGCGCGGGCCTTGACGGTCTGCAGCGTCTCCCCGGTCGTCACCGACTTCAGGTGCCAGTCCGCGTCGTCGAGCACCGCCTCCATGAACTCGTCGGTGACCCGGACCGAGTTGTTGGCGTTCTGGTACTGGATCGAGTGGCTGTCCTTGCCGTCGAGGTCCATGTCGAAGCCGGCGTCGCGCAG
>JAUTXN010000050.1 GCA_030838045.1 Acidimicrobiaceae bacterium
AACTCGACGTTCCCGTCGGCACCGGTCAACGGGGAGACCATGAGGCCCATCATCGCGGCTCCCTGGTCGATCAGCGCGCCAATCACGCTGAGGAGGGTCTGCGACCAGACGGCCGGGTCGCGGATCACGCCCCGTCCAATCGACGCCGCCTGCCGCCCCGCTTCGAACTGGGGCTTGATCAGCGTGACGATGTCGGCCCCGGGTGCGCTCAGGCTGTTCACGAGCACCGGCGCCACGGTGCGCAGCGAGATGAAGGAGAGGTCGGCCACGATCACCTCGAACGGCGACCCACCGACCTGGTCGAGGGTGAGGTGGCGGATGTTGGTGCGTTCGCGTGAGTCAACCCTGGCATCGGCCGCCAGTCGCTCGTGCAGTTGGCCACGACCGACATCGACCGCGACGACGGTTGCGGCACCGTGTTGGAGGAGGCAGTCGGTGAAGCCGCCCGTCGAGGCGCCGGCATCGAGGGCCCGCCGTCCTCCGACGTCGATGGCAAAACGCTCGAGCGCTGCGTCGAGCTTTAGACCCCCCCGGCTGACGAAGCGCGGCGGCGGTCCCGCGAGGGTGACGGGGTCGGCGGGGTGGACCAGGCGGGAGGGTTTCTCGGCTACCGCACCGCCGACGAGGACGTCGCCTGCGGCGACGGCCGCCTGGGCCTGCTCGCGGCTGCCGACCAGACCCCGCCGGACCAACTCGACGTCGAGCCGTCGCCGGCCGCTCATGTGCCGAGTGCGTGGTTAGGAAACGTCAGAAGCGGACGGCTCAGGCGCGGGCGCCGCTGGTTGCGCTTCGGACGCCAGGGGGGTGGTCTCGGCTGCCGATGGTGCGGTAGAGGGCGAAGCAGTGGCCACGCTCTTCCGGGGCGCTCGCTTGGCCGGCGCCTTCTTCGCTGGGGCCGGAGTGGGGCTATCAGTTGCCACCGCCTTCGGAGCTCCAGCCTTCCTGGGTCCAGCCTTCTTCGCCGGTGCGGCCTCAGTGCCGGGCGCGATCTTGGCCGGAGCGCGCTTGACGGCCGCCTTCTTGGCCACCGCTTTCTTCGCCGGCTCGGCGGTCTCCTGGCCAGCCGGGGCTTTCTGGGACTGGGCTGCTCTCGGTGCCTTGGTCGCCTCGGTGGTGCTGGTGCTCCTGGTGGTCCTGGTGGCGGCGTCCGCCGGGGCGGCCTTTGCGGCAGATGTCTTCGTGGCGGGCGCCTTCTTCGCCGTGGCCTTCTTCGCCGTGGCCTTCTTTGCCGTGGCCTTCTTGGCAAGCGCCTTATCCGCCGCCACCTTCCTTGGGCCGACCTTCTTGGAGGGTGCGTTCGTCGCGCCTGCGCTGCCGGTCTCAGTTCCTGAGCTCGCTCCTCCGAGGCGGCGCTCAAGAGAGCGCAGTTCGTCCCTCAACGTCGTGCCGAGGTCGGTTAATTGCGACGTGACTTCCTTGCGCACCAGGGCCATGAGATGGTCGCTGTTGCGGCGGCTGCGCTCGATCAGCTCGTCGACCTGGGTCTGGACTTGGTCCCGCTGGATTTCGCCTGCCCGGACCAACTCACGAACGATTCCCTCGGCCCGCGACTTCGTCATCGAGGTAAACGCCATCCCGGCATCGAGATAACGCTTCAACAGGTCGCGCTGTGCCATCCCCCGAGGGTACCAATCGACACCTGGCGTGGTGGACCTGTCACGCACGCCCGGATTCAGCGCCTTGCGGCCCCAACACTTGGCCGACGATGTCGGTCAAAGTGTCTCCGATGAAGTCGGGCACCGGCTCGACCGGCAAGTCGTCTTTGGTCGTCACCCCCGACAGGACAAGGGCAAATCGTGACTTCGTCACCTGGCTGAACAAACCGTCGGTCTCGGCACGATCCCCCACTGACACCTCCACTTCGCCGACGCGATCCCTAACGAGTTGCCCGGCGGGGGCCCCCGGCTTGCCGGCCACAACTGGCTCGACGCCCGAGGCGACCGCCAGGAATGCCACGATCGCGCCGGCTCCCGGAACCGGTCCGTCGGGGGTGGGCATGGTGGCATCGGTGTTCGTGGCGATGAACCGGGCCCCTCCCCGTATGGCGGCGGCGGCCGCGGAGAGGTCGTCGAACGACAACTCGGTCGTCCGGCCAACAACGACCGCGGCGGGATCGGCGTTGGCCGGCACCACTTCAACCCCTCTTTCCGTCAACGCCTCGGTCACACCGGGCCCCCCGATCACCGCCGCTCGCGAACCGGGATCCACGAGCGAGGCGGCGGCCTGGGACGAGGTCAAGATCTGGTCGGCGGTGGCGTCGATTCCGACCTCAGCCAGTGCTGCCAGGTGGTCGGCGATGGTCGGACCCGAGTTGTTGGTGAAGAACACGACGCGCCTGCCGCTTTGGCGGAGACGCTCGATGGCCTCGGCCGATCCCGGGATGGGACGGCCGCTGAGCCAAACGACGCCGTCGAGGTCCAGTAGCCAGGTCATGCCGCGCAGTCTGCCAGGGACACCACCCCGCCCGATTTCCTGCAACAAACCCACACCCCGCCTGGGACCACCAACAACAAAACGCCCGACCGCCCCCGCCAGCCCCGACGCCCACCCCCCGTCCGATTTCCTGCAACAAACCCACACCCCACCTGGGACCTCCAACAACAAAACGCCCGACCGCCCCCGCCAGCCCCGACCCCTACCGACGCACACCACGCCCACCTCCACCCCGGCCGATTTCCTGCAACAAACCCACACCCCACCTGGGACCACCAACAACAAAACGCCCGCGCCCCCGCCAGCCCGACCCCCCACCGCCACCCCGGCCGATTTCCTGCAACAAACCCACACCCCACCTGTGACCTCCAACAACAAAACGCCCGACCGCCCCCGCCAGCCCCG
>JAUTXN010000132.1 GCA_030838045.1 Acidimicrobiaceae bacterium
AGAGCCTGCTTCCCTTCACCCTCGTCGCCCTCATCGTCGGCTGGGCGCTGGTGCTGTGGGGTGCCGCCCTTTCCTCGGTCATCGTTCGCCTGACGGTCGCGGCCGTCTTTCTCCTGGTCAACAGTGACCTGGGCGGGAACCTCCTCGTACCCGCCGGCCGCGCCAGTGGCTTGCGTTTCGGACCTCCCACCGTGCGGACCGGTTATCTGGCCGTCCCGGCGTTGCTCGTCATCGCCTCCGTCGCCGGCTTCTTTCCTCGGTGGTGGCGCCGGCTTCGGCCCCTGGTGCTCGGGGGTCTGGTGGCGGCGTCGGTTGCCATGTTCGGTGGACTCCTGTGGGTGAACTACGCCGCCCAACGCAACGGCGGGACGAATGTTGTTCCCGCCGGGGTCGGGGCGTCGATCTCGACCACCCGGAGCCTCATCATTCCGGTCCTGATTGCCGCGGCCGTCGAGGTGCTCGAACTGGGCTACTCGGCCGTGACCGCCACGACGATGCCTCTTCGTCAGCTGAGTGCGACCGCGGTGAAGTTCATCCTGATCGGCCTCATCGCCGTCAAACTGGAGATCGAGCTGGTCGCCCACTACTCAGAGGTGGTGGCGTTCGTGCGCCACCGGCAGTTGACCGCCGTCTGCTCGTTCCTTGCGGTCGCGTTTTTCGCCGGGGCGGGGCTGCTGCTTCGTCGCCCGCTCGGCCTGGGCCCCGCCGCGAGCCCTGGGTCCGGCACGGGCGACAATCGGGAGCCTGAAGACGACGAAGGACTGATCTACGCCGGCGCGATCGCCCTGGCCATCCCGGTCATCGTGGTCTTGCTCCTGCTCTCGCTTGGAGGGCTGATTTTCGGGCAGTTCAACAAGGTCATCTCGCTGCTCACGCTCGACCTCCCTTTCATCGGCATTCAGCGCAACGGTGACATCGTGGTCGCCGCCGTTCTCTTCGTTGCGGGTCTGTACCTCCTGCGACGCGGCCACCGACCGGCGGTGGCGGCAGCCGTCGTCATGCTCGGCGCATGGGACCTGACGCTGGCGATCCCGCGGAAATGGGGCCTGGTATTGAACGTCGACGGGGTGCTCGTCGACATCGTCGTCACCGTCGTGGTCGTCGTGGTGCTGATCGTCCGGTGGCGCCGCCTTGATGCATCTGCGACCGCCGGGCTGGTGGCGCTGGTCGCCTTCTCTTGGATCGTCGGCGCCCGTGGCGCCTACCTCAGCCGCGTCCTGGGCGGCTTCCTTCCCGCCGCGGCCATCGTGACCGTCGTGACGGGCACGCTCTGGGCGTTGCTGACCGACTCGGCATTCACCGCCGGTTCGAGCCGGTTGTTCCCCGACGTCGCCCGTCCCCTCTTGTGGATCGGTCTTCTGGTCACCGTCGCCACCATGACCAACTGGGTCGCGGTCACCCACGACTTCGACCTGACCCAGCCAATCGCGACGGGGGGATTCCTCCGCCTGGGCCTGCCGCTGGCGGCCTGGTGGGTCCTGCACCGACGCTTCCAAGCGCGGCCCCAGTCGGCGCAGGTTCTTACGACCGCACCACTAGATCCGTCGTACTCGCCTGGCCCGCCCAGGCCGCCGGTGCCGCCCGGGGACTGACGGGAGGCCCCCCGGGGCACCCCGACGTAGCCGTCGCGGCAGCGTTCACCGGACGGAAATGCTCCCGATACGTCCCCCGCCTAGCTTGACGGGCTCCAGGAGCACGTCCAAGAGCACGCCAGAGGAGCACGCGATGAGTGGAAGCAAGGCCCGATTGGAGGCGATCGACGCCGTCAAGGGGTTCGAGCCGCCTGCAGGTTTCTTCCCCCCGCTGGCGGAAGCCCCGGGAGACATCTTCGGGCAGAACGTCTTCACCAAGGCGGTCATGCAGCAACGCCTCCCCAAGCCCGTCTTCAAGTCGGTCATGGCGACCATCGAGCACTCCAAGCCCCTCGACCCGACGGTCGCGGACATCGTGGCGGCGGCCATGAAGGACTGGGCCATGGAGAAGGGGGCGACCCACTACGCCCACGTCTTCTACCCGCTGACGGGCCTCACCGCGGAGAAGCACGACAGCTTCCTCGAGCCGGGCGGCGACGGCTCGGCGATCGCGGAGTTCGCGGGCAAGACGCTCACCCAGGGTGAGCCGGACGCCTCCAGCTTCCCGAGCGGCGGCCTGCGGGCCACCTTCGAGGCCCGGGGCTACACCGGCTGGGACGTGACCAGCCCCGCCTACATCCTGGAAAACCCCAACGGCAACACCCTCTGCATCCCCACCGTCTTCGTGTCCATGACCGGTGAGGCGCTCGACCACAAGACCCCCCTCCTGCGTTCGCAGCAGGCCATGGCGGCCCAAGCGGAGCGGGTCCTGCGCCTCTTCGGTCACGAAAATCCCGACGCCGTCGTCTCCTTCGCCGGAGCCGAACAGGAGTACTTCCTGATCGACCGGAGCTTCTTCTTGTCCCGCCCCGACCTGCTCAATGCGGGTCGCACCCTCTTCGGCGCCAAGGCGCCCAAAGGCCAGGAGTTCGACGACCACTATTTCGGGGCCATCCCCGAACGGGTCCTGGCGTTCATGTTCGACGCGGAGCGTGAGCTGTTCAAGCTGGGCATCCCCGCCAAGACCCGGCACAACGAAGTGGCCCCGGGCCAGTTCGAGCTCGCCCCCATGTTCGAGCGCTCGAATGTCGCGACCGACCATCAGCAGCTGCTCATGGTGATGATGAAGCGGGTGGCGCAGAAGCACGGCATGGAGTGCCTGTTCCACGAAAAGCCGTTCGAGGGCATCAACGGCTCGGGCAAGCACGTGAACTTCTCCCTGGGCAACGCCAGCGAGGGCAACCTCCTGCTCCCGGGCGATACGCCGCACGACAATGCCCAGTTCCTCGTCTTCTGCGGCGCCGTCATCCGAGCCGTGCACAAGTTCGGCGGCCTGCTCCGGGCGTCGGTCGCGTCGGCGACCAACGACCACCGCCTCGGTGCCAACGAGGCGCCGCCGGCCATCATCTCGATCTTCCTGGGCGACCAGCTCACGGACGTGTTCGACCAGATCGCCAAGGGCGGGGCCACCAACTCGAAAGAACGGGGGACGCTGATGATCGGCGTGGATACCCTCCCCGTCCTGCCCACCGATCCCGGGGACCGCAACCGGACGAGCCCCTTCGCCTTCACCGGCAACCGTTTCGAGTTCCGCGCCCCCGGCTCCCTGCAAACGATCGCCGGTCCCATGGTGACGATCAACACCATCCTCGCCGAGGCGCTCGACCACATGGCGACCGAGATCGAATCCCTCGTCAGCGACGGGGCCGACTTCAACGTGGCCGTCCAGAAGGTCCTGGAGGAAGTCATCACCGACCACGGCAGCGTGGTCTTCAACGGCGACGGCTATACCGACGAGTGGCAGACCGAGGCGGCCGCCCGCGGCCTCCTGAACCTCCGCACCACACTCGACGCGCTGCCCCAGCTCATCACCGAAGAGGCGATGGAGCTCTTCAGCCACTACGGCGTGTTCAGCCACCGGGAGATGCACAGTCGCTACGACATCGCCCTCGAGCAGTACGCCCTCAGCATCGGCGTCGAGGCCCGCCTGACGCTGGAGATGGCCAACACGGTCATCCTGCCGGCCGCCCTGCGTTACCAGACCGAACTGGCGACCAACATCTCCAGCCTCCAGTCGATCGGCGCCGAAGTCGACCGGTCCACCCTCGACGAGGTATCGGCCTCGATCAAGGACCTGCGGATCGGCATCGCCAAACTGCGAGCCGAACTGGCCCACGAGGGCTCGACGGCGATGGAAGAGGCCGAGCACGCCGGCCACAACCTCCTCCCCGCGATGACCACGGTGCGGACCGCGGCCGACGAACTGGAGACCTTCGTCGCCGACGACCTGTGGCCGCTTCCGACGTACCAGGAGATGCTCTTCATCCTCTGATCACCGGCGGGGAAAATCCTCCCGGGGCGCGTGCACAGGCGTCGCGGGAGGCATTTTCCCCGCCATGTTTTGGCCAGCGCCTGATGCTGTGGTCGCCGTGGACCGCTGGGCTCTCCCGTGGCGGCTTGCCCGCCATGCTGCGACCGTGAGGGGTACCCTTCGAGCCAGGCGCGTGCAGGGCGCCACCGGTTCGCGGACAGGGCCAAGCCCACCTGCAATCGAGCACTGCGGTCTCGCGGAACACTGAGGACCTCCTTTCGACCTGACGATGCGGACATCAGGCACCAAGAAGGGAGATCGCCGTGCCCGTCAGCCGTCTACCGAATGACCCGAACCTCGAACAGCTGAAGAACCACGCCAAGGTCCTCCAGTGCTTCGTTCGCGCCGGTGTGCCCGAAGCGGGCGAGCTGGTGCGGGAGTTCCATCCCCGGCCGCCGGGCGACCTGACCGAGTTCTCCCGGGCGGACGCCCAACTCGTCATCGCCCGCAATTGCGGCTTTGCCTCGTGGGCCAAGCTCCGCCAGTACGTCGAGGTGGTCACCCGCTATGCCCGGTCGCCCCATCGCGAGGCGGTCGGGGCTTCGGACCTGGCATCAGAGTTCCTCCGCCTGGCCTGTCTCACCCACGGTGACGACGACCCGCAACGGTGGCGGCAGGCAGCCGAACTGCTCGCCGCCCACTCGGGCTTGGCGGCGGCGAGCATCTTCACCGCGGCCGCGGCCGGCGATGTCTCGGCGGCGTGCGAGTGGCTGGCCGGTGACCCTTCGTTGGCGCGGCTGGAGGGGGGCCCGCACCGGTGGGAGCCGCTTCTGTACCTGGCGTACTCCGCCCTCGACGAGGGCGACGGGGCGGGCTGCCGCCATGTCGACGTCGCCCGTCTCCTGCTCGACGCCGGCGCCGATCCCAACGCCGGATACCTCTGGGAGGGTCTGCCCTCGCCCTACACCGCGCTCACCGGGGCGTTCGGTTCCCACGGCGGCTCACTCGACCTGGCCCGGCTGCTCCTTGAGCGCGGCGCCGACGCCAACGACAGCCAGGCGCTGTACGAGTTGTCCGGGGCGCATGACGACCCTGGCCCGCTGGAGCTGCTGTTCGCCCACGGACTGGGCCGCGGCACCGGAGGCGTGTGGCACGCCCGGCTGGCAGCGGCGCATCCGACCCCGGCCCAGCTGGTCGAGGACGAACTGGTCAAGGCCGCGGCGGACAACTGGCCCCGCCGGGCCCGGCTGGTCCTCGACCACGGCGTCGACGTCGACGGCGTCGGGACCAACCACCCCATCTTCGAGGGTCACACCGCCTACGAACTGGCGGTCCTGAACGCATCGACCGACGTCGTGGACGGCGGCGGGGGCGGCGGGGGCGGCGGGGGCGGCGGTGCGGGCCGATCCTGTGCTGGAGTTCCTCGGCGCCTGCCTGCGCGCTGACCGGACGACGGTCGACCGGCTGCGGGGCGAGGATCCCGCGGTCGTCGCCCGGGCGATCGCCCGACGGCCGCATCACATCAGTGCGGCGGCCGACAAGGACCGACTCGACGCCGTCATCCTCATGGCCTACCTGGGCTTCGACGTCAACGCCGCCGCCCGGTACCCGCATCAGCAGACGGCCCTGCACGGAGCGGCGTTCAACGGCAACTTGGCCATGGTGGAGTTCCTCGTGGCCCACGGCGCCGACCCGAGCGCGAAGGATTGCTCGTTCCGCGCCACACCCCTTGGGTGGGCCGAGCACAACCAGCAAACGCACGTCGTCGAATACTTGAGAGAAGTTGCCCGCTGACCTTTTGGTCCTTGTTGTTTCGCCGTGTCGCGGCGGGATGCCGCTCGTGCGTTTAGTAGGGCAAATGGAATAAGCGGCACCAAGCCATCACGGCTCGGCGGAGGCTGCTTTCACGAGAGGAGAATCGATGCGCAAGCTGCTTGTCTTCGTCGCGTCCGCCGCCCTGGCAGTCACGGTCGCGGTGGGGTCAGCGGGCGCCCAGAGCACCCGCCCGCCCATCATGCCGGGCCAGATCTTCAACGGCCTCGTGAACGGCCAGCTGAAGGACGCCACCATCCAGATGGCGTGTGCCGGCCCGGTCCGGCCCGGCGACCTCGGTCATCCGGCGCCCGACCAGACCATCGAAGTGGAGCGAGGCCTCGACCTCCTGCCGAGCGGCTTCACGGGCAACGCCAGCCAGATCAGTGTGGATCTGAAGCTGCGCTTCCCCATCCCCCACACCGTCCACCTGGGGGACTTCGGTCACTACGGGAGCAAGCGGCTCCCGTCCAAGATCCTGATCCCGTGTGCCGGGGACGGCGACGTCGTGTTCCGGCCCGTCGCGGGCGGCGGCAGCGCCCGGCCAGTGATCGTCCACGTGTTGTTGTCCGGCCAGCCGTAGGGCCACTGCAGATCGCCAGAGATCGCTCCCCGGGGTGCCGCCCGCGGTCCCCGGGGAGCAGCCTGGTCGAGGTGCGCCGGCGGGGCGCAGCCGGTGCCCCTCACGGTGCCGTCGCCACTGTGCCGGCCAATGCAGGTTGGACGTCAAAGAAGGTCCGAACCGCGCGCTCTACATGTCGGGCGGCAGCAGTATCGATCGCATCGGCTGAGGCCCGTCCGGTTGCGGCCTCATCCAGGTCTGCCGGTCGTTGACGACGCGTTCGATGGCGTTCTTGAAGGTGTGGGGCTTGGTGGCGGGGGTCACGGGGACGATGTGCCAGCCGTGCGCCGCGAGTTCGGCCATTCGTCGGACGTCGCGATCGACGTCGCTGGAGCGGGAGTGATACTGGTGGCCGTTGTACTCGGCGCCGATTTTCAGGTCGGGGATCGCCCGGTCGATGATGTAGGTGTGGCCCTCGACCCTGACCCGGTGTTGGGCGACGCCGGACTCGAGGCCTAGCTGGTCCCACAGTTCGTCCATGTGCCGCTCCCAATCGTTGGCCCCAGGTCGGTAGCCGGGCACCCGTCGGGCGAGCACGTGGTGGAGGGGGTTGACGAGTCGGCGGCCGGGACGCGAGGCGATGGTGGCAACGAGCCGGCGGAGCCGTTCGAGGTGGACGAGGTCGCGGCGCAGTGCGTCGTCGAGGCACTGCCCGAGCTGGTCGACGGTGAGGAAGCCGGCCAGGTCGACGATGGTGCGTTCGGCCGTCGTCGTCGGGATGCGCTCGTGGACGGTGATCTGGTCGGCGGTGAGATCGCAGATGTGACTGGTGACGCCGCGAAGGCGGAGTTGGCGAGCCGCGGTCAGGTGAATGCCGCCCCGTTGGTAGCGCTCGGCGTGGAACAACTGCCAGTTGGCGGCCGCGGTCGTGTGCGAGATGACGGCGCCGGTGCCCGCCCCCAGGACCGCGGCATGGACGCTTTGGTGCCACGTCGGCGCCGCGCCGGCCAGGCGGTAGACGCCGCGGCGAAGACGCTGCAACGCCCCTTGACCCTGAAAGCGCTCGATCTGGCGAGCGTTCAGTCCGCTTTGGAGAAGTTGCGCGGTCGTGATGAGGCTGTGCTGACGGGAGGCGATGCGGTCAACGGCGCGGTTCACGGTGCCAGCCTGGCCCTGGGGTGTGACCGTCAACCGCGTTTCGTAGCCTTTCCTAGCAGTAACCCCCCTCTCACGGTGCATTACTGCTAACAAGCCGCGGCCGGCCCGCCGGCGGACACCGCCCGACTTGGCTCTCCCAGCAGTAACAGACCGCTACGGGTCACCCTGAGGGGGGCGGAAGGTTCACGACCACCGCCTCCTGGGAGCTGCGGGCGATGACGACCACCGCCTCGGTGTCCGGGGATGGGTTCTCCTCCCGGTGTGCCACCCACGGCGGAACGAATACGTAGTCGCCAGGCTCGGTGTCGACCACCACGTCGCATCCGTCGAGAAGGAACACGAACCGAGGGTTGCCCGACAGTACGTGGATCGCCGTCTCGGTGGCGCCGTGGTGGTGGTCGGAGGACCGAGCAGCCGGCGCCAGGTGGGTCTGGCCCATCCACAGCGCCGCGGATCCGACTGTCTTGCCTGCGATGGCCTCCCGGCGACGCATGTTGGCGGTCTGGGCGGTGTCGTCGGACAACTCCCCGGCCGGCACGTGGTACCGCCGACCGGGACGGTCGGTCACGGCCGGGCGGTCGCCGGTGGCGACGGGGCGGTCGCCGGTCACGACGGGGCGGTCGTCGGTCACGACGGGGCGGTCGTCGGTCACGGCCGGGCGGTCGCCGGTGGCGACGGGGCGGTCGTCGGTCGCGGCCGGGCTCTCGTCGGGAGAGGCTGCGCAGCGGTCGTCAATCATCGGGGCCATCCTGACATGGGTAATAGGTCGTAACCTCGGTGCGGTTCCCCGGTTTGCCCCGCCTGACCCGGGCGAGAGGATCCAGACGGCCCGCCGGCTTCGAAGAACAGTTGAAAACACGAGTCTCTTCTGAAAGGGAACAGCCCCGTGCCCCACGTCGCAGCCCGCTTGGCCCCGCAGGGTTACCTGCAACTTCGCTCCGGACTGACCATCGCCGGCCTTTGTACCCGTTTGCACACCTTGGGCGCCCTGTCGGCTGCCGCTCGACCCGGCGAGGCCCGCCAAGACAATCCGATCTTCGCCAGCCCCAAATCACTGTTCGATGCGCTCGCCGCCAACCCGCGATTCCGCCAGGACAGCGCCCTCGGAAGCATCTATCACGGCGGCAAGATCTCGTTCCGGGAAGTGTCGCCGTCGGACAGCCTCCATGTCGTCTTCGACGGTGAGCAGGTGTCGGCCCATGTCGACCTGGTGTCCCCCCTCAACTTCGACCGGGAACGGCCGGCGCAGTATTCGCCCCTGCGGGTCGTGGCCCACAATCTCACCGGCATGGCCGGCGACCTGTCTCGACTGGTCCGTCGAGGCGGCCGCCGCGGTCGCTCGGTCGAGTCAGCACTCGGCGTTTGGGCAGGCTGATGGCCGACGAAGGGACGACGCCCGCGAAGGTGCCGTTCAGCGTGATCGACCAGGCGATCCACCTGCTCGACGTCCCGACCGCCCCGTGGAGCATCCAGCTCGAGGTGCGAGTCGAGGGCCATCTCGACGAGGCCCGGCTTCGCTCCGCCATCGCTGCGGGGATTGGGCACCACCCGATGGCCCGGGCCCGCAAGCTTCCTTCCCGGCTCCGGGCCCACGTGGACCACTGGTGCATCGAGTCCGAGCCGGCCATCGACCCACTCCGGGTCGTGGAGTGCCCCGACGACGAGTCACTGACCGCCGCCCGGTCCCGGTTGCAGGGCATCTCGGTGCCGCTGACGGAATCGCCGCCGCTCCGGGTCCTTCTCGCCCGTAATCCCGACGGTGACGTGGTGATGCTCAACGTCAACCACGCAGCCATGGACGGCTATGGCGTCTTGCGGTTGCTGCGGTCGATCGCCCGGGCCTACTCCGGTGAAGACGACCCGATCCCCCCCTTGAACTTCGAAGAGACGCGCCACGTGGCGGGCAATGTCAAAGCCCGCCCGTGGATCCGGATTCGCCGCCAGCTCGCCCTGACGACCCGGCTGCGGGATCTGATCGTCCCTCCGGCGCGAGTGGCGGGCGACGGGGCGGCTGACGAAGCAGGCTACGGGTTCGTCCACTCGAGCCTGACCCAAACCGAAACCAAGGCGTTGGTCGACGGGGTCAAGGCGATGGGCGGCACCGACGACGATACGAGGGCGACGGTCAACGACGCCCTGTTGGCCGCATTGCACCTGGCAATCGCCGATTGGAACGCCCAGCACGAAAAGGCCTGCCGCCGAATCGGTGTCCTCGTGCCTGCCAACCTGCGCCCGGCCGAGTGGCGTGAGGAAGTGGCCGGCAACTTCTCGCTCCCGGCCCGGATCTCCACCAACCGGCGCCAACGCCGGAGCACCGTCACGGCCCTTCAGGCAGTTGCGGTCCAGACGCGGCGCAAGAAGCAGGTCGGGATGGGCACGGCGTTCATCGAGCTGCTCGGCCGGACACGGCTCCTCCCCTTGTGGGCCAAGCGACTCTTCGTCCTGGCCCTGCCGCTCACCGGCAACCGCCTGGTCGACACCGCGATGCTCTCCAACCTGGGCCGGCTGGACATCCCCCCCTTCGGTGACGGCTCGGGCGCCGGCCGGGTCGAGGAGGTGTGGTTTTCGCCCCCGGCGCGGATGCCCCTTGGGCTGACGATCGGCGTGGCGACCGTCGATGGCCGTCTGTACCTGGTACTCCGGTACCGAAATCGGCTGTTCGACCATGCGGCGGCCACCCGTTTCGCCGCCTTGTACGCCCGCACGCTGGCAACTTTTGCCGCCACCGACGCGGTCACGACACCAGCCACCGCTCGCCGGAGCTGGAGCTGGAGCTGGAGCCGGAGCCGGAGCCGGAGCCGGAAGCTCCTGCGGGCCGCCTGACGCGCCTGCCGCTCGCGCCCTGGCCTTAGCGGACGCCGGCCAGGCGGGCGACCAACTGGCGTTCGGCCGGCCCGAACCAGGGGGGCGAGCCGGCTTCGGCATTCTCGGCCGCCCGATCCGGGCGAGAGGTGGCCGGGATGGCGACGTGGCAGCGGGGGTCGCTCAAGACCCATTTGAGCAGGGCTTGCGCCCAGGTGCAGACCCCGAATCGCTGCAGAGGCTCGAGGTCAGCCGGGCTCGGCGACGTGCGCAACAGCCCGCCCTCGCCGAACGGGCGCATGACCAGCACGCCGAGGCCGAGTTCCCGGGCACGGGAAAGCAGGCGCCGCTCCACCTGGCGTTCGAGCGGGTTGTACGGAAGCTGCACCGTGTCGAAGCGACCGGTAGCCATGGCAACCTCCAGTTCGTCGAACGCCCTGGAGGAGTAGTGCGTGACGCCGATGAAGCCCACTTCACCCCGGTCCCGGGCGGCTTCGAGCATCGGGAGGTGTTCCCGCCAGGCGAGCAGGTTGTGGATCTGCATCACGTCCACCCGACCGCCAAACCACTGCACGGCCCGCTGCAGCTGCTGTTGGCCCTCATGGCGGGAGTTGGTCCAGATCTTGGTCGCCACGATGGCGTCGCCGCGGCGCTCCCCGAGCGTCTCGGCCAGCAGCTGCTCAGCCTGGCCGTACATGGGCGATGAGTCGAAGAGCTTCACCCCGTGGTCGAGCGCCGCGTCGACCAGGGCCGTATGGCCGCCGCTGCCGGCCGCCGCCTCCAGCCGCTGCCAGGTACCCATACCGATGACAGGCACCTCCGGTCCCCGATGGCCAAGCAAGCGTTGCTCCACCGCCCGATCCTGACACGCCCCGCCCCGAAACGGGTGGGGGTCGATCGGGCTCCCCGACAGCCGTCCGATCGGTTACGCCGTTGGTCGCTCGAACCGTATCTCGCTATGCCCGGCGCTCGGCCAGCAGCCGGGCGGGCGTGGTCGCCGCCAAGTCGTGCACGTCCCTGCTCAGATGTGCCTGGTCGGCGTAGCCCGCTCGCGCGGCCCACCGTGAGAGGCCGCCACCGCCATCTAGGCCGCCGCCGCCGCCGGATTCGGCCAGGCGGAGGAAGCGCTGCAGCCGACCGATGCGCTGCAGCGTCTTCGGCCCGAGGCCTGTCTCGTTCTCGACCACCCGGCGCAACTGGCGGCACGACAGACCCACCTGCTCGGCCACCGACGCCACATCCGACCCGGGCCGCTCCCGGAGCTGACCAACCGCAGCTGCGGCCCGACCATCGACCGACTCGCCCGCGCTCGAGAGCCACCGGATCAGCCAGCCGTCGCCCGCCGGTCCGGGCTCCAGCAGGGCTTCGACGACCCGGCGGGCCAGACCCGACCCCAGCACCTCGTCG
>JAUTXN010000138.1 GCA_030838045.1 Acidimicrobiaceae bacterium
TACGACGAACCAGCACTCCCCCGTGGCGTCGCTGTCCAGGATCTGGAAGAAGGCATCGGCGACGTCTTCCACATCGAGGATGGGAAAAGCGCCGCCGTCGACGAGGGAGCGGATCGGGGCGAGCAGAGCCGTGTCGGCGTATGAGGGGCACAGTGCGTGTACCGCAATGGCATCGCCGGCCAACGCCGCGCCCAGGGAACCCACGAAACCCACGATGCCGCAGCCGCTGCCCACTCCGGCGTTCAGATGGCCCGGGTCCAGGCCGCCGAAGTGGTCGACGGCGGTCGCGACTCTGTCCGTCAGTTGGCCCATTTGCGCAGCTCGTTGCGGGCGACGACACCGCGGTGGACTTCGTCGGGACCGTCGGCCAGGCGCAGCGCCCGAACATGGGCGTACATCCACGCCAGCGGGAAGTCGTCGCCGATTCCGGCCGCCCCGTGCGCCTGGATGGCGTGGTCGATGACCCGCAACGCCATGTTGGGCACCGCCACTTTGATCCCCGACACCGCATGGCGCGCCGCCCGGTTGCCTTCGGAGTCCATCAGCCAGGCGGCGTGGAGGGTGTACAGCCGGGCCTGGTCGATCTCGATTCGGGCATCGGCGATCCACTGCTGGATGACGCCCTGGTCTGCCAAGGGCTTGCCGAACGCCACGCGATCCCGCACCCGGCGACACATCAGCTCGAGGGCCCGTTCGGCCACCCCGATGGTGCGCATGCAATGGTGCACCCGGCCGGGGCCCAGCCGGGCCTGGGCCATCAGGAACCCGGCCCCAACGGGGCCGAGGAGGTGGGCCGCCGGGACCCTGACGTTGTCGAACAGGACCTCGCAATGACCTTCGCGGTCGGTGTAGCCAAAGACCGGGAGGTTGCGCACCACCGTGACCCCGGCTGTCGCCACGGGCACGAGGATCATGGATTGCTGGTTGTAGGCGACCGCGTCGGGGTCGGTCTTGCCCATGACGATGAAGACCTCGCAGCGCGGTGAGGCGGCGCCCGAGATCCACCATTTCCGCCCGTTGACGACGTACTCGCCGCCCTGCCGCTCGATTCGGCACGAGATGTTGGTGGCGTCAGACGACGCCACCGCGGGCTCGGTCATGGCAAACGCCGAGCGGATCTCGCCGTCGAGGAGGGGTTCCAGCCAGCGTGCCTTCTGTTCGTCGGTGCCGAACAGGGCGAGGAGTTCCATGTTGGCGGTGTCGGGCGCGGCGCAGTTGCACGCCTCGGGCGCCAGGAGCGAGCGGCCCATGACCTCGGCGAGCGGGGCGTAGTCGACATTCGACAGCCGTCCCGGGAAGAAGAGGTTCCACAGGCCGCGCCGGCGGGCTTCGGCCTTGAGATCCTCCAGCACCTGAGGGTCGCCATGGGGGAGATCGGCCTCGGCCGGATAGACGCACTCGTCCATGAAGCCCAGCAACTCGTCGCGAAGCTTGATCGCCGTGGGTGAAAGGGCGAAGTCCATGGTCAGGTCGAGCCCCGGAACTCGAGCACGACCTTGCCGGTCGCCTCCCGGCTCTCGAGCAACCTGAGCGCCGCGGGCGCCTCCTCGGGTGGGAACCGGGCGCCGACGATCGGGAGAACGGACCCCTCGTCGACCAGGTTGGCGATGGCGGCGCCGATCTCACGGCTGACCGCGGGCTTGCGGATGCCGTAACCGCCCCAGCCGGCGCCGACGACTTCGATGTTGTTGAGGAGGAGGCGGTTCACCTTGACCTCGGGTATTGAGCCGCTGGTGAAGCCGACCACGACCAGGCGACCGCCTTCACGCAGGGCGCGCAGGCTGTCGACCCACTGGTCGCCGCCGACGGGGTCGATCACCACGTCCACCGTGCCCTTGACCTGGTCCTTCCACGCACTGTCGGACCGCAGTACCTCGTCGGCGCCCGCCTGGCGGGCCACCACCTCCTTGGCGTCGCTGGACACGACGGCAATGGTGTGCGCGCCGAGGCCCTTGGCGATCTGGAGGGTGGCGGTTCCGACCCCGCCTGCCGCGCCGTGGACCAGGACCGTCTCGCCGCTCTGGTACCGGCCCCGCAACACCAACGCGAAATATGCCGTGTGGTAGTTGAGGATCAGGCCCGCGCCTTGGGCGAAGTCGAGTTGGGGCGGCAAGGGAAAGGTGAGGAACTCCGGGGCCACCGCCACCTCGGCCCATCCCCCGAGCATGCAGAACGCCGCCACCCGGTCGCCGGGCTGGACCTTGGCCCCGGCTGGGGCGTGGCGGACCACACCGGACACCTCACTGCCCGGGACGAACGGCAGTTGGGGCTTCAGCTGGTATTGACCCCGGGTCTGGAGCAACTCGGGAAACGACACACCCGCGGCGTGGACGTCGACGACCACGCCCTGCCCCGGGGTCAGTACGTGCGAAGGCGCCGGTTCGGGGAGGTGAACCGGGCGGAGGGCGGTTTCGGGCCCGCTCAGGTCGGTGATCTGGATCGCCCTCAAGGAGGGCCAAGCTACTTTCTAGTCCGAGGAAAAGACGGTGGTGATGCCGAGGACACCGCTGGTCGGGCGGCCGACGACGACGCGAACCAGCCCGGGCAGCCGCCGGAACGGGCCCTTGGCCTCGACTCCCACGGTGATCGTGAGCTTGCTCCCGCCCGGGTGCGGCGAGATCTGGTAGTCCTCCACCATCACCCGCAGACCCGGGGCGCTGGACCTGACGACGTGGAACGTGATCCGGTGCCCCGGCTCCCACACGATGTAGTGCTCCTGGACCCGGGTCGGCCCGACCCACACGGTGCGCAGCGCCCCCACGCCCGTCGCCGGACCGTCGATCCTGACCCGGCGCATGCCCTTGAACCAGGTCGGCCAGCGGGCGCTGTCGGCCAGGACGTCGAAGACCTGGGCGGGCGGGGCGGGCAGCACCAGTTCGTGGCGTATCTGGACCGGCGCCTGCTCGCTCCAGCCCGGTGGCCGTTCCTCGAGCCGAAAGCTCATCCGAACCGCAGGAAGAAGTACACGTTGAGCCTCCGGGCGCCCCGGAAGACCATGCCCACATATTCTCCGGGCCCGATCTGGCGGATCTCGTCTCGGATCTGCCCCGCCAACTTCGAGCTCTTGGAGTAGTCGAGGACCACGCACGGCCGGCCGTCGTACCAGCTCTCCCCGGTGTAGACCTCGGCCCGGAGGCCCTTCAACGACAAGGGCGTCAGCAGGTTCTTCAGGTCGTGGGTTTCGGGCCGGAACACCTTGCCGTGCCACAACACCAGCCGGACGAAGGTGGCAAACCGCTTGGCTGCCGGTCGGCCGCCGAAGAGGATGGCCGTTCCCTTGCCCCGGCCAACGGGTATGTCGCCTGCGGGACTCGATCCGAACAACTCGTCGAGCTGTGCGGGTGTCATCTCCAACGGCGCGACGGCGGTGGTCGTCATGGCGGGGCCCCTTTCATCCGGCAGTGCTCTCACCTCCGTTCGCCCACCGGTCGTTGTTCGGATCAAACCGCTTCGCCGGACGAGGGCACGGGCGGATGGTCGGTGACCGCCAGGCGCACCCGCTTGTTGGCCCGGCCCTTCGACTCGGTCTTCAGGACCCGGACCCCGCCCACCTCGGCGGTCGTGGCCACGTGGGTCCCCCCGTCAGCCTGGCGGTCGAGGCCCACGATGTCGATGACCCGAAGCGGGTCGACGTGCGCCGGGATGAGGTTGGCCTTGGTCCGGATGAGCGCGGGATCGGAGTCGGCCTCGACCCGGGCGAGGAACTCGACCAGGATTTCATGGGCCCGGACGATCTCCTCGTTGACCCGCTTCTCCAGGAGGCGGCCCAACTCGGCCGACATGGCGTCGAGTTCGAAATCGATGCGACCCGCGCCGGGCTCCATATTTCCCCCCGTGACCGCCACCCGGTAATCGGCCCATACGACGCCGCAGAGAATGTGCAGCGCCGTGTGGGTTCGCATGAGCAGGTGCCGGCGGTCCCAGTCGATGGTGCCCAGGAGCTCGGTGCCGGGGGCGGGCAGCTCGCCGTCGAGCCAGTGCCAGATGCGCCCGGCGTCGCGGCCGACGCGCCGCACGGTGGCCTGGCCGCCGTCCCACGTCAGGGCACCGGTGTCGTGGGGCTGGCCTCCGCCGCCGGGGTAGAAGGCGGTGCGGTCCAGGGCGATGCGGCCCTGGTCTCGATCGACCTCCAGCGCCTGGGAGTCGAACTGGCGAAGGTAGGCGTCCACCGAGAACAACTCCTCGGGAACAGGCGGCGATGTGCCCATCGGTCGATGGTATCCAGAGAGGTCTCCGCGGCATAGAGACAGGTATGAACAAGTCGCACGACGCCCCTTGCACACAACGGTCAAAGCGTGTAGATCTGTCGCCGGTGCTGGGAGCCCGAGGGCGCACGAACCCCTGCAAGGGCGCGGAGTGACTGCCACGCGGGCACGGCCCGTCACGTCCGTACCGGAGGCGGCCCACGACGGGTTCGGTCCCCCGCCTCGACCGCGACCGGCCCGCAACGTGGCGGGAATCCTGCTCGGTGTGGTCCTGGTGGCGTTCTGCGCCGCCGGCGTGGCCGCGTTCACGGCGTCGCTCGGTCACCGCCGCTCGGTGCTGGTCGTCGTGCGGCCGGTCAATGCCGGTTCGGTGATCCGCGACGCCGACCTGGGCGAGGCCCGCCTGGCCCCCGACCCGGCGCTGCGGACCGTTGCGGCCAGCGGTCGAGGCCGAATCGTCGGGCGCATTGCCAGCGTCAACCTGGTCCCCGGAACGCTCCTCGCCGAGGCCGAACTGGCCACGGGACCGCAGGTCGATGCGGCCCACGCCATCGTGGGTCTGGCACTCAAAGCCGGGCAGTTCCCGACGAGCGTGCGGCCGCTCGACTCCGTCTCGGTGGTCGAGACCAGCCCGGCGTCGAGCCTCGGTCCGGCGGATGCCACCGTGCTGGTCGACAACGCCCAGGTCACGGAGTCGGCCGCGGCGGCCGACGGCCAGACCACGATCGTGTCGGTGCTCGTCCCTCGCAACATCGCGCCGACCGTGGCGGGCGCGGCCGCCCACGGCCAGATCAGCCTCGTTCTATTGGGCGGTTCGGGACCCACCGGGTGAGCCTGGTCGCCTGTATCTCGGGGCGCTCGCCCGGGCTGACCACGGCGGTGCACGCCATCGCCGCCGCCTGGCCGGCGCACCGGCGAGCCATCGTGGCCGAAGTGGACCCGGCCGGAGGCAGTCTGGCCGCCCGTTTCGACCTGGCGCCCGAACCGGGTCTCACAGACCTGGCGGCGGCCGGTCGCCGCGGCCTCAGCCCCGACACGGTCCTGCGCCACTGCCGCCGCCTGCCGAGCGGCGTGATCGCGCTCGTGGCTCCCGTCAGTCCTGATCGCGTCACGTCGGCCCTGGCGGTGCTCGGATCGGTCCTCGGCGACGCCCTGGATTCGATTCCGGGCACCGATGTGCTGGCGGACTGCGGCCGGGTCGACCGTCGATCGCCGGCCCTGGAACTGGTCCACCGCGCCCCCTACGCAGTGCTCGTCGTGACACCGTCCCTGGAAGGCGTGGCCCACGCAGAGGCACGAATCGACGCGCTGTCGATTCCCTCCGGCCGCCTGGCGGTGGTGACCGTCGGCGAGCGGCCCTATCGGCCCGACGAGGTGGGCAGCGCACTGCAGTTGCCGGTTCTCGGGGCGTTGGCCTGGGACCCCGCGGGTGCCGCCCAACTCAACGGCGGGACGGCGTCACGGCGAAATGAACTCCGCCGCTCGGCGGCCGTCATCGCCCGTGAGCTGGCCAGCTTCCTCCCCGCACTCGGCCCGCACAGCGCCGACGCCGCCGGTGCACCCGGCGCCTTGACAGGCACAAACCCTGACGCAACCCCAAGCGCGACCCAGGAGTCAGACCCGGACGCAGAGCCCAATGCGGCCGGCATGGTGTTCACCTATCCGTCACGACGGTGACCCCGGCGCGGCATAGGAACGGGTGTGACCACCCCGACGCCTGGGACAGCTGTGCCCGACGCCCGGCTCGACCGTGATCGTGACGTCTCGCCGGCCGTGCTGACCGGCATTCCGTGGGCCGCGGCAGAGCCGGTCGACGAAGCCCTGGTTCGCCGGCTTCGGTCCAAGGTGGCGCGCCAACTGGCCGACGCCCAGCGGGAGCGGGAACGGCAGGGCCAGGGCCGCCTGATCGAGGCTGACGAACACGCCCTCGGCGCCAAGCTGATCAACGAGGCGCTCGAGCGCCATGCACACGAGCTGATCACCAACGGCGTCGCCCCGCTGACGGCCGAGGATGAACAAGCACTCGAGCAGGCGGTGTTCAACCTGTTGTTCGGCCTTGGTCGCCTGCAGGACCACCTCGACCGCGCAGATGTCGTCAACATCCACGCCGCCGGCGCCCAGCGGGTCTGGCTCGATCTCGTCGACGGCCGCACGATCCGCGGGCCCGCGGTGGCGGATACCGACGAGGAACTGATCGAGTTCATCCGGGACCTCGGACGGCGCGTCGGCCTGTCGGAGCGTCTCTTCGACCCGGCGCACCCCCGCATCAACCTCCAGCTCCCGGACGGTTCAAGGCTCTTCGCCATCGGGTGGGTGTGCCCCGAGACCCACCTGTTCCTCCGGCTCCACCGACTGCTCGACGTGACGCTCGACGACCTGGCCGGGCGGGGATCGTTCTCCCCCATGATCCGGGCCTTCCTCGGAGCTGCGGTCCGGGCCCGGGCCAACCTCTTGATCTGCGGTGGGATGGGTGACGGGAAAACGACCCTCCTGCGAGCCTTGGCGGCCGACATCGCGCCTGAGGAGCGCTTGGTCACAGTCGAAACGGACTACGAGTTGGCCCTCGACCGTTTTCCCGACCGCCACAACGAGGTGGTGGCGCTCGAATCGCGCGAGGCCAATGTGGAGGACGTCGGCCGGATCACCTGCGCCGACCTCGTCCGCTGGGCAATGCGGATGAACGCCCGTCGCGTGATCGTCGGCGAGGTGTTGGGCGACGAAGTCGTTCCGATGCTCAACGCCATGAACTCTGGCGCGTCGGGGTCGATGTGCACCCTGCACGCCAACAGCTCCGCCGAGGTGTTCAACAAACTGGCGTTGCTGGCCGCCCAATCGCCCGAGCGATTGGAGTTCCGCCACACCTTCGCCTTGGCCGCGGACGCGGTGAACTTCACGATCTTCGTGCGCCGGGACCGGTCGGGTCATCGGGTCGTGTCGTCGATCCGCGAGGTGACCGGGGCCAGCGACACCGCGGTGGTGACCAACGAGTTGTTCGCACCCGACAGCGAGGGACGAGTGGTGCCGACCGGCACGGTGCTCTCCGAGCGGACGCGCCAACGGCTACGCGAGCAGGGGTTCGACGCCAGCTGGCTGGCCCGGCATCACCGGGTGCACACCCCATGACCGCCGTTACGCTGCTCCTGGGCACCGGCATCGGCGTGGGAATCCTGCTGATCGTCGCCAGCGTTCGCAGTGTTCCAAATCCCGTTGAGTCCCCACCCGTCGCCCACAGGGTGGCAGAGCGCTTCCCCCACCTGGGTACCCGCGCCGCGCTGGCCGCCTTTACCGCCCTGTTCGCCGCCCTCCTCACCCGCTGGCCGGTCGGCGTCCTGGCCGGCGCGGCAGCGGGATTCTTCGCCCGGGACCTGTTCACCAGCCGGGGCCAGCAACGCCAGCAGACCGACCGTACCGAAGCCATCGCCTCGTGGACCGAGATGCTCCGCGACACCATGGCGGCCGCGGCCGGGCTCGAGCAGGCCATCATCACCACCGCGCCGCTGGCGCCCGCGGCCATCCGACCCGAGATCGGCGGCCTCGTCACCCGCTTGCAACGCGAGCGCCTCGGGCCCGCGCTGGCGGCGTTCGGCGAGGACCTGGCCGATCCGACCGCCGACCTGGTGGTCTCGGCGCTGACTCTCGCCGCCAGTGGCGAGGCCCAGGAACTCGGCGAGCTCCTGGCGTCGCTGGCGTCGGCCGCTCGCGACAGCGCCACCATGCGGATCCGGGTCGACGCCACCCGAGCCCGGACCCGGACCTCGGTTCGCATCATCACCGGCGTCACCGTCGGCATGGCCCTCCTGCTCGTCGTCCTCAATCGCAGCTACCTGACCCCGTTCAACTCCGCCACCGGTCAGACGGTCCTCCTTGCGGTCTTCGCCTGTTTCGGGGGCGCCTTCATGTGGCTGGCATCGATGGCCCACTACATCGAACCCGAGCGCTTCCTCGCCCGTTCCGCCGCCACACCCGAGGAGCGCCCGTGGTCCTGATGCTGTTGGCCGGCGCGGGCATCGGGCTCGGCATCATCCTGGTCGTGCGCAGCCTGACCCCGGCGCGCCCCGATCTGAGCAGCGCCCTGGCCCACATCGGCGGGGTCGCCCCCGCCGGCGACGGCCCAACGGAGACCACGGGACGTTTCCTCGAGCCCCTGGCGCGCGCCGTTGGTATCGGCCACTTGATCACCCCCTCGGTCGCCACCGATCTTCGCTTGGTCGGCCGGACCAACGGCTCGCACGCCGTGCGCTGCATGACCGCCGCCATCGAAAGCGCGCTGCTGGTCCCGGCGCTGCTCCTTGTGCTCGGCGTGGCCGGAATCTCGGTCCCCTTCGAACTTCCCGCCGCCCTGTTGCTGGCGCTCGGCGTCGGTGGGGCGGTCCTGCCCAACCTCGTGCTGGCAAGTGAGGCCCGCACCCGCCGGCGCAGCTTTAACCACGCCCTCAGCGCCTTCTTGGACCTGGTGGCGGTCAACCTGGCCGCCGGGCGTGGAGTCGAAGGCGCGCTGGACACCGCGGCGGGCGCGGGCCGCGGATGGGCATTCGGCGAGATTCGCCAGGCCCTCTACCGGGCCAAGATCATGGGCGACACACCGTGGAACGGGCTCGACCACCTGGGACTCGAACTCGGTATCGGTGATCTCCGCGAACTCGCCGCCTCCGTCAGTCTGGCCGGCGACAACGGCGCCAAGGTCCGCTCCAGCCTGGCCGCGAAAGCGCAGGCCCTGCGGGTGAAAGGCCTGGCCGATGTCGAAGCCGCGGCCCAATCGGCGAGTGAACGCATGTCGCTCCCCGTCATTCTCCTGCTATTCGGGTTCGTGTTGTTTATCGGCTTTCCCGCCATTTCCCGGGTGCTCGAGGGCATCTGATTTCTTCCCCAAGTCAGCTCATCAACCACGATTGGAGGCATTTCCCAACATGATGTTTCTACTGCCGACGTTCCTTTGGTTGCGTGCCCGCTGGGAAGTCTCGAAAAGAGACGAGAACGGTATGACGACCGAGACCGTGATATTGATCGCGATTTTCGCGGGGCTCGCGATTGCCGCCGGCGCGGTCATTGTGGCAAAGGTGATGAGTAAGGCGAACAGTATTCCGACGAGTTGATCGGGAAAAGGGGAGCCAGGTCCGAATCGGGCGTCGCGACCCTCGAGGCCGTCCTGGTGTTCCCGGTGCTGCTGTTGCTGATCATGTTCAGCATCCAAGTTGCGCTGTGGTACCACGCGGCCGCTTTGGCCGACGCCGCGGCACAGGACGGGGTGCGGGCCGCTCGGGTGCAGGGCGCCAGCGCCGCGACCGGTGCCGCCCGGGCCAACCAGCTGCTGGACCAGGCCGGGAGGACCATCCTCGAGGCCCGTCAGGTCACGGCATCTCGGACCTCGGACATCGCCCGGGTCGAGGTACGGGGGCGTTGCATCGCGGTGGTGCCGTTCGTGTCGTTCCCCGTGCATGCGGTCGCCGAGAGCACCACGGAGCTGTTCCGGGGGCGGTTGGCGCGGTGAGCGATGATGGATCGGCGGCGGTGGAGTTGGTCCTGATCACACCGGTGCTGCTGCTGCTCATGATGTTCGCCCTCGTCGCCGGCCGGTTCTCCCTGGCCCGCAACCAGGTCACGGAGGCCGCCCGCGATGCCGCCCGGGAGGCGTCGACCTGGCCAACGGCCCAGGCGGCGACGAACGCCGGGGTGCAGCGTGGCCTCGACAGCCTCAACGCGGGCCGGGTGTCGTGCCAGGCACCGCAGGTGGTCATCGACGTCTCGAGACTGCGGCCCGGAGGCGAGGTCGTGGCCGACGTCAGTTGCACGGTCGCCCTCGACGATGTGTTGGGTCTGCGCATCGCCGGAGCCCGGACGTTTCGTGCCCGAGCCGTCGCGGTGGTCGACACGTTCAGGAGCGGAACTTGATCCGCGGCAGTAGGCGCGGCGGCCCGGGCCGCGGCTGCGGGTGTCGCGGCCGCGGCTGTGGCTGCGGGTGTCGCGGCAGCGGCGGCGGCCCGGAGGCCGGGATGGTCACCGCCTTCGTGGTGATCGTGACCCTGGCGTTGGTGCTGTTCATCGGTTTGGTGCTGGACGGGGGGTACACCTTGGCGGCTCGGCGGGAAGCGATCGATGAGGCCGACGGGGCGGCCCGGGCGGCCGCGCAGGCGATCAACCCGGCGACGC
>JAUTXN010000150.1 GCA_030838045.1 Acidimicrobiaceae bacterium
GACGGTGCGGGCCCCGAACTCGAGGTGGCGGAATCCGACCGGCAGGCTGGGCGACGCCGAGAGGGCGAGCAGCCCCAAGGCCAGGACCGCCCCGCAGAGAACGGGCCAGGTTCGCCGGCTGAGCGCCCAGTCCGTGCGCGCCGTCACGACGGTGGCGGCGCCCAGCACCATGAGGGCCACGGCGATCACGGCCTTGGTCGACACCGCCGCGACGTGGGTGCCCGCGGCCAGCCACGCCAGCCCGAAGACGACGGCCAGCAGCCCCAGCAACGTGCTGCCGTCGTGGCGATGCCGCAGGGGCGGCGCAGGGACCGAGGCCCGGGCGGCGCCACGTTCGCCCCGGCCGATCCTGGGCGGCGGCGGCCCGCTCGGGCGGTCGCGCCAACCACCGCCGGGACGTACTCCAACTGCGCCGCGATAGTGACGGCCCCAGTTGTCCCAACGCGGCGGGCTCCCCGGCCGCGGGCCTCGGAGAGAACGCCGCTCGTCGTGCCCGTCGTGCCCACCGTCCCCGTCGACTCCGGCGTCGTGCCCGTCGACTCCGGCGTCGTGCCTGGCATACCTGTCGTGCCGGTCGTCGCCGTGGCGATGCCGACGGGCGGCCTGGCGAAGCGCCGACTGGGCTTGGCGCATTTCGTCACGTGCCGCCCGCCCGGCCGCAGCCAGATCCTCCCGAGCCGACCGCCGGCCGGCGGAAGGTGCGGAGGGGGCGGAGGGGGCGGCGCCCTGGTCGGGCCCGTTCACATCCTCCCGGGCCCGGTCGACCGCGGCCCGGATGTCCCGGGCCAATGACCGGGCCAGCGCCCTGACATCTTCGGCGACCCGGCGAAGTTCGTCATCGCTCGGCACGCTGCAAAGCCTACGACGGCCCTGCTGGAGCGGACATCCCCCTGAGGTCGGAACACGGTCTCCCACCTGCGTGGGATGGCTCCTCCACGAAGGCCCTGCTCGAGACGCTGGTCAGCAACCTCCGGCCGCGGTGCCGATCGCTCGCAGGCCTGCCAGGTCCCCCGCTTGGTAGTCGGTGGGCGAGCTGCCCCCGGCGATCGGGTACATGATCTCGTTGGACCGGGCGGCGTGGCCGAGGCCGAGAGCGTGGGCCAGTTCGTGGCGTAGCACCGTGGCCAGGTACGGCTGGGCATCCTGGCTGATGACGATCCCGGCGGTGGTGAGCCAGCTGCCCACCGCCCGCCACGCCGTGAGGCCGATCTCGCCGCCGGCGGGAACCGCCCCCCAAATCACGGTGATCTGAGCGACGGGACCGCTCACCATCTGAAGGTGCAAACCGGTGATCGAGGCGAGCTCGCTGACGATCCCGGCCACCGCCGGCCCGGCACTGGTCACGGTGATGGTCTGGCAGGGGTTCCAGCGGTACCCGATGAGGCTGAAGTCGTTGGCGGTGCCCGAGCTGCCGGCCGGGGTGACCTTCGGGGGGGTGGTCGTCGCGGGCCGAGCGACCGTCGCGGGCACGGGCCGGGGCGCCGTGGTGGCCACGTGCGCCGGGGCCGGCGGCACTGTCGAAGCCACGATCGGAGGTGCCGTTGTCGGCGCCACGGTCGTCGGGGCGGGAGCGGCGGCAGCGGCCGGAGCGGCGGTAGTGGGCGCGGTGGCGTCGCTGGCGGCGGAGAATGGGGCGTCGGCGGAGCGGTTGGCGGCGGCGTCAAGGGGCGCCGGTTGCACGACGACCGGGCGCAGCCCGGCCGACCGAGAGGAGGCGGCGGCGGCCGAAGCGCCGGCTCCGCCCATGCCGCCGCCCACGATCACGGCGACGGCTGCGACCAGCACGAGGGTCGCGGCCCAGATGGCTGCGAGAGCGAGACGCAAGCGATGTACCATGGCTCCGGCTGTCGTCGGAGCATGCTGTCCGGTTGAGCTATTGGCGTGAGATTTAGCCTGGGCTTGAACGTCCGCGTGCCCTTTGCGGGCGTTTTGGCGATTCGTGCCGCGCACCGGGCGCAGTGTCGTATTGCCACAAACCGGACATACGCTGGCCCCGATCCGGGCCGGCGTTGCGGCGGCCCGCGAAAATTGAGGTCAATTGGTGCGCGTCGGGGTTTTGATCAAGCAGGTTCCGTCGGTCGAATCGGCGACATTGGGTCGCGACGGGCGCTTGATCCGCGACGGGATGGAATCCGAGATAAACGCCTATTGCCGGCGTGCCATCAGCCAGGGTGTCGAACTGGCCCGTCAGTCAGGCGGGACCTGCACCGTCTTCACCCTCGGGCCGCCCCCGGCCGAAGACGCGCTGCGCGAGGCGGTCGCCTGGGGCGCCGACGAGGGAGTGCTCATCAGCGACCCGGCGTTCGCGGGATCCGACACGCTGGCCACGGCCCGGGCCTTGGTGGCGGCCATCGAGCTCCTCGGGCCGTTCGACGTGATCCTGGCCGGTCGCAACTCGGTGGATGCCGACACCGGCCAGGTGGGGCCGGAGGTGGCGGAGCTGCTCGACCTGCCGTTCCTTGCCGGCGTCAAGGCCATGACCGTGAAGTCGGGCACGGTCGTGGCCCGGCTGGAGCTCGACGACGGCTGGGCCGATGCCGAGGTGCACCTGCCCGCCGTCGTCTCCTGCGCCGAGCGGCTGTGCCAACCGGCCAAAGTCGACCCCGCCGGGCGAGCGGCCGTCGACCCGGCCCGCCTGCGCCGGCTGCACGCCGTCGACCTCGGCCCCGGACCGTGGGGACAGGCCGGCAGCCCGACGAGCGTCGGCGGGGTGCGGACCCTGGAGGTGGCGCGCCAGGGACTGGTGCTGGCTGGCCCGCTGCCCGATCAGGTCGCCCAGGCGGTGTCGCTGCTCCGTGACGCGGGCGCCCTCGGCGCGGCCGGCTCCGCCCGCGAAGGGGACGACGAAGTGGTCCCTGACGAGTGGACACGAGGGGAAAAGGTGGTCGCGGTGCTGGTCGAGCGGGACCGGCCCCACGTGGCCCGCCAGCTGCTCGGCGCCGCCGCCCGGTTGGCTCACACCATCCATGGGCAGGTGGCCGCGTTCGCCGAGGCGGGAAGCCTCGACCCCGCCACCGTCGGGTCCTGGGGTGGCGACCAACTGGTGGTAGTCGAAGGCGCGGTGGCCGAGGAGGACGTGGCCCGAGCCGCCGCCGAATGGGCGGGCGAAACATTGCCCTGGGCGGTGCTGGCGCCGGGCACGCTCTGGGGGCGAGAGGTCGCCGCCCGGATGGCCGCTCGCCTCGGGGCCGGGTTGACCGGTGACGCGGTCGAGGTGGCCGTCGACGAAGGCCGGCTCCTGTCCTGGAAGCCGGCCTTCGGAGGCCAGTTGGTCGCCGCCATCACCAGCTCGTCGGCGATCCAGATGGCGACGGTGCGGCCCGGCATGCTGCCGACGCGGCGCCCCCGCAGCGCCCGAAGGATTCCGATCACCGAACGGACGATCCGGCCGGCGGGGCGGGTACGGCTCCTCGGTTCGGGGCACGACGACGATCTCGACGACCTCGCGACCGCCGAGGTCGTGGTCGCTGTGGGCGCGGGTGTCGAGCCCGGCGAGTACGACCGGTTGCGGCCGCTCGTCGACTCACTGGGCGCCGAGATGGCGGCCACCCGGAAGGTCACCGACCAGGGCTGGCAGCCGAGATCACGTCAGGTCGGCCTGACGGGGCGAAGCCTGGCACCCCGCCTGTATGTCGCGATCGGTCTCTCGGGAACGTTCAACCACATGGTCGGGGTCCGGGGCGCGGGCAAGATCCTGGCGATCAACCACGACCCGCAAGCCAAGGTTTTTGCCGTCGCCGACGTCGGGATCGTCGGCGACTGGCGCGAGGTGGTTCCGCTCCTGCAGGCGAGGATCGTTCAGGAGGGTCGGGACGACGTCAGGGTGTAGGTCGTGGAACTCGCGATCGAGTAGCCGGTGACGCCGCCCGAAACCGCGACGGTGGACTTGACCGGGAGTCGCAGCGACGGGGCGTACCAGTCCGTCTCTCCTATACGCAGTGTGGTTCCGCTCAGCGTCAGCGTCGTCTGGACCAAGAAGGTGCTCACGGCCGCCCCCTCGAGCGGTAACGACGCAGCCCCCGTGACCCGGCCGCTGAGCGTGAGGGTGCTGGCCGAACTGCCCTGACCGCACGTCGCCTGCCCGGAGAAGGCCTTACCGACCGCGAGAGGCCACGGCGGTGATGCCACGGGCGCGTCGAAGGTGCAGGTCGTGTTGAACAGCGGAACCGTCTCGGAGAGCAGGAACACCCCGGAGTTGGTGAACCGCAGGTTGGTGGTGGTCGAGGCGTTGACCCACTGTTGCATCCCGGCTCCGGTGGTGCTGACGGTCAGAATGCTCGGGTCCGCCAGGGACAGCGGCGAGGACTTGGTGCCGATCGTCAGGGTCGAGTACGAGCCGGCGAGCAGCTTGTAATGGTAGGCGCCGGTGGCGACCGGTGCCGGCCCGGTGGAAACGGGAGGAGGCTTGGCCCCGGTGGTGGCCGGGGGCTTGGTCGCCGTCGTGGGGGCACCACCTGACTGGGTGGCCCCCGTCGCCGCCCCGGGAGTGGCCGCTGCGCCACCCGCAGCGGCGGACCCGGCGGCGGGCTGGCTGACGGGGCCTGCCGCCGCGACCGCGGGGGTGCCGGAACTCCCGGCAGCCGCTTGCGAATCGCCTGCCGCGCCCGGCGCCGCCGCGCTCGACGGGCCCGAGACCGCCCGCAGCGAGGCGGACTTCTTGGCCGCCCCGGCGGAACAGGCAACCGTTCCCGCGGTCACCCCGACCGCCAGCGCGGCCACGGCGATCCTCTGTCCGATGCCCCGGCGTGATCCGCTATGACCCATAAACAACTCGCCTCCGACCACGGCCGCGTGTGTCCCGCCCGTACGGTCGGCGAGCGGCTCTGGTTGTGTTTTCGGCATTTCATGCGACCGCCCCAAGGTGATTTGCCCTAAGAAGTCCTTAAGTTCCTGACGCCCTGAGCAGGAACTGAACGTCCTCTTGCCGAATATCCACGTGGTTTGCGACGGTCGCGGCATTCGGACGAGGAGACGCGGAGGGGTTCCGAGGGGGGTTCCTTGCGCCGCCGCGCGCCCGCAGGGCGTCTCCTCGGACCACTGGTCGTGGCGCTGCTCCTGATCGCGGGCTTGACCGCAGCGGTCGTCACCCGCCAATCAGGGCACGGCACCTCCGTGCCGACCGCCTTGAGCGGCGCCAGCCGGCCCTCGGCCGACCAGCCGACGCCGTCGGGAGGCCAGCCGGGTCCGGGCCAGAAGGGTCAGAAACAACCGGCGAAGCGGCCTGCGACCACGATGAAGCCGCCGCCGCCGCCGGCGTCGACCACGACGGCACCTCCGCCGACCGTGCCGCCGGCGGGCAAGGCCCACACGCCGACCGCCATCATCACCCTCCCAGGCCCGATCGCGGCCACGGTGGTACAGGCGGTCCGAGGACTCAAAGGAGTCGAGGCGGTGGAGGTGGTCGACGTCGGCACCGTCGTGCTCCAAGGGGCGCCGGCAGTCACCGTCGGGGTCGACCCGGGCACCTTCCGCAACTTCACGCCGGAGGTGACCGCCTCCGCCGACCGGCTCTGGCAGTACATCGCGTCAGGCACGCTGGCGTCGTCGTTCGAAATGTCCCGAGACCGCCAGTTGGCGCTGGGCGCCGAGGTGCCTGTCGTGGCGGCCGGCCCGGGTCCGACGACCAAGCAATGGCTGGGCGCATTCATGTCGGTGGGCTTGCCGGGCATCGATCTGGTCGTGAGCCGCCAGATGAGCGGGCCACTCGGGCTGGCGTCCGGCGCCGGGCTGGTCGTGAGCGCGCCGAGCGCGGATCCCTTCGTGCTGCAGTCGGCGGTCAAGTCCGTCGCCCATGATGCGTCGGTGGTGCTGATGCGACCGGGCCTGGCGCTCGGGAGCGCCCCCGGCCACGGGAGCGGAGGCGGGGTCACCGCGGGGCAGCTGTCCACTGCGCTGACCGCGGCGGTGAGCCGGCTGGGAAAACCGTACGTGTGGGGGGGCACTGGGCCCAACGGCTTCGACTGCTCCGGACTGGTGGGTTGGTCGTTCGCGGCGGCGGGCATCAGCATGCCGAGGACGGCGGCGGAACAAGCGTTGGCCGGACCCGCCGTTGCGGTCAGTCAGCTTCAGCCCGGCGATCTGCTCTTCTGGGCCTATGACCCGAGCGACCCCGGTTTCATCGACCATGTTGCGATCTACCTTGGCAACGGGCAGATGATCGAGGCGCCGCAGACGGGCCAGACGGTGCACGTCATCCCGCTCCAAAGGAACCATCTGGTCGGCGCGGTTCGTGTCAACCCGACCGTGTCGGCCCGGTTGGGCGGTCCCTGGTTGCGCTAGAAGGCCGGATCAGGAACCCGGATCTAAAAGCCGAGGGCCTCACCGCTGATGGAGTCGACCTGGTAGCCCCGGGACCGCCACATCGTGGCTTCCGAAAGAGCATCGCGGCCCAAGAGGATGACGACGACCTGTCCACCCGGCCGGCGCACGACCTGAGCCGGACGAGCCAGTGTCGTCGCTGCCCCCGCGGTCACTGCCGAGACACTCGCTGTTGCCATCGCTGGCCTCCTAAGTCGCTATTCACCTATGACAGAGTCGGCAGGAACCCGTCTGATACTTGAGCATCCGGAACCGTCTGACCAATTCTTCCGGCGTGGATAGAGTCCCGCGAATGGCAAGTGACGTCCGGGACCGGCTCTACATCGACGGGCAATGGGTTGCGGCCCTCGGGGCGGGGACCATCGACGTGGTCAACGCCGCCACCGAAGAGGTCATGGGCCGCGTCCCCGACGGCACGGCGGCCGACGTCGACCGGGCGGTGGGGGCGGCTCGCGGGGCCTTCGCGATGTGGTCGGGCACCGGACCCGAGGAGCGGGCCAAGGTGCTGCGCCAGATCACCGAAGGCCTGCAGACGCGGATGATGGAAATCGCCACCGTGATCTCCCAGGAGGTCGGCATGCCGATCAACCTGGCCATGCTCATCCAGGCCGGGCTGCCGATCATGACCTTCGGTTCCATGGCCGACCTGTTGCAGACCTTCGCGTTCTCCGAGCAACTTGGCTCGTCGGTCGTGGTGCGCGAGCCGGTGGGTGTGGTCGGGGCGATCACGCCCTGGAACTATCCCCTGCACCAGGTGGCGGCCAAGGTGGCCCCGGCGTTGGCCGCGGGATGCACCGTCGTGCTGAAGCCGTCGGAGGTGGCGCCGCTCAGCGCCTTCATACTGGCGGAGGTGATCGACCGCGCCGGCGTCCCGGCCGGCGTGTTCAACCTGGTCACGGGGGCCGGTCAGGTGGCCGGCGAGGCGCTCGCCGGCCACCGCGGTGTCGACATGGTGAGCTTCACCGGCTCGACCAGGGCGGGGCGCCGGGTGAGCGAACTGGCGGCGGCGTCGGTGAAGCGTGTCGCCCTGGAGCTCGGCGGCAAGAGCCCCAATGTCATCCTCGATGACGCCGATTTGGCGCACGCAGTGCGCGACGGCGTGGCCAAGGCATTCATCAACTCCGGCCAGACCTGCTCGGCGTTGACCCGGATGATCGTTCCCCGAGGCCGGCTGGCCGAGGTGGAGCGGTTGGCGGTCGAGGCCGCGGCGAGCTATACGCCTGGGGATCCGCTGACGCCGGGCACCCGCCTCGGTCCTCTGGCCGGCGCGGCACAGCGGGAGCGGGTCCGGGGCTACATCCGGGCCGGAATCGACAGCGGAGCCAAGCTCCTGTGCGGGGGGCCTGAAGCACCTGACGGCCTGGAGCGGGGGTATTTCGTCCGGCCCACTGTTTTCTCCGACGTGGACCCCGGATCGGTGATCGCCCAGGAGGAGATCTTCGGACCGGTGCTGTCGATCATCGCCTACGACACCGAGTCCGAGGCGGTTGAGATCGCCAACGACACCGTCTACGGCTTGGCCGCCGCGGTGTGGTCGGGCGATCAGGAACGAGCGCTCGTCGTGGCCCGCCAGTTGCGGGCCGGCCAGGTCGAGGTCAACGGTGGCTCATTCAACCCGTTGGCCCCGTTCGGCGGTTACAAGCAGTCGGGCAACGGCCGCGAGCTCGGGCGCTTCGGGCTGGAGGAGTTCCTGGAGGTCAAGTCCCTCCAGCTGTGACGGCTCAGATCGTGTGAAACGTGGCCAGCAGTTCGTCGTACTGCGGGTGGGGGGCGTCCGCCGCGTAGGTGATTCCCTGGAGCACGAAGAACTTCCGGCCGATGATGACGACCCGTACATGGATGACGTGGCCCGGTGAGTTGATGACGGCATCCTCCGCCGGGGAGCCCAGATAGGTGATCCGGCTGCGTGAGGAGACCGTCCCGCTGGCGCTCAACGCTCCCTGGTCGACGCTGTTGTCGAGCGCCGACTGAATGTTGGATGCGGCCGGCGTCACGGGAAATGCGATGTAGGCGACCGACAACTCCTCGTTGGCCGTGACCGAGGTGTAGAGGATCGCCTGGAGGTTCAGGCCGGCCGTCGTGATCGGCGTCGAGTCGCGCGTCGGGGTGTCTGGGAACACGGCGCTGAAACTGGCGTCGCGTGCGACGTACGGCGGTGGTGGCTTTGTGGTCGTGGTGGTCGTCGATGGGGGAGTGGTCCCGCTGTTGGTCTTGGAGCAGGCGTCGAATCCGAACGCCGCCAGGGCCTTGTCGTGCGATTCGGCATTGGGGTCGTCGGAAGCCTGGCCGACCTTCGTGATTGCCGCCTGCTCGGCCGCAGAATCGCCGTTGGCCTGCTGCATCTCGTTGATGAAGGCGTGGCTGGCCGTCACCAGGTCCTTCGTCGGGGCGATCAGGTTCTGTTCCAGCACCGCAAAGTCGGCGGGTGCCGCGGTGAGGGCGCCCAGTTGTTGCACCAGCGGCTCGATGATTGCCAGGGTCTGCTTGACATCGGCCACGTACTCGCTCGCCGGGGCGTTGTCGGCGGGCGGGGTGATCGCGTTGATCCGGGTGATGGCAGGGCCACAAAGGGCGTCGGCCTTGCGCACGAAGTCGGCCTTGCTGAGCGCTTTGGAGCCGCCGCCACAGCCCGCCAGGATGGCCGACGTGAGTGTCAACACGATCGCGATACCAACCAGCCGGCATCGAAGCCCCATACCCACCCCTGTCCTCTACTGCGAGGAGGGTACCGGTTGCCGGGGCGACGCTCAGTGGTCGTGCGTGTGGGTGTGAATGACCAGGGGTGTTCCCAACCGGTCCTCGTAGCCGGGGAGGGCGACCCGGTACGCGCAGTAGTCGCAGTTCATGCGCACGTCGCCTTCGAGTGCCTCGCGGTACCGCTCCAGCACGAGTCGGGCCAGGCGGCGGTCAGCGCCGAGCTCGAGTCCGGTGCGCACCGCGATCTCGGGATGCTCCGCGGCCCACGCCCGGGCCTGCGCGCCGATCCGTTCGACCAGCACGCCGGTGAACAGGAAATACGGGACGAGCGCGATCCGGGTGGCGCCGAGGCGGCGGCAGCGTTCCAGGGCGTCGGGCACCGTGGGCGGGGCGAGGGAGACGAATGCCGGCTCCACCCACTGGGCGTGCCCGGCGTCCCAGAGCAGCCGGCTGACCTTGAACAGATCGGCGTTGGCGTCGGGGTCGCTCGATCCCCGACTGACCACAACAACCGCGGTCGCCTCGACGGGCCAGCCGCCGGCAACGGCCGTGATTCGCTCGGTCGCCACGTCGAGCGGGGCGGGGTGGACGCCGAGATCCCGGGCGTAGGCGAAGTCGACATCTCGGTGGCGGCCGCGGGCGCGGGCCAGGGCGGCCGGCCCGTCGTTTTTCATGTGGCCGGCGCCGAGCAGGACCAGCGGGACGGCGACGACACTGGTGGCCCCGGCCTCCACCAGCTGGTCGATGGCCGCGTCCAGACCCGGCTCCGCCAACTCGATGAATCCGCAGCCCAGCCGCAGTTCGGGCGCCTCGGACTGGAGGACGTCCGCGAACTCCCAATACGCCGCTACGCCTGGGCCCGAGCGACTGCCGTGGCCGACCAACAGGAGGGCCGGCGCCTCAGCCACGGGCCAGCCTCACGATGGCGTTGCAGGCCGCCGCAGCCACGGCCGAGCCGCCTTTGTCGCCGGTATTGCCGATGACGGGCAGTCCGCTTCCGAGTGCGGCCGCCTTGGCCGCGGCGGCGCCGACGAAACCGACCGGCATGGCGATGATGGCCGCCGGTGCGAAACGCCCCTGCGCGGCCAGCGCCAGGGCTTCGTACAGTGCGGTCGGGGCGCAGCCGATGACTACAACGGCCCCGCGGGGATGGCGCTCGGCCGCCAGGCGCATGGCGGCCGAGCTGCGGGAGCGATTGCCGGCCGCGACCGCTTCGGCCAGGTAGCAGCGGGCCTCGACACCGGTGATCCCTGCCCTTGTCATCTCGACGTCGGTCACGACCGGGCAACCGGCCGCGATGGCTTCGACGGCGGCCACGACGACCGCTTCGGGCGCCACGACGGTTTCCGCGTACTCGAGGTCGGCGCTGGCGTGGATCACCCGCTCGACGACGGCCCGGGTGCCCGGGCTCAGGTGGGAGAGGTCGACGCGCGCCGCCAGGATCTGGTAGCTCTCGACCTCGATGGGGTGGATCATCGGTACCCCCGCGGGGTGAGCATCCGCCCGTTGACCAACGTCGTGGTGCTCGATCCGATGATCACGACCGATGTCATACCGACCAGGGTGACATCGAGGTCGGCGACGGTGGTGACGACGCATCGTTGCCCCTCCCGGCCGGCGTCGGTCACGATGCCCGCCGGTGTGGCGGGCGGACGGTGCTCGAGCAGGATGCGCCGGGCCGCGTCCAGTTGCCAGGTCCGCCCCCGCGAGCGGGGGTTGTACAGGCTCACCACCAGATCCGATTCGGCCGCGGCCTGCAGCCGTCGCTCGATCACCGCCCAGCTGGTCAGGAGGTCGGACAGGCTGATGGCGACGTGGTCGTGGCCGAGGGGTGCGCCGAGCACGGCGGCGCCCGCGGCGGCGGCCGTGATGCCGGGGACCACGTCGATGTCGACACCGCGGTCGGCCAGTTCCATCACGATCGACGCCATGCCGTAGATCCCGGAATCACCCGAGCACACGAGGGCGACCCGCCGCCCGGCACCGGCCTCGGCGAGCGCCTGCTTGGCCCGGACCACCTCGTCGCCGATCGGCGAGGCGACCCACTCCTGGGCCGCTCCCCTGAGGTCGCCACACTGTTCGAGGTACGCCCGGTAGCCCAGCACCACCTCGGCCCGGCGCACCGCGTGCTCGGCCGCGGGCGTTCGGTGGGCCGCTCCCCCCGGCCCGAGCCCGACCAGCGCCAGGTGGCCGCGAGGACCGCGACGGCGGGCGAGGGCGACGGTCGCGGTGGGGCCGGACCGCTTGGTCACCACGAGCTCGGCGCCGGGACCCGCGGCGAGCAGCGCCGCCGCTTCGCAGACGCTGGGCGTACCCACCGCAGCGCGCACGGTCTCGCTCGGGGAGGGCACCTCCACCGCCGCCAGCTCCCCGGACGGGAACGCCCGGATGGGATAGCCCAGCGCCACGACGGCCGGGTGGTCGACCCGGCGGTCGATGGTCGCCACCTCGGCCAGCGACGCCACGGCCAGCCCGGCGCCCGAGAGCGCCTGGTCGAGCAGGTCCGCGACCTCGCGGGCCGTGGCGGTGGACGACGTTCCGACCCCCGCCACCAGCGAAGGGGGGTGGAGGATCGCCTGGCCGGGGCCGGCGACATCGCGGCGGTCGGTGACGGTCACCAGGACCGAGCCCGCCGGGTCAGCGGTAAGCGGTACCGGCCAGTTCAAGGGATTGTCCACCCGTACCGCGCGACCGTCGAGCAGGGCGGTCGCCACCGCCGCGACGTCGCCCGTGGCGACGAACCCGGGCAGCTGGTCGAGCCCCGGACGGCCCACGGCATCGCTGCCCGTGGTGATGACGGGCTGCGCAGCCAGGTAGCCGGCCACGGTCCGGGCCAGCTCGTTGGCCCCGCCTGCGTGGCCCCCGCACAGGGCAACGGCGAACCGGCCCGCTTCGTCGACGCACACGACGGCCGGGTCGCGGTGCTTGTCGGCCAGGAGCGGCGCGATGATCCGCACCGCCGCCCCAGTGGCGAGGAACAGCACCAGACCGTCGACCTCGTGCCACTGCGCCCGGACGGTCGCCGCCGCCCGGCCGTGATGGTGCTCCCAGGGCAGTTGGCCGGCCAGGGCCCGGCCCCGTTCGGTCACCGACACCGACACGACCCTCATGGCCGGGGGCCCCAGGCGACGAACACCGGGTTGGCCCCCGCCAGCCGCCAGCCGCCACCCGGCAACCGTTCACCGCGGCCGGCGGAGATCTGGACCAGGTGGCCGAGGCGTCCGGCCGCGGCCGCGGCGCGATCCATGGCGGCGAAGGTGGCCACCACCTGACCATCAGGGCGTAGCCGGGCCATCACCGCGTCCAGCACGTCGAGTCCGCCCCCACCGACGAACACCCGGTCCGGGTCGGGGAGCGGGGCCAGTGCGCCGGGCGCCTCGCCTGCGACGACGGTCACCCCGGCGCCCAGCCGGCTGGCGTTGTCCTCGATCCGGCGGGCGTCGTCGGGGCGGCGCTCGACCGCGAACACCCGCAGCGCGGGCGAGAGCAGGGCACACTCGATGGCGGCGCTGCCGCTGCCCGCCCCGACGTCCCAGAGCACGCCACGTGTCGGGAGTTGCAACTTCCCGAGTGCGACCGCTCGCACCTCGGACTTGGTGATCATGCCCTGGCGGTGGGCGAACACCGCCTCGGGCCGTCCCCAGTCCCGCCCGGCCGTGGCGGCCACCGGGGCCCCGCGCACGAGGACGACGACCGACAGCGGGTCCCAGACGCCCGCCGCCAGCCCGTCGAGATCGGTGTGGACCACGGCCTCGCCGGCCAGACCCAGCCGGCTGCAGACCGCGACCTGGGCCGGGGCGGCGCCCAGGGCGACCAGCTCCTTCCCCAGCGCTTCGGGCGGGCTGTCGGGGGAAACGAGCACCGCGGCCTTGGCGGCCCAGGCGACTGCCGCCGCCGCCGCGGCCAGTGGACGTCCGTGGGCCGACACGACCAGGGCGTCGTCCCACGGCAGCCCGATCCGGGCGAAGGCCAGGCTGACCGACGATGGTGCGGGCCGCACGTCGAGCGCCGCGGGCCCGAACCGCTGCGCCAGGGCCCGCACGATCCCGAAAAAGCCCGGGTCACCCGAGGCCAACACGGCCACCGTTCCCGCTTCGGCCGCGATGGCATCGAGGACCGGCGCCAGCTCGCCGCCGATCGCGAGAGCTGGCACGCCGGGTGGAAGGGCGATGCTGTCCAGGTGGCGGCGGCCGCCCACGACCAGTGCAATCGGGGGGAGGGGGTCGGCGGTGGAAAGCCCGATGACGACGATCCGCTCAGCCACGGGCGACCACCATGTCGCCCTCGAAGTCGACCATGAGCACCTCGACCGCCAGGGCCCCGGCGACGTGGCTGCGGCAGGCGGCGGCGGCCCGCCGGCAGAGCTCCGCCAGCGGCTCGAGACACCCCGCGGCCAGGCAGGAATCAAAGAAGTGGCGGGCCGTCTCGGTCTCGGTGGCGGCTGCGATGACGCTGGGCGGGGCTCCTGAGTCGGCGGCCACCGCCGCCAGGAGGGCCGTGTCGACCCGGGAGCGATGGAAGTGGGTCATCATGACGCCGGCCGCCAGCTTGGCGATCTTGCCCGCCATCCCGACAAAGGTCGCCCGGGACATGCCCCGCTCCGCCACCCGGCGCAGGCAGATGCCCGTGAAGTCGCCGACCTCCACGACGCACACATCGGCGACCTCGGGGAGAAGGCGCTGTGCCGCTCGTTCCGACCGGCTCCCCGTGGCCAGCACCATGTGGGTCTGACCCTGGGCCGCGGCCACGTCGACCTGCTGCACCACCGACGCCCGGTAGGCGGCGGTGGAGAACGGGCGGACGATCCCGGTGGTGCCGAGGATCGAGATCCCGCCCACGATGCCGAGCCGGGAGTTCGAGGTCTTGGCCGCCATGTCCTCACCGCCGGGGACCGAGAAGACGACCTCGACCGGCCGGTCCACCACCTCGGCCAGGGCACCCAGGATCATGCGGCGCGGGACAGGGTTGATGGCTGGCGCCCCGATGGGCAGGCCCAATCCGGGCAGGGTGATCCTCCCGACACCGGGTCCGGCCAGCAGGAGCGAGGCATTTTCCCCAGGTTGCCTCCAGCGGACCGTTGCGGTGAGGCGGGCCCCGTGGGTGCAATCGGGGTCGTCGCCCGCGTCCTTCACCACCGCGCAGGTGCTCGGGCCCTCGGTCTCGACCGCGAAGGCGGCTCGGGTGCCGGTCGGGAGGGCGACGTCGACCTCGGGCGGGGCGACACCACGGGCCAGGGCGATGGTGGCCGCTTTGGCCGCCGCAGTGGCGCACGTGCCGGTCGTCCAGCCGGTGCGCAGCCCTTCGGTCATGAGGCCGGCCGGCCCGCGGTGGTGCCGGGCTGCGAGCGGCGGCGGAAACGGTGGGCGAAGTCCGGAGAGTACAGGTGGCTGCGTTCCGCCAGGCCGCTCAGGGCGGGGCCGACCAGGACCATGACCGTGGTCGTGGCGCCCGTTGCCGCCAGGTCGTGGGCCAGCTGGCCGACGGTGGTGACGACCACGTGTT
>JAUTXN010000191.1 GCA_030838045.1 Acidimicrobiaceae bacterium
GAAGATGGCGTGCTCGGAGACGAGGGTGCCGTCTTGGCTCGTGAGGCCGACCACGTTGGTGAGCACCGACCGGTCGAGGCGGACCGACAGGCGGCCCGCGATGTCACGGCCGTCGTAGGTCGTCGGGATCAAGATGGCGTCGGGGGGGCCGTCCTGCTCGACCAGCGCCGCGATCGCGGCCGCGACCGGCACACCGGGGAGGGCCCGGCCGAGGTCGCCGACGGAGTACACCTTGGTCGCGCCGAAGGCGCCGAGTTGGGGCGCCACGGTCTCGGCGCCATCCCCCCAGGTGACGGCCTCGACCGTCCCTGCCAGCTGCCGGGCCCTGGTGAGCAGCTCCAGGCTGACGGGAAGCGCCTTGCCCGCGAAAGATTCTGCGACGACGAGGATGCGGTCGGTTGCCATGTTGCCAGCCTCCTCAGATGACCTTGAGTTGTTCGAGGAACGCCACGATGCGCTCGTGGCCGTCACCCTCGTCGACGACGATCTCACCCGCTTGGCGGGCTTCGGCGGGCTCGACCGAGACGATTTCCTGACCGGCCCCGTGCCATCCGACGTCGTCGGTCGAGAGATCGAGGTCGGCCACCTTGAGTTGCTCGATGGGGCGGCTCTTGGCCGCCATGATGCCCTTGAAGCTTGGGTAGCGGGGCTCGACGACGCCGGCGGTGACGGTGACCAGCGCCGGCAACGGGCACTCGACCTCGTCGAAACCGGTCTCGGTTTGCCGGTCGACCAGCACCTTCTGGCCTTCGATGCGCACTCGCTTGGCGAAGGTGATCGAGGGCAGGCCGAGCAGTTCGGCGACCTGGACCGGGAGGGTGCCGGTGTAGCCGTCGGTCGATTCGGTCGCCGCCAGGATCAGGTCGGCCTGCACCCGCTGGAGCGCCTTGGCCAGCACCTTCGCAGTCCCCAGGGCGTCGGAGCCCTGCAGGCCCTCGTCGCTGATCAGGATCGCCTTGTCGGCGCCCATGGCGAGGGCGGTGCGCAACCCGCTGATCTCGCCGTGGGGCGCCATCGAGACCAGCGTGACCTCGCCCCCGCCTGCGGCCTGGACGAGCTGGAGCGCCATTTCGACGCCGAACTCGTCGGACGGGTCGAGCATCAGCTTCCCGGAGCGCTCCAGGGTGTGGGTGGTGGGATCCAACCTCCCGGGACTGGCCGTGTCGGGCACCTGCTTGACACACACTGCAATGTTCATCGGTCGGTAGTCCTCCAGTGTGGTCGCTATCTTACCACTCAGTAACTTACGCGGTGCCGGTTCAGGGGGCTCGGGGTCGGTCGGCGGCGAAAAGGTGAGTGGTAGGTTGCCACGGGTGACGGCGCCCGACGAGGTACGGCTTGCGGTTCCCGCCATGCCGGAGTTCCTCCGGCTGGTCAGGGTGACGGCGGCGGGGCTCGGGAGCCGGCTGGGCTTCAGCTTTGACCAGGTCGAAGATCTCCGGTTGGCCATCGACGAGATGTGCTTCGGATTGACCGGTGCAAGTGGGCGGGTCGGCACGGTGCACGTCCGCTTCCTGGTGGGCGGTGACGTGCTCGAGGTGGCGGCCGAGGGTTTCTTCGAGGACTCGCTGGAGACCCCCCCCGAGTCCGAGTGGTCCAAGGTGATCCTGGCGGCGCTGGTCGACGACCATGAGCTGGCGTCAGGCCCCAACGGGCCTCGGTTCCGGTTGGTGAAGCGCCGCATCCCGGAGCACCCGGACGGGCCGGAAGCCGCCACATGACGAGGTGGACGGCGGGCTGCGCGTTGATCGGCGCGGGGACAGTGGCGGGGACAGTGACGGGGACACTGGCGTGGTCAGTGGCAGGGGAGTCAGTGGCGGGGATCGTCGCGGGGATCTCGGCCGCCTCGTGAGCACCGATCCGGTCCTGCGGGAGGAACTGCGGGCGAAGTTCGTGTTGTTCGCGGACTCGCACGAGCGGCACCTCCGCGACGAGTTGGTGGGAGCCCACCTCGGCTTGGCGGAGTATCTGGCTCGCCGCTTCGCCAACCGGGGCGAGCCCCTGGACGACCTCGTCCAGGTGGCGTCCATGGGGCTGGTCAAGGCGGTCGACCGGTTCGACCCCGAGCGCGGGGTCGAGTTCTCGACCTATGCCACCCACACCATCGTCGGTGAGCTGAAGCGCCACTTCCGCGACAAGGGCTGGGCGGTACGGGCACCGCGCCGCATGCAGGAGCTGTACCTCCGGCTCACCAAGGTCATCGGGGTCCTCGGCCAGACGCTCGGTCACTCGCCGACCATCGCCGAACTGGCGGCCGAGGTGCAGGTATCGGAAGAAGAGGTGCTGGAGGCGCTGGAAGCGGGCCAGGCGTACCGCTTCGCGTCCCTCGACGCCCCGAGCGGTGAAGGTGAGTCGCCCAGCTATGCCGCCTATCTCGGCGACGAGGACCCGGGCATGGAAGATGCCGAGCGCCGAGCGGTCCTGGCGCCGCTCATGCAGCGACTGGCTCCCCGCGAGCAGCTGATCGTCCACCTGCGGTTCTTTCAGGGCATGACGCAATCCGAGATCGCCACCCATCTCGGCATCAGCCAGATGCACGTGTCACGTCTCCTCGCCAAGAGCGTCGCCCACCTTCGGGCGGCCGCGGACGACGAAGCCTGAGGTCTGCGGCTCTCGAGCCGGCCCGATGTTCGGCTGGCCCGCGCCATCGCCATGAAGCTGCTCCTGTTGGTGAACGCCTCGGCCTCGTCGGTCACACCACGGGTGCGGGTGGTGATCCAGGAGGTGCTCCAGGTCGAACATGACGTGACGGTGGCCGAGACCAGTCGCCGGGGCCATGCCTCCCGGCTGGCCAAGGGGGCGGTGGCCGACGGCTGTGACGTGGTCGTCGTCCTGGGCGGCGACGGGACGGTCAACGAGGCCGCCAACGGCCTCGCCGGGTCGTCGACCGCGCTCGGGCTGTTGCCGGGCGGATCGACCAACGTCTTCGCCCGCACCATCGGATTCACCAACGACCCGGTCGAGGCCGCGTCCGAGCTGCTGGCGGCGCTACGGCAGCCTCACCGCTCGATCCGGCGCATCGGCCTCGGGAGCGCCAACGGCCGCTATTTCCTCTTCCATGCCGGGATGGGATTCGACGCCGCGGTGGTCGAGCAGGTGGAGCGGCGGGGGTCGCTGAAGCGTTTCGCCGGTCACCCGCTGTTCCTGTACGCCACCGTGGACACCTGGTTGCGCCACTACGACCGCACGAAGCCCCACTTCGACATCGTGGCCGGGACCCAGGAGATTCCGGGCGTCTACTTCGCCATCTGCATCAAGACCAACCCGTATACGTTCCTCGGGAACCGTCCGCTGAACGTGGCACCCGAGGCCGGTCTTGACAGCGGGTTGACGATCGTCGCCCTGCAAACGCTCTCCTTGCCCACGGTGGCCCGGGTGATCGCCGCCACCATGACCGGTCGCGGTGGCCCGCACCTGGCGAAGTACGAGGGTCTCGCCTACGCCAGCGACCTGACGACGCTGGACGTGCGTGGCCGGGGCCTCTTCCCCTACCAGCTGGACGGCGACTACCTCGGCGAGGTGGAGCAGTTGGAGCTTCGTTACCGGCCCGACCTGCTGAGCCTCGTCATTCCCGTGCCCTAGCGGGCCGCGGGCGGCGTCATGCGCCGAGTGCCGCCCGAGCGACGTCGGGCACGTTGGTGATGATGGCGTCGACCCCGTCCCGGGCCCCGGCTCCGGGTGCGGCTCCGGCTCCGGGTGCGGCTCCGACCCCGGTTCCGATTCCGGCTGCAGCTCCCGCCCCGGCTGTGGCTCCGGGTACAGCCCCGGCCCCGGTTCCGATTCCGGCTGCAGCTCCCGCCCCGGCTGTGGCTCCGGGTGCAGCTCCGGCTCCGGCTCCGGCTCCGGCTCCGGCTCCGGCCAGCTGACGGATGCGGCGGGGGTCGTCGACGGTCCAGGCCGTGACGGTGATCCCCGCCTCGTGGGCGGCCGCCACGAGGGTGTCGGTCACGCCCTCGTGGTGCGGGTGCAGCGCTCGGTGACCCCGGCCGAGCAAGGTCCTCAGGGCATCGGCCTGGTCGAACCACCGGGGGGTCACCCATCCGGTGAGCAGTGCTGATCCACCGTCGACCGCTGTGTCCTGGGCGGCGTCGAGCGCGAGCAGGTCGAACGACGAGACAATGATCCGGCCTTCCAGAGCCCGCTCGACAACGAACTGGGCCACGAGGCGGGCCAACGGGTATCCCGGGTCGTAGCCGGGCTCTCCCGGGAGATCCTTCAACTCGATGTTGACGATCAGGTCGCCGCACGCCTCGATGGCCACCGCGAGCAGCGGAACATGCGGCGGCAGGTCTGCCCGCGGGAGCGAGGCGATGGGACCCACGCCCTCGACGGCGACGTCGTGGTGCACGACCAGGGCGCCGTCAGCGCTGCGGCGCACATCGAGTTCGACGCCATCGGCGCCGAGGCGGCGCGCCGAGCGGAAGGCCTCGACGGTGTTTTCCCGAGCCACCCGGGAGGCGCCCCGATGGGCGAAGATCATGACCACGGCGGGGATTTTCTCAGGTTTTCTTGACCAACCCCTTGCCTCGGGCGGCTCGTCACCCTAGTGTTTCAGGTGCAGGTTGGGGAGCCAGTTCGTCGGGCTAACCGCTTGTGAACGTTTTCACATTCACATTCTTTGGAGGCGAAGTGGCCCTGACTTGGAGCCGCTCGATCGAGTGGGACCTCGAAGATTGGCGCTGTCGATCAGCGTGCCGGGATACCGACCCGGATTTGTTCTTTCCCGTCGGCACCACCGGCCCGGCCATCGAACAGATCGAGTCGGCCAAGGCGGTATGCCGGCAGTGTGAAGCTCAGATGGCGTGCCTCGAATTTGCCCTGGCCACCAATCAGGAGTCCGGCATATGGGGCGGGACCTCCGAAGACGAACGTCGCAAGCTGCGCAAGGCCTGGTTGGCCCGCCAGCGCCGCGCCTGCTGAGTCAGGTCCGCCGCGACCGCGGCACAAGTCGCCCAGCGCCGGCTTCCGGCTTCCCCCCGGCCGGGGCCGGCTGGCGCGCTCCGACCCGGCCCGAGCCGGTAGTCGCAGGCTTGACGTCATCACCGCCGGGCTTTCCGACCCTCGAAGGCGCGCCCCGCTGACCTGGAGCCGGTCCGCTCGGCGTCTGTGCCGATTCAGAGCTATCTACCGATTGGAGGCGCATAGAGAGCGCCGAATCGGCACAGTCGCTCCAATCGGCACAGAGTTTGGGAGGGACCAGGTCACGGTGGGGCGGGAAGGCTCTCGTCGTCGTCGGCTTGGGCGGTGGTGGGAACGATCACGTCCACGACCGTTCCACCGTCGGTGCGCATGTCGATGCGGCCCCCCAACTGCGTCCGGACCAGATCCCGGACGATCGACAAACCCAAACTGGTCGACTCCTCGATCGAGAAACCCTCTGGCAGACCTCGGCCGTTGTCGCGAACCTGCACCAGCAACTGGCCGTCGTCACGCTGGAGCGATACGTGCACCCGCAGCGGCTCATGCCCGGGAGGAACCTGGCCCGCGGCCACACCGGGACCCTCGGGAAACGCATGCTCCGCCGCGTTCTGCAACAGCTCGGTGAGAATGACCGCCAAGGGCGTCGCCACAGTGGCGGGCAACTCCCCGGCTTCGCCGTCGTGGCCGATGCGGAAGTGGGCCTCGGGGGGCAGGAGATCCTCAGCCATGCGCAGCAGAGATGGGACGATGTCGTTGAAGTCGACCTGGTCGGAGGCGTCGCGAGACAGGATCTCGTGTACCAGCGCGATGGTGCGCACCCGGCGCTCTGACTCCTCCAGGGCGCTCTTTCCCTCTCCCGGCGGCAACCGGCGGGCCTGTAGCCGCAGCAGCGACGAGATCGTCTGGAGGTTGTTCTTGACGCGGTGGTGAACCTCGCGAATCGCCGCATCCTTGGAGAGCAGCAGCCGGTGGAAGCGCCGCAGGTCGGACACGTCGCGCATCAACACCAACGCCCCGGTCACTTTCCGGTTCTCCAGGAGAGGCATGCAACGGATCACCACCGTCACCTCGGGGCGGCCTTCCACCTCCTCGGTCACCGAGAGAGCGGTGTCGAACGCCTCGTCCACCGCTGTCTCGTCGATGCCTACCTCGTCGAGGCGCATGCCCTCGAGTCCGGAGTACATGCCCATCCGGTGCAGGGCGTTGACAGCGTTGGGCGACGCATACTCGACCCGACCAGTCGAATCGAGTAGCAGCACGCCATCGCCGACCCGCAGTTCGCTGGTGACCGGCTCGTCGATCGGGTACGGGTACTCCCCCGCCACGATCATGCGGGCGAAGCGATCGAAGACCTCGACGTACACCCGCTCCAACTCACCGGGACGGCGACCGACGGACAGGGCCGACTCGCGGGTCATGACCGCCACGACCTTGTCCTGCCAGCGCACCGGGATCGAGACCAGCCGGCCCCGCTCATTGCGGCTCGGGATGCCCACTTCGCCCTCGACGATGCTGGCCAGGCGCCAGCACCTCGAGACCAGCGGACGTTCGACCTCGTCGATAATGTGGCCGACGAGGTCGTCACGATGCAAGGTCTGCGACGTCGTGGGGCGGACCTGGCCGAGCACGATGAAGCGATCGGCGCTGCTGGAGACCGGCACGAACAGCAGGAGGTCGGCGAAGCACAAATCCGACAACATTCCCCACGACGCCACCAGCCGCTGCAGGTGCGACAGCGTAGGGCCGTCGAGCTCGGTGTAGTCCCGGGCCAGCTCGGCCATTGTTGCCATCAGGCTCCCCTGCTACGACTCGACTGGTACTCGACGGCGAGTATGTCCAGAACCACGTCCAGAACTAGGTCCAGAACTTCTCGCCCAATCGAAGCAGACCTTCGAGGTCGTAGATGTCAGTTTCGAAATAGGGCACCGACGCCACCACGGCGGGCGCCTCCGACAGCTGGGCCCGCTCCGAGGCCTCGCGTTGGGCGACCACGCCGAAGTTGCAGAAGCTCTCGCCCACTTCGATCAGGACCCGCTCGACCTGGGCCGGGTCGTCCCCGGTGACCCCGGCCACCTTGGCGGCCAGCTCGGGGGCCCGGTCGGCCAGCATCACCGCCCGAGACGAGGCTGCCTCGTCATTGAAGTAGGCGGGCAGGACCTTGTTGAGCACCAGGGCGTCGAGGTGGAATTTCTTGCTCGTCAGCACGTCGATGAAGAACTCCGCCTCATGCGCCGGCGCCGCCTCCAGCGTGGTCACCACGACGAAGGTCGTCCGCTTGTCCCGCAACAGCCGGGCCACGGCCTGGGAGCGCTCGACGAAGCCGGCGTACATGGTCTGGAACAAAATGAAGAACTCGGCGATGTCCTGCAGGAACTGCGACCCGAGGATCCGGTCAGCGACCTGGTAGAACGGCCGCGACGCCAGGTTGACTACGCGGGACCGGTAGGGGACGATCAGCAGTCGCAGCAGCCGGGAGGAGAAGAACTCCGCCATCCGTTCCGGAGCCTCGATGAAGTCAAGCGCGTTGCGCGTCGGTGGGGTGTCCACCACGATCAGGTCGAAGTTCCCCTCCGAATGCAGCTCGTACAGCCGCTCCATGGCGATGTACTCGTGGCTCTGGACGAACCGCCCGGAGATGTTCTGGTACAGCGGGTTCTCCAAAATGCGGGCCGCGGTGACGGCGTCGGGCGCGTGGCGGCGCACCAGGTTGTCCCAGCTCTGCTTGGTGTCGAGCATGGCCGCCCACAGCTCGCCCCGGGGGTGGGGCTGACCGGCCGCCTTGAACGCCGAGACCGGCACGCGCTTCTCCTCGTTGCCGAATCCCTGCAGGCCGAGGGCGTTGGCCAGCCGTTTGGCCGGGTCGACGGTGAGGACCAGGACCTTGCCACCGAGCTTGACGGCGGCCATGGCGGCTGCGGCCGCGGCGGTGGTCGTCTTGCCCACCCCGCCGGAGCCGCAGAACACCGCGATCTCCTTGGCCGCCAGGAGCGACTCGAGGGACGTGGGTTCGGACTCGGACTTCGTGCGCTGCGCCATCGCGGGGATCGCCTAGAACCCCAACTCGGCCGACAGGGCTTCGGCGAGCTGGCGGGTCGACCGCAGTCCGTGAGACCGGGCGAACAGGTACGGCAGGTAGAGCATCGGTGTCGCGGGATCGATTCCGTCTCGAAGACGCTCGAGATGCTCGGCCCGGGTGCGTCGCAGTGTCACGGCCATACGGGCCCCGTCCAGCAGCGGCTCGACCGACCCTCCGACCTCGGTTTCGAGCAACGAAGACACCTCGCGATCCCACAGCCGCTCGAAGACCTCTTCCTCGCCCCGGCCGAACAGTTCCGGGAGCACCCGGTTGACGATCACCGCCGCCAGGTCGACATTGGTCTCGGCTTGCAGGCGGCCCTGGAGCTCGATGGTTTCGTTGACCGGCATCTCCTCGGGCGTGGTGACGATCGCCACGCCGGTCGTCCTCGGGTTGCCGAGGATGTCGAGCATCCAGCCCGTCTGCTGGCGCACCGGGCCGACCTGAATGAGCCCGTTGATCGCCTGGGGGGCGGCCAGCTGGCCCACGATGTGGCCGGTCGGGGCGGCGTCGACCACCACCAGGTCGTAGTGGCGCTCCCGAACCTCCCAGCACAGCTTCCCAACCGTCACGATCTCCTTGACGCCCGGGGCGGCGGTGGCCACGAAGTCGAACATGCGCGCCAGCGGCCCTATCCGCGCCACCAGGCCCAACTTCAGCTGCAGCTGCAGGTACTGCTTCAGCGACGCCTCGGTGTCCATCGACATCGCCCACAGGTTGGGTTGGAGCTCCCGCTCCTCGAAGCCGGTTGGCCCCGTCTCGAAGAAATCCGCCAGGTTGCCCTTGGAATCGACCTCGCACACCAGTGTGCGTTTGCCCCGCTCTGCGGCCAGGAGGCCCAAGGCGGCCGTCACCGCGGTCTTCCCCACGCCGCCCTTGCCGGTGACGAACACCAGCTTGCGGTCGAGCAGGTTCAACGGAGGCGGTGATTGCGGCTGCGACGGCATGGAACGCGAGGGGGCGGGTGGGACCGCCGGAACGTGGGGGCTAACGGACGCCGGCCGAGTGCGACCCGAAACCGACCCGCCGGTCCTCGTTGGGGCTGCCGATCTCGACGTAGGCCAGCTTGCCGGCCGGCACACCGACGCGCCGGCCTTTGCGGTCGGTCAACCACAGCACCCCGACGTCGCCGCTCAGGGCGTCCTCGACGGACTTGGCCACTGCCGCCGCGTCGGCGTCGTCACCGAGGTCGACCTCGATCTCTTTCGGTGATTGGGTCACACCGATGCGAACCTCCACGGCGATGTCCTCTCTTGTAGAAACTCGTCAAGCGGGTGACCATGCTACGCGGCACCCGCCCTTTGGCGGCCCGCCTTGCCGAGATGGCGTCCGACGAGACCGGCAACATGATCGTGAAGTGCAAGGATTGGGCGGTGGTCATGTCGGCCGAGGGTGCGGTACGCAACGCCCACACCTGGTTCGAGGACAACAGCGGCTGGGCCCCGCCCGATGAGGACACACTCGCCGAGTGGCTCGCCGACGACGTCTGCCGCTGCCCCGACGAGTGTCTGGTGAAACCGAGCGGCTGGTGCCGCCACGGCCTCGCCTCGTGG
>JAUTXN010000196.1 GCA_030838045.1 Acidimicrobiaceae bacterium
CGGGCGCCCGGACCCGACCGAACCTGACCCGAACCCCGGCCCCCGCGTCGGTGACCTGTTGGGCGACGATCGGCTGGTCGTCCCGGATGGGCGCCACCACCAGGGGGAGCCCGTGGGCCAGCGTCTCACACACCGTGTTGTGGCCCCCGTGCGACACGACGGCGTCCACCCGCCGGAGCAGGTCGAGCTGGGGAACATACCCCCGGACCAGCACATTGTCCGGCACGGCAGTGATCAGGTCGGGCGGGCCGACCACGACGCCCTGCACCCGGTCGGCCATGGCAGCCAGCGCCGCCACCGCCTCGGTGAGGAAACGCCGCCCCGCGGGCGCGTTGATCGTTCCCAGCGAAACGAGCACGTGGCGCCGGGACGGATCGAGCCACTCCCACGGGAACTCAGGACCGACCGGCCGGGCGCCGAGCGAGGGCCCGACGAAGCGGTAGTGCGGGGGAAACGACCGCCCCGCCCCGGCCAGCGCCGCGGTCGTGAACGCCAGTACCAGGTGCTCCGAGAAGCGAAGGTCTCCGCCGCCCGCCACGCCGCAGTCGGCTTGGAACCGGCGCAGCGCCGTGGCGACCCACTCGCCCACCTTGGGGAGCAATGCGAAGGGGTCCACCAGTTCCGCCGAGGTGGTGGCCGACGTGGCCCAGGGCAGCCCCCGCCCGATGGCCACGACGGCACCGGCGATGGCCTGCTGATCGACGATCATGACGTCGGGCCGGAACCGCTCGACGGCCGACTCCACGCCCGGCACCATGGCCCGGCCGAGCGGGAGGATGAAGTCCTCCCACAAGAACAGCAGCGCCTCGGCGCCCCGCAAGCCCTGCGAGCGTTGCCGGGCCTCGGTGACGCCGGGGTCGTCGTCGTCGGGATCCTCGCCGACCGGGATCAACTCGGCGCCGGCCGGCAGGAGGGGCCGGATCGCCTTGGCGTACCCGGTCCACGCCACGGCGTGGCCCCGAGCGCGCAGCCGTTCCCCGACCGCCACGGTCGGGTTGGTGTGCCCCGTGAGGGGCGGCACGACGAAAAGGAACCGGCTCACCTCACCACGTCAATGCCATCGCACCCGAGCGGGGCCTAGCCGTGGCCTAGCCGGCGACGAGTTCGGCCAGGGGGTGCGCCGCCACCAGGTCCCGCGCCGGGGGCTGGTACACCGGGGCCGGCCCGTTGCGACCCGCGAACCACCAGGCCAGCACCGCCTGCAAATGGTCCGGAACCTCCATCAGGATCGAGTGGCCGCATCCCTCCAGGATGTTGAGCGTGAAGTCGGGCACCAACGACGCCAGATCCCGGGCCCGGTCGATGACGTCCGACTCGTCCCCGTAGATCGCCAGCACCGGGCACGCCAGCGTGGCCAGCGGCTCGCGCGGCAACGGGATGGCGGTGAGCAGGTCCTCGACCAGGCTGGTGTGGTTGATCAACGCGTCGGCCTTGCCGGCCATGCGCGTCATCTTGCGCCCCGCCGACGCCACCCACGTCCGCGCCTCCTCCAGCTCCATCCCGAACGCGATGCCCCACAGCGTCCGGGCCATCTCCTCGCCCCAACCCTGGACCGCGAAATGGCCCTCGACCAGCACGAGGCTGGCGATGCGCGACGGGTACGCCATGGCGAACGCCAGGCCCACCGTCCCGCCGTAGCTGTTGCCCACGATGTGCACCGGGCCGTCGATGCCCAGCTCGAACAGCAAGCCGACCAGGTCGTCGACGGAATCCTCCAGGGCGTACCCGAGCGGCGGCCGCTCCGAGAGCCCATGGCCCCGCAGGTCGTAGAGCATCACGTCGGCGCCCGCGGCGGCACACGGGTTGGCCAGCGTGTAATAGAAGCTCGACAGGTTGTCCATGACCAGGCCGTGGATGAACACGACCGCCGGGGTCTCGGCACTGCGCCCCTGCGGCGGCGTGAGCTGCTGCACATGGAACCGCACCCCGTTGGCGACGACGTCAGCCACGGCTGCCCACCGCCTCCAGGCACAGCCGGATGTGGTCGACGACCTGGCCGACGCGCAGGGCGATGATCTCGTGCAGGTCCTTGCCCGCCAGGAACCCGACGAAGTCGACGGCGGCGCCGTAGTGCTCCTTCATCAGCCCCGCCAGGGCCACGAACTCGATGCTTTCGAGCTCCAGGTCACCCGAGAACGCCGTGTCCATGGTCACGTCGACCTCGAGCAGGTAGTCCTCGCCGATCACCTGGCCGAGCATTTGGGTGATGTCGGCCAGAATGGTGTCAGCGTCCATTGGTGGTCCTCTCTTTGACAAGGGTAAGGGGGGAAAAGCCCCGCGTGATGCTCACGACCGTGGTGGGGGGTGGGGACCCGTTGGTGGTCCAGGCGACGACGTAGCGGGTCACACCGTCAACACCGCGCACGCTGGTCGTGTCGACCCACCAGCGGACCCCGTGGTCCAGGGCTGCGACCAGCACCTGCGTCCCCTCCATCTGCTTGACCTCGAAACGATGGGGCCGTCCCCCGAGGCCCGTCCCCACCGCCTTGGCGACCGCCTCCTTGGCGGCCCAGAAACGGGTAAGGCACTCGAGGCGCGTCCCGACACCAGCGGCGCACAGGTCGAGCAGCGCCCGTTCGGCCTCGGTACAGGCGACGCCCTCGAACTGGGGGGTGCGCTCTTCGACCGCCTGCACGTCGATGCCGACGCCTCGCCCCGCCTCGTCGGTCTCTCCGACCAGGGCGACCGCCAGCTCGCCCGAGTGGGCGATCGAGATGCCCGTTCCCGCGGGCAGCCCGTCGACCGACGGCCGGCCCGACTCCTCGTTGTCGACGACGAACTCGGCCGGGAACAGCGGTCCCGCGCCCCGGTCCCACAGGTACTGGCGCACCGCGTCCTTGGCCGCGATGCGGCCCAGCAGCCAACGGTGACGGCCCCGGGGGTTGTGCTGCTCGTACTGCAGCCGTTCGGGGGCGGTCAGGTAGCGGCGCATCACGAGCTCCCGGTTGGCCGGGTCGGGCCAGCGGTCGCGGAGCAGGAACCACCCACCGGGGCGGTCCTCGGCGATGCGATTCGACTCCGGCCAGCGCAGCATCGGGCTGACCCGGTCGTCGGTGACGAAACGCCGGTCGGTCCAGCCGCCGATCCGGGCCCACACCGTGCCGTCGGGCCGGCGCAGTTCGAGGTCGGCGGCGACCGAGGTGTCGGTCACGGTGCGGACCCAGACCGTGCACCCGAGGGGCTGGCCGACCTGGGGGTGAGGACCGAACAGTTCCAGCCGGTCGATCGACGCGGGGAACGCCATGCGGTTCTCGGCCACCATCGTCTGGATCCAGAAGCCCAGCAGCTGGCCGGCGTTGTCGAGCAGGCCGCCCGGGGCGTCGAGGCTGACCAGGTGACCCCGGATGCCATTGTCGGCGTAGCCCGTGATCTCCGTGACGCCCTGGAACGCCGGGCCGTGGAACAGCCAGCGGTCCTGGTACAGCGCCTCGGCCCGCACCGGCGAGGACCGTTCGCCCCGCAGCGGCTCGACCCGGGGAGCGGGGGGCAGGGGATAGCGATCCGCGGTCAGGACCTTGCCCCGGGCGTAGCCCTCGAGGGCCACGTCGATGTTGCCCTCGTCGTCGACCGAGGCGGTGATCGTGAGTCGCACCGGCTCGGTCGGCGCCAACCACCGCAGGGCCCGGACATTGGCCAGGCCCGCAATGACGCGGTCGCCGGCCAGCGGCCGGGCGGCGTCCATCATCAACTCCAGCATGGTCGTCATGGGCACGACCGGGAACCGGTCGGCCATCTTCGGCCACCCCGCGGCCTGGCGGTAGAAGCAGTGGTCCGCCAGGTACGGCATGGTTTCCACCGACACCACACGAGTCGTGGTGGCGCTGGTCGGCACCGAGGGCGCGGTCCAGAGCCGCAGGACGGCACCTGCGGCCTCCTGGGCGTCGGCCAGCACCGCGTCGAATGCCGACAGGACCGGGTGATCACCCTCGGGGCGGGCAGGTGTCGGGGCGGTGGTGAGCGGGGCGACGTCATCGGCGAAGTGGACGATCGAAGAACCCAAATGCAGCGCCACCGACGTCGATTCGTGGCGCGCTTCGTGAGGCGCCAGCGCGGCCAGGGCCGGCGCCCGACCCTCGACCCAGAGGGCGACCGCCACCCGGAGCAACTGGTCGAGCCCGTTGTTCTTCGACGTGCAGGCACTGATCACGAGCTGGTCGCGGTCGCGCAGGACATCGTCGATGAACCCCGTCAGGCTGCCGCTGCCCACCTGCACGAACACCCGGACACCGTCGTCGTGGAGGCGGCGCACCATCGGGCCGAAGCGGACCGGCTCGACCAGGTGACGCCACGCCAGCCGGCGGACCCCGTCGAGGTCGTCGGGGTAGGGGCCTTCGATGGTGGCCGACCAGACCGGGGTGGAGGCGCGGCTCAGCGGCAGTCCCCGCAGTTGCTGGCCGATCGCCGCCAGGTAGGGCTCGACCATCGGCGTGTGGAAGCCGGAGCGAAACGCCAGCACCTGACCCATGACGCCTTCGGCCCGAAGCCGTTCGAGGGCCACGGCGACGCTTGCCTCCTCGCCGCAGATGATCGACTGGTGAGGGCAGTTGTCGTGGGAGACGACGATCCGGTCAAGTCCGGTGATGGCGGCCTCGGCCATCTCGGCGCCGCAACCCAAGGCGGCGAACACCACCCCCGGTACCTCGATGCTGGCCCCGTCGAGCGAGCCCATGACCCGGTCGATGTCGGCGCCGTCGTGCATTCCTGCCGCGATCATGGCGTTCCACTCGCCGATGCTGTGACCGGCCAGCACGTCGGGTTGGATCCCGAGTTGGCGCAGCGCCGCGTCCATGAGCCGCCCGACGCCGAGGGTGGCCAGGCTGTGCTGGCCCAGGGTCTCGGTGCCGCGGCGATGCGGGTCGGCCAACCCGAAGTGGGCGGCCACCCCCTCCACCCGAGGATCGAAGACCTGCTCGACGCCCGGGAACACGAAGGCCACCTTGGCGGTGGCGTCGGCCAGCAGGGGGGCGGACGTGAACCAGACGTCGTTGCGGCCCCGCCACGGGCGGCCCCGGGCCACGACCTTGCGGGCCAGTTCCAGGCGCGTCGGGTTCGGGTCCACGATCGCCAGGCGCCACGGAGCGGCGTCGGGCACCGCCCGGAGGTCGTCGCGGGCCAGCAGGACGGCGTCGTCGGTGGCCAGCGCCCGCGACAGTTCCTCGGCCGTGGCCCCGGCCAGCAGCAGGACCCGCTGCGAGACGCCGCTGCGCCGCACGGGTGCCACGATGGGCGCGGCCCCGGCTCGGGCGGTGGGAGCCTCTTCCAAGATGACGTGGGCGTTGATGCCCCCGAAGCCGAAGGCGTTGACCGCAGCCCGTCGGGGCACGCCGTCGCCCAGGTCACCCCACTCGGTCGTCTCGGTCATGGGTGCCAGCCGCGTCCCTGCCAGGTGGGGATGCGGGTCCTCGCAGTGCAGCGTGGGAGGCAGCACCCGGTGATGGACCGCCAGGGCCGCCTTGATCAGTCCCGCCATGCCCGCAGCCGGCATCGAATGCCCGATCATGGACTTGACCGTGCCCAGGCCGATCGCCGGGCCGCGGCGGCCGAACACCCGCGCCAAGGTGGTGAGCTCGGCCTCGTCACCCACCTGCGTGGCGGTGCCGTGCGCCTCGATCATGGAGACCGCGCCCGGCGCCGTCGGATCCAGGCCGGCCGCGGCCCACGCCCGCTCCAAGGCGAGCACCTGGCCTTCCACCCGGGGCCGCATGAGGCTGGCGTCGCGCCCGTCGCTGGCCACGCCGCTGCCCCGGATGACGGCGTAGATCCGGTCGCCCCGCCGTTCGGCGTCGACCAGCCGGGTGAGCACGACCATGCCGATCCCCTCACCGATCAAGATGCCGTCGGCCCGGCGGTCGAACGGCCGGATCTGCTGGGTCGGGCTGAGCGCTCGCAGCTGGGAGAACACGCTCCAGAGCGTCACGTCGTGGCAGAGGTGGACACCACCCGCGATGACGAGGTCGCATCGACCCCGGTCCAGCTCCGCGATGGCGTGGTCGACCGCCAGGAGGGAGGAGGCGCAGGCCGCGTCGACGGTGTAGGCGGGGCCCTGGAGGTCGAGCCGGTTGGCGATGCGCGAGGCGGCCAGGTTGGGTACCAGCCCGATTGACGCCTCGGGGCGCTCGGGGCCCAGGCGGGCCTGGAAGTCGAGGCCCACCTGCGCCAGCTGGTCGTCACTCAGGCCCGGCACCAGCTCGCGGAGGCTGGCCACCAGTTGCTTGCCGGCCCGGATCCGCTGGTCGAGACGGGCCACGCCGGCCGACAGGTAGCCGCCCCGGCCCAGGATGACCCCGGCCCGGCTCCGGTCGCCGAGGTGGTCTTCGCCCCCGGCGTCGGCGATCGCGGCCGCCGCCACCTTGAGCGCCAGCAGTTGGTCGGGTTCGGTGCTGTCGACCGCGACGGGCATGATCCCGAAGGCGGCGGGATCGAACGTGGCGATGTCGTCGATGAAGCCGCCCCGGCGGCAGTAGAACTTGTCGCTGGCCGGCTGCGACCACGCCGCGGGGTCGTAGTAGGAGGGGTCCCACCGGGTGGCGGGAACATCGGTGACCGAATCCACTCGGTTGACGATGTTGTGCCAGAAGGTTTCCACGTCGGGGGCGCCCGGAAAAAGGGCCGCCATCCCCACGATCGCAACGTCGGTCATCCGCGTGCGATCGCGTCGCGCATGTAGACGACCTGCGAAACGTCCCGGGGGCCGAAGGCCAGCTCACGCAGCAGGCAGGCGACTCCGTCATCGACGCCGATCAGGCCCACGCCCCGTCGGGTGTACTCCCGTTCCAGCTCCGCCGAGACCATCCCGGCACCGGCCCAGGGACCCCAGTCGACCGCCACTACCCGGCCCCGGAACTGCCTCGCCCAGATGCGGGCCAGGCTGTCCATGGCGTCGTTGGCCGCGGCGTAGTCCGCCTGGCCCCGGTTGCCGAACACCCCGGCGACGCTGGCGAACAGCACGAGGAAACCCAGGTCGGGGCGTAGCGCGGAGACGAGGTGACGGGCGCCGTCGACCTTGGTGCGGAACACCCGCTCGAACGATTCCACGCCCTTGTCGCTCATCCGCTTGTCCTCGAGCACCCCGGCGCCGTGGATGACACCGTCGAGGCGGCCGTGGCGGGCGTAGATGTCGCCGATCACGGACTGCACGGCGTCGCCGTCGCGGACGTCGACCACGTGGTAGCGGGCCGAGGCGGCCGTCTTCGCCAGTTGGGTCAGGCTGGCCCGGATCTCCCGGGTGGCGAGCAGCCGGGCGGTGGCCACCTCGACCTGGCCGGGGATACGCGAGCCGCTCTCGATCAAGGCTCGGCGGATGGCCGGGGCGTCGCCCGCGAGGGCGGTGGCGGGATCCTCGTCGCCGGTCGGTGCCTGGGTGCGCCCGATCAGCTCGATGTGGCAGCCGGTGGCCCGGGCCAGTTCGATCGCCACCTTGGACGTGATGCCCCGGGCGCCTCCGGTCAGCAGCACGACCGAATCGGGCCCGAGGTCGAGGGCCGCGGACGCGGCTGCGATGTCAAGGGCCGAGGCGTTGCGGGCCTGGCGCAGCGCGACCGGTGTCACCCGCCGGGTCCAACGAGCCCCCCGGGCATAGCCGACCATGACCGGCGGCTGGGCCGCGGTCAGCTCCGCCAGCAGGGCCGAGGCCACGGCACCGGCACGTTGCTTCGGATCGACGTCGACCACCTGGCTGACGAGGTCGGGGTACTCGGCGCGCATGGTGCGGACCAGCCCGCCCAGTCCGAGACCGGCATCCGACGCGTCCGCGTCGTCGAAGCCGAACCGGCCGCCGTCGCCCGTGGCGACCACGAGGCGGGCCACCCCCCGCTCGGCCGCTTCGCGCAGCACCGAGAAGGCGCCCGGGAGGATGGCGGCGTGATCGGGCTCGAGGGCGGTCAGATGCACCAGGGCGTGGGCCCCGTCGAGGACGGCCAGGCTCTCGTCGTGGCCCGACTCGCTCTGCTCGGAGTCGAGGATGACGACGTCGGCGCCTCGGTGTTCGAGCAGTTCGGAAAGTTCAAGCCCGATGCCCAGGCCGCCGTCGACGATCACGTACCGCTTGCCGGCCAGCAGGTCGCTGTCCTCACCCGGGTCGGTCAGCGTCTCGAGCTCTTCGAGCACGACCAGCTGGCGGCTGGTATCGGTGTTGACCACCGGCTCGACGGGAGCGACGGCCTTCGTCTCCGGCTTTTCGCCGGCGTGGGCCACGATCCAGTCGGCGATGGCGTTCAGGGTCTTCAGGCGGGCCAGTTGCTCGACGGTCGCCTCGTCGATGGAGCCGCCGTCGGCGCCACCGAGGCCGACGCGTTCGGCCAGCTCGCCCAGGATCTCGGTCCGCTTGATGGAGTCGATGCTGAGATCGGCCTCGAGGTCCAGGTCCGCGTCGAGCATGTCGCTCGGGTAGCCGGTGCGGTGGCTGACGATGGCCAGCACGGCCTCGAGGATGCCGGCTCGGGTCAGGGGACCGCCCGGAGCCGGAGCCGGAGTCGGGGTGGGGGTGGGGGTGACTGCGGTGACCGTGGAAGTCGCGACCACGGCTGCGGCGCGCGGCGCAACCGCGTTTGCGGCTACCGCCGGATCCCCGCCCGAGCCCAGATAGCCGAGGAGGACGTCGCGCTGGGCGGCCACCAGTTCCCGGCTGCTGCGGAGGAACTCGAGGACCGCCACGTCCCGGTCGGCGGGCGCCGCGGCTGGCATCGTCGCCACCGGCGCGATCTGGGGGACCGCGGTCATGGGCTGGAGGCCGCCGGGGAGCGGCGTGCCGTCGGCGGTGCGCACCAGGTGGCCGTTGACCAGCCAACCCGGTCGACGGGGGATGTCGGAGAGGGAGACGATGTTGACCTGGCGGCCCCGGAAGAGGGCCTCGGTGTCGACGGCGACGCCGGCCGCCGCCAGTTGGGCCAGGGCGAGCAGCAGGCGGGGCAGGCCCGGTTCGCCCGCGATGTCGCAGGCCACGGCCAGGTGGGGACGGCCGGCCAGGATCTTGTCGACCAGGTTGGTGAGCACCCGGCTCGGGCCGGACTCGACGAAGACCCGGGCGCCCGCGGCGTACATGGCCTCGACCTGGTCGACGAAGCGGACCGGCTCGGCCACCTGGCCCGCCAGGGTGTCACGCACCGCGTCGGGGCCGGCCGGGTAGGGCTCGGCGGTCGTATTCGACCACACCGGGATTGCGGGGGTCCGGACCGTACGGGTCGCCAGCTCGGCCCGCAGTGTCATCGCCGCCCCGGCGACGAGCGTGCTGTGGAAGGCGCAGGCGACCGGGATCCTCTTGGCCGACAGGCCCTGTTCGGCCAGGCGCGCCACGGCCGCATCGACCGCGGCCGTTGGGCCGGAGATCACGACCTGGTCGGGGGCGTTGTGGTTGGCGATGCGCACGCCGTCGCCGGGAATCAGCGCTTCTTGGACGGCGCCGGCGGTGGCGCTGACCGCGGCCATGGTGCCTGGATCGTCGCCCATGGCCGCGAGGATGGCCTCCGCCCGGGCGGTGCTGATGGCGACCAGTTCCTCACCGTCGAGGGCGCCGGCTGCCGCCAGGGCGACCAGTTCGCCGTAGCTGTGGCCGCCGGCCAGGTCGGGGCGCACGCCGAAGGTGCCGAGCAGCTCGTGCATGGCCAGGCCCGCCACGCCGAGCGTCGGCTGGGCCACACGCGTGTCGGTGATGGCGGCCCGCTGGTGCTCCACGTCCTCTCGGCTGAAGGCGGCCGGGGGGAACATGACCGGCGCCAGGTCGCCGAGCCCCTCGAGGTGGCGGCGCAGGCGGGGGAAGGCGACGAACAGGTCGGCCAGCATGCCGGGCGACTGGCTGCCCTGGCCCGGGAAGAGGAACGCGACCTTGCCCGTCTCCTCGTTGCCGGCCGGGAAGACCCCGGCGGCGGCGGCGAAGGCGCGGGCAGGGCGGAGCTTGGCTGCCAGGTCGTCCAGGTCGCGGGCGACCAGTGTGAGCTGAACCGGGCCTCGGCCGCCGGCCATCGTCCAGGCCAGGTCGCGGAGGCGCCATGGGCGGCCTGCGTCGTCGTTGGCCGCCAGGAGCTGGGCCAGGTGGTCCATCTGCCGGGCTGCGGCCGCCTGCTCGGCGCCGCGGAACACGAACAGCTCGGCCGGCCATTGTTCGAGACCCTGTTCGGGCTCGGGGCCGCCGTCGTAGCCACCGAGGACGGCGTGGAAGTTGGTGCCCCCGAAGCCGAAGGCGCTGACGCCCGCGAAACGCTCGGCCGGCGGGGCGTTCCAGGGCCGGGCTTCGGTGTTGAAGAAGAAGGGGCTCTGCTCACGATCCCAGTAGCCGTTGGGCTGCTCGAGCTGGCCGGTCGGGGGGCGGACCCCGCTGTACAGCGCCCGGGCGACCTTGATGATTCCGGCCAGGCCGGCGGCGCACTTGGTGTGCCCGATCTGGGACTTGACCGAGCCCAGGGCGCACGTGCCCGGTGCGGCGCCCGACTCGGCGAACACCTCGGTCAGTGTGGCCAGCTCGGTGCGGTCGCCGACGACGGTGCCGGTGCCGTGGGCTTCGACCAGTCCGACGTGGGCGGGGGAGACGCCGGCCATGCGGTACGCCCGTTGCAGCGCTCGGCGCTGCCCCTCGGGGCGGGGGGCGGTGAGACCCAGGCTGCGCCCGTCGCTCGACCCCGCGATGGCCTTGACGACGGCGTACACCCGGTCGCCGTCGCGCTCGGCGTCGGCCAGGCGCTTGAGCACCACGCACGCCACGCCTTCGCCCAACGCGATGCCGTCGGCTTGGGCGTCGAAGGTGCGGCAGCGGCCGCTCGGCGAGAGGGCGTGGACCGAGGCGAAGAGAAGAAAATCCTGCAGGCCGTTGTGCACGTCGGCGCCGCCGCAGAGGACCATGTCGCTCGTTTGGGCCCGCAGTTCCTTGCACGCCACGTCGAGCGCCGCCAGCGAGGAGGCGCAGGCCGCGTCGACGGTGTAGTTGGAGCCGCCCAGGTCGAGGCGGTTGGCGATGCGGCCCGCGATGACGTTGGAGAGCACGCCGGGGAACGAGTCCTCGTTGAGCGAAGGCAGGTGGTCGTCGAGCTCGGTGGAGAGGGGCCCGAGGTAGGACTGGTGCAGCGCTCGGAAGCCGTAGGCCCCGGCCAGGTCGGTGCCCGCTTCGGCGCCGAAGACGACCGAGGTGCGCTCCCGGTCGAACGGGCGGGACCGGTAGCCGGCGTCGGACAGGGCGCGGGCCGCCACTTCCAGGGCCAGTAGCTGGGACGGGTCGATGGAGGCGAGCGATGACGGCGGGACGCCGTAGGAGAGAGCGTCGAACGGCACGTCGGGGAGGAAGCCGCCCCACTTCGACGGTGTCTTGTGCCCGGCGCCGGTGGTGACGGCGGCGGGGTCGTAGTAGATGCTGGTGTCCCAACGATCGGCCGGGACCTCGGTGACGGCGTCAACTCCAGCCACGATGTTGGACCAGTACCGGTCGGTGTCGCCCGCCTCGGGGAAGACGCACGCCATCCCGACGATTGCGATCTCCAGCGGGTCGGCCTGCCCCTGGTGGGCTTCGGCGTCGTCGTCGGCGCCTGCGGTGGCGTCGAGGAACCTGGTGGCGCCGTCGCTCACCTGGCGGTGCAGTTGGCCGATGGTGGTGGTCGTGGTGCGGAGGGTCGCCACGTCGCCGATCATGACCATGCCCTGGCGGCGCTGGTCGTCCTCGCTGACCTCGACCAGGCCGGTGCGGCCTTCGCCTTCGGCGCGCTTGAGGCCTTTGCTGGCCAGGCGGAGCCGGCCCAAGTTGAGCTGCTCCAACTCGGCCCACATCTCCTGCTGGGTGGCGCCCTGGGCCTGGAGGGCCTCCTTGGTCTGACGGAAGGCCTGCACGTACTCGGTGTCGACGCAGCGGGTGGCATGGCCCGGCGAGGTCTCCAGGAGGACCGTTTCGTCGCACTCGATGGCGGCCGTTTGGAAGCCCGCGACGATGGCGCCGCTGGCCACCGCCTCGTCGGTGAACAGGTAGGCCGTGCCCATGAGCACGCCGATCTTGGCGCCCCGGGCGGCGAGGGGACCCGCCATCGCCGCCACCATGGCGGCCGACCGCTCGTCGTGGATGCCGCCCGCGAAGAGGACGTGCAGTTCGTCTTCGTGGCCGAAGGCGAGGAGCCGCTCGATTTGCGACTCCCAGAGGGCGAAGCTCGAGCGGGGGCCGACGTGGCCGCCGCATTCGCGGCCTTCGAAGACGAACTTGCGGGCGCCGTCGAGGAGGAACCGGTCGAGCAGGCCGGGTGAGGGGACGTGCAGGAAGGTGTCGATGCCCGCCGCCTCCAGCGGCGCCGCCTGGGACGGCCGCCCGCCCGCGATGAGGGCGCACGGGGGGCGGATGTCGTGCACGACCGCCAACTGGGTTTCGCGCAGTTCGGCGGGGACGAAGCCGAGGATGCCGACACCCCAGGTGCGACCCTCGAGGAGTGCCGAGGTCTCTTCGAGCAGGGTCCGGACCTCGTCGCCCCCCATGAGCGCCAGCGCCAGGAACGGGAGGCCGCCCGCCTCGGCGACGGCCAGGGCGAACGCCGCCCGGTCACTGACGCGGGTCATCGGTCCCTGGGCGACGGGGACGGTCAAGCCCCGGGCGGTCGCGAACGCCGAACCGGCGGCCAGGGGCCGGCTCGTCCGGGCAGCCGCGAGGTGATCGGTGATCGATTGGCGGATGGCGGCCACCACGGCGCCTGCGGTCGGATGGGCGTCTGCCAGGGGACGGGCGAAGGCTCCGTCCTGACCGATGGGCAGGAGTTGATTGCGCAGGTCCCGCGCGCCCAGCCTCGGGGCGATGTCGCCGGGCGTTGAGGGAGGGGCGGGGCGGGTGGCGCCGTTGCCACCCTTTTCCCCGCCCTCCAATCCCTCATCTGCCACCGGTAGATCGGGTCGGGTGTACACCCGATGGCTGCCGATCACCGTGGTCTCGCTGCCGTCCATGGCACGGATGGCTGACTGAATTTCGGCCGGTAGGGCGGTTTCCTTTACCAGCGCCAACTGGGCGTCGAGGACGACGCCGGCCGCGCCCCCGGCAATGGCCGCCGCCGCGGTATGCAGGCCGATGCCTCCCGCGCACCAGACCGGAAGGTCGATGGTCGGGTCGGCCAGGAGTTGCTGCAGCAATACGTAGGCGGTGGTGTCACCGATCGGGCCACCGGACTCGGAGCCCTTGGCGATGAGGCCGGAGGGAGGAGTAGCGGCGGCCGCTTCGGTGCGAGCTTGGGCGACACTTGTGACCTCGGCCAGGATGCGGCGACCGCTCAGAGCAGGGTCGGCGGCCGACCAGGGGGAACCGATGCCGAGGACGACCGTGTCGACCTCGACGGGGAGCTCGTCTGCGGTCAGCGGGCACCCGGCCGGGACCCGAACGCCGAACCCCGACCGGCCGCGGGACCAGCGGGCGGCATCGGCCAGCGCCGCCCGCGCGGCCGGACCGTCGTGCCCGAGCCCGAGGATGCCCAGCCCGCCAGCTCGCTCGACCGCCACCGCCATCTGGGCGTTGGGCTCCTCGAAGGGGGTGACTCCGAGGACGAGGTCGCGGCTGCGGAGCAGGTTCATGAAGGTCTGGCCCCTTTGGTCGAGGAAAGTGACACGGACGAGCTACCTACCGAGTCGCTCACCGACAACCGTCAGTCGGTCCTATGTCCTCCAGTGATATCGGACCTCCCCTCGGGAAGGTTGAGGGTGAACTGACCGAATTAGGGCGTTTCGCCGCTTTCTTAGCTTCCATTTAGGTACGAATTAGGGGAAGCGACGGGGTCCGATTACCGGGGGGTAACCAGGGGCGATTTTTTCGGTGATCAGCGCTTGCGGCCGGATGCCGCCACGTCGATGCCCAGGCCGATCATGACCAGGCCCCCGGCCCCGCCGAGCAGTCGCAGCCGGCGGGGCGACCGGGCGAACCACTCCCTGGCAGCGCCCGCGGCCATACCCCAGGTGCTGTCGCACACCAAGGCGATGAGCACGAAGACGAGACCGAACAGGAGGAACTGGGCCGGGACCTGCCCCCGTGACCGGTTGACGAACTCGGGCAGGATGGCGGTCAGGAACACCATCGTCTTGGGGTTGGTCAGGCCCACGACGAACCCCTGGCGCATGACTCGGGCCGACGATCTCGGTGTGGTCGCGGCCGCGTTGAGGGCGGCGGTGAGGCGGGTCCGGTCGCGGATGGTGTGGATGCCGAGGTAGACGAGGTAGCCGGCACCGGCCAGTTTCAGGGCCGAGAAGACCAGGACCGACCGCTGCACGACGACGCCGACACCGAGGGCGATGGCCATCACCTGCACGTAGAAGCCGGCCGAGTTGCCGACGACCGTCGCCAGTGCCGCTTTGCGGCCCCAGGCCACGGCGCGGCTGATGACGAACAGCACGCTCGGGCCGGGGATGATGATCAGGACGAACGACGTGACGACGAAGGCCAGCAGCCGACTGGTGTCGATCACGGTGGGCAACGGTAGGGCGTGGCCGGGCGCGTGTCCCGTGATTTTCGATCGGGGTGGCCGCCGCCAGGCGCGGCGATGCGTCGGCGCTAGGCCTGCTGAATTTCCGGTGTGTACACACCGGAAATTCAGCACGCCTAAGCATGGGGGTCGCCGGTGGGCTGCGCCGGTGCCGCTGCGCCGGTGGGCTAGGCCGCCGGGCCGGTGGTCAAAGTCACGGAGACGGAATGCTTCTTTCCCGACGAGTCGGTCCAGCCGACCGTCACCTTGTCGCCGGGCCGGTGCTGTTGCATGACGGTCGTGAGCGCTGCGGGCGAATCGACCGCCTGGCCGCCGACGGAGGTGATCACGTCACCGGCTACCAGGCCCGCCTTCTCGGCCGGCGACCCGGCGAAGACTCGCGCCACCGGCGCTCCCACCGTGGCCGGAGCGTCGGTGGCGATCGACACCCCGATGAAGGCCGGCAGCCCGATCTGGATGGTGGCGCTCGCCTGCCCGGCGGCGATCTGTTTGGCGATCGACACCGCCTTGGTGATGGGGATGGCGAACCCCACGCTGGACTGCGCCTCGACCCGGTTGGAAGCCGAGGCGGCGGTGTTCATGCCCACGACCTGGCTGGACGCGTTGATCAGCGGGCCCCCGGAGTCACCTGGCTGCAACGGGGCGTTTATCTCGATGAGACCGAAGAGTTGCTCGCTGTTACCCCCGCCCACGTCGCTGGCGGTCACCGACTGGTCGAGCGCCTCGACCGTTCCCGTCACGACACTCGGTTGGCCGCCGACGCCGCCCGCGTTGCCGACCGCAACGATCGGGTCGCCGGTCGCCAACTTGCTCGGGTCGCCGGCGGTGAAGGGCTTCAGGTCGGTGGCGCCCTCCAGTTTGATGAGGGCCACGTCCTCCGTGGGGTCGGTGCCCAGCACCTTGACGGTGTAGGTCTTGCCCCCGACAACCGTGGCGGTCAGGCTGGTCGCCCCGGCGATGACGTGGTTGTTGGTCAGGACCTGCCCGTCGCTGGTCAGCACCATGCCCGTGCCCGCAGCCGCGGCCCGCTGGTAGCCGAGCTTGGCGTTGATGTCGACGACCGACGGATTGATCGCGGTGGCGATGGCCTGGGCCTGGTCGGCGGGGAGGCCGCCCGCCGAGGAGGCGACACCGCCGTTGCCGTTGGCGTTGCCCGACGGTGGGGCTGGGAAGAAGGTGGGTACCCGGTGGACCGTCGTGTGGCGGGTGACGAGCTGGCCGCCGATGGTGAGCCCGATCAGGGCCGCGACCAGGATCGCGACGAGGACGACGGTGAGGGGCCGGGTGTGGCTCGGCGGGCGCGGTGGTGGGCCCCAGCCGGGTTGCGGTGCCGGACTCCACGAGCCGTAGCCGGGGGGCGGTGGCGGTTGCCAGCCGCCCGACCAGCCGGGCGGGTTCCCGTAACCGGGGTAGCTGGGCCGCCCGGCGTAGGGGGGCCCGCCGCCGTAGGCCGGGGGTTCGGAGTAGCCGGAGAGGTCGGCGTAGCTGGGCGACCCCGAACCCGGGTAGGACGGCGACCCGGGATAGGGCGGGGATCCGGGGTAGGGCGGGGACCCGGGATAGGGCGGGGACCCGGGATAGGAGGCCGCGGCTTGCGGATAGGGGTAGCGGAACGGGGTCGTCGGGGGCCACGGAGGGGGGCTTGGATCGGCGCCGCTCACCTCCCCCGGGAATGGCTGGCCGTAGCCCGGCGATGACCAAGGAGCCGGAGCGCCCTCTTGACGGTCCTGACCCTCTTGACTCTCTGGACCATCGTCTCGGCGATGAGCCGCCCGGTGCCAGGGGGCGGGCGGGGCCTGCTCTTCATCGTGCTCGCTCATTGCCGCCACTCCTACCCAGGCGCAACCACCTCACGCCAGTTAACCGCACCCCACTGGCAAACCTCTGAGGCAAACCTGTGAGCCAGCTAAGACTTCCGGTGCTGCCGAAAGGCCGCGGCGGCCCGATCAGTCCAGGTACATCTTCAACACGATCTCCAACGCGTCCTCGGGGAGTCCCGCCGCTTCCCCCGAGGCGAAGGTGGCGGGCTCGTAGTCCTCGGTGGCGTAGTTGTAGATGGTGAAGCTCCAACGGTCGGGATTGCCGAAATAGCGCAGGCGGAGGAGGTGGACGGGCGACGCCGCCAGGCGGTCCCGGTACTGCTCACGGGTTTCGTCCGAGCCCTCGGACGACCAGCCCTCAGGTGACGGCCCGGGGTCCCGGAACAGGTCCACGTAGCAAACCGGGCCCCGGAACCACACGCCGAGGTCCCGGAACCGCCCCGGGAAGCGTTCGTGGGCGAACTGCCGCAGTCGCTCCTCGATCCGGCGGCCGATGGCGTCGGAAATCATCGCACCACCTTGGTGCGCGTCGTAGAGGTACGGCATGGCCCCTAGTTTCGAGCCCCGCGGCGTCAGGGTGGTGGACCCTCCGACCCGCTTGATGCCGTCAGAGGGCCCGCATCCGGTTGTTCCGAGCGTTGTGCTCCACCTCGGCGAGGTCCAGGGCCTCTAGGACCGGCGGCAGATAGTTGCCGAAGCGACCCCGGTACCCCTTCCTGATCCCGTACCAGCCCCCGATGGGGTTTTCGGGGGAGCGGCCCCAGGCTTCCACCGAGCCCTCGGTGGCCGGCTTCTGCTCGTCGGCGTTGCCCAGCGCGACCCAGTCGCCGCGGGCCTTGAGCATCCCGTACAGATCGGCGATCGCACTCAGGTGGTAGCGCAGCTCGGTCTTGCCCACCAGCACGACGACCGCCGGGGGGTCGAGAGATCCATCCCGGTAAGCCTGGAACTCGGATTGGCCACTCGGGGTCTTGAGCGTCCACGGGTCTTCCTTGGTCCCCTGTCCCACGACCTGCTCTGCGCCCATCACGCCCTCCTTCGCCGCCATACGAGTCCCGCTACCATAACACTTGAGTTATGAAACTCCATGGCGAACCGGTGCCGCCCGACCTTCGGTAGCTGTTCACCCGCCGTTCACCACCGGCGCGGCAGGCGTCCATAGCTTTGATGGCGATGGCAAGTGTCAGTGAGGTCAGGAGTCTGCTGACCGAGACCACCGTGCCCCAAGACCTGATCGACGATTCGCTCGTCGGTGCTTCGGCGCTCTGGCTGATGAGCGCCACGGCAGAAATGCTCGCGGGTGACGTGGTGCTGTGCCATCCCCCGATCGGCCCCGAGGAGGTCCGGGCGGTCGCCCACCCGCTCGAAGGCGGGGGGATCCGCCTCACGGTCGCGGCGCACGACCGGCCGGGCCTGTTGGCGGACACGGCGGCGGTGCTCGCCGCCGAGGCCCTCTCGGTTTCCGCCGCGTCGGCCATGACCTGGAACGGTTCTGGAATCGCGCTGCATGCCCTGACCGTCGCGCAGGCTGAGCTGACCGAAGGCCGGTGGGCCCGGCTCGGTGCCCGGTTGCAGGGCCTGGGCCGCGACGACCCGCCAGCGTTCGAGTTCACTCCGGCCGGGCGGGCCGTCGTGCACTCGTCACCGTCGGCCATGGGCCGGTGTGTCGTCACGGTCACCGCCGCCGACCAGGTCGGGTTGCTGTGGGCCATCTGCCGTTGGTTCGCCGACCAGGGCCTGAGTATCGAGGCGGCTCACATCGGCGCCGAGGGCGGGCAGGTGCAGGACCATTTCATCGTCGTCGGCCAGCCCGACACGGGTGCTCTGGCCGCTCACCTGACCGGGGATTCACCGTCGTTGCCGGGCCTCGCCATCGACGTCGCGGGCGCCGTCATCGGAATCGGCGCGGGCCTCGTCAAGAGAATCCTCCCTCGCTGATCTTTTCTTCGAGCTTTGGCGGAGGGAGTGGGATTTGAACCCACGGGGACTTGCATCCCAAAGCTTTTCAAGAGCTTCGCATTCGGCCGCTCTGCCATCCCTCCAGGGCCATCCCCACCAGCACCATCCTCCAAGGTCATCGCCCTGGCCGCCGGTCCCGTCGATACCTTCACCTGCGCTCGGAACCGCTCAACGCCGCTCGGAGCTCGGAACCGCTCGGGCCGCTCGACGCCGCACCTGCGCTCGGAGCCGACCGGGCCCAACACCCTACCCGGACGCCGGCTTTTGAATCCGGCCCCGCAAGTCGCCGATCCACTCGTCGGCTGCCTTCCACGCGACCTCCGCGACCCGCCGGCGTTCGGGCCCGTGGGCCCCCGCCGCCGGGTATGACCCGAGGAACTTCACCGCCGGAAGCGTGGCATGCAGGTCACGCAAACAGTCGGCGACCACTTCGTCGTCGACGTGCCCGTCGAGGTCGATGATGAAGCAGTAGTCCCCCAGGCCCTTCTTGGTGGGGCGGGACTCGAGCTTGGTCAGGTTGAGGTTGCGGGCCGAGAACTGGCCGAGGATCCCGTGCAGGCTGCCCGGCTTGTCGTCGAACTGGAAGCACACGATGCTGGTCTTGTCGTGCCCGGTCGGCGCAGGGATCCCATGCTCGGGGCGGGCGACCAGCACGAAACGGGTGGCGTTGTCGTCGTGGTCCTCGATGTCGGTGGCCAGCACGTCGAGCCCGTACAGCGACGCCGCCAGCCTCGTCCCGATCGCCGCCGTGGCCTCCGGCCGCTCCTCGCCGACCAGGCGCACCCCTTCGGCCGTCGACGACGCGGCCACCTCTTCGACCCCCGGGACGTGGGCGTGCAGCCACCGGCGGCACTGGGCGGTGGCGTGGGGGAACGACACCACCCGCTTGACATCCTCCAGGCGGGTTCCCGGTGGTGCCAGCAGGTTCTGCTGGATGACGAGCACCACCTCGCGCACGATCAGGAGGTTGCGGTCGAAGACCAGGGCGTCGAGGTTGGTGTTCACCGTTCCCTCGATCGAGTTCTCGATGGCGAGGAAACCCAGGTCGGTCTGGCCGCTCTCGACCGCCGCCACCACCTCGGGGAACGAGGCGAGCGGTACCACCTCGGCGGCCGCCAGGTCGGGCTCCGACAGCAGGGCCTCCTCGGAGAACGTGCCGGGCGGGCCGAGGAAGCCGATCCGGGGCGGCCGGGAGGCGCGATCACTCATGGTGCGGGCAGGATAGGGCGGACATGGACGCCACCGCCGTTCGAAATCTGCTCGAGGAGGTCCGCGCCGGTACCCGCAGCCCCGACGAGGCGGTGCGGGCCCTGCAGCGCCTGCCCTTCGCCGACTTGGGCTACGCCAGGGTCGACCATCACCGGGCCCTTCGTCAGGGCCTTCCTGAGGCAGTGTATGGGCGGGGAAAATTGCCGGCGCAGTGCGCGGGAATCGTCACCGAACTCCTGTCGGTGCCACATGGCGGGCCGGTTCTGCTGACCCTGGTCAACGACGCGCAAGCCGGTGCCGCCATGGCGGCCAACCCCGAAGGTCTCCGGACCGGCACCACCGTCGTCTGGCGCCCCGCCCCGCCGAGGCCCGAACAGGTCGTCATCATCACCGCCGGCACCGCCGACCTCCCGGTGGCGGACCAGTGCCAGGCGACGCTGGCCGCGTTCGGCTTCAAGGCGTCGTTGATCGCCGACTGCGGGGTGGCCGGCATCCATCGCCTGGTCGATGTCCTCGACGACCTGGCCGGAGCCGATGCGGTGGTCGCCGTGGCCGGTATGGAAGGGGCACTGGCCAGCGTGATCGGGGGACTGACCGGGGCGCCGCTGATCGCCGTACCCACGAGTGTCGGCTACGGCGCCGGGTTGGAGGGCGTCACGGCCCTGCTGGCGATGCTGGCCTCGTGTGCTGCGGGAGTGGTCGTCGTCGGGATCGACAACGGCTTCGGCGCGGCCTGCGCCGTCGCCCGCATCCTGGGCCCGGCGGATCTCGGCCCGACGAGGGGCGCGAGCTCATGACCGTGCAGCTCCTCGCGCGGCGCCGGTCGGTGGCGGATCTCCCGGGAGCGGGCGGGCGGAGTACAAACCGTCGTGGACACAGCGCTTTGTACTCCCGCCCCGGCCGGACGACGGCTCGAGCCGCGGGGCCGGAGTGCAAACCGTCGTGGACACAGCGGTTTGTACTCCCGCCCCGGCCGGGCGGCGGCTCGAGCCGAGGCGCGGGCCTGCTCCACAGTTGCGGTCGGGCCCGATACCCGGTTCGCCCGTGACGACGGTCGCGTGGTGGCATTGCTTCGCCGGGATCGCGGGCGACATGGCGCTGGGCAGCCTCGTCGACGCGGGAGCCGACCTCGAGGCGGTCGTCGAGGTGCTCCGGGCCCTTCCCGTCGACGGCTGGCACATCAGCGCCGAGCCGGTCCTGCGCTGCGGCGTGGCCGCGACGCATGTGAACGTCGACGCCGACGAGACCGGGGTGATCCGGACCTACGCCCATATTGCCGGCGTCCTCACCGAGGCCCGGTTGCCGGAGCGGGTGAGGCAGCGGGCGCTGGCCACGTTCGCGGCGTTGGCCGAGGTGGAGGGCCGCCTGCATCGGCGGCCGCCGTCGCAGGTCCATTTCCACGAACTGGGTGGGATCGACGCCATCGTCGACATCGTCGGGACCTGCACCGCGCTGGAGTTGCTGGGCGTCGACGAGATCCACGCCAGTCCCGTGGCCACCGGGAGCGGAATGATCCGCAGCAGTCATGGGGCCCTGCCCAACCCGGCGCCCGCCGTGGTCGAACTGCTGCGGGGGGCGCCGACCTACGGCCGGGACCTGCAGGTCGAACTGACCACGCCTACCGGTGCCGCGCTCCTCGCCGCCCTGGCCGTGGGCTGGGGTCCCATGCCCCCGATGCGGATCCAGGTGAGCGGCTTCGGCGCGGGCAGCCGGGACCTCGACGGGTTGCCCAACGCCACCCAGGTCGTGATTGGTCAGGCGACCCTCGCCGAGGGGGCGGCGATCGAGTCACTGGTCAGTACCGGACAGCCGGCGGTCCTGTTGGAAGCCAATCTCGACGACGCCACCGGCGAGGTACTGGCCCACACCGTCCTGGAGCTGCTGGGCGCCGGCGCGCAGGACGCCTGGATCACTCCGATGATCATGAAGAAGGGTCGCCCGGCGCACGTTGTCAGTGCCCTGTGCGACCCTGCCCTGGCCGATCAGATCGTGAAGGTCCTGATGGCGGAGACGGGGTCGCTCGGGGTGCGGGGCCAGACCCTGACCCGCTGGCTGGCCCGGCGCCAGATCGAGGAGGTCGAGGTCGACGGCTTTCCTGTCCGGGTCAAGGTGAGTCCGGGACGGGTCAAGGCGGAGTACGACGACGTGGCGAGGGTGGCGCGCCGGGTCGGGCGTCCCATTCGGGACATCACCTCGCGCGCCGAGGCGCAGGGCCGGCGGCGGGGCGAACGAGCCGAGCACCCGAGCGCCCATCAGCCCGAGAACGAGGGCAGCGAAGGCAGCGAAGGCCCCGACGACCAGGCGGGCTGACGGACTCGTCCGCTCGGCGCGTCCTTTCGGGTTTCGGGTGGGCCGGGTGGGCCGGAGTACAAACCGTCGTGTACACAGCGGTTTGGACTCCGCCGCCGTTGGTGCTCCCGGGCTCGTGTACTCCGGAGTTATTGGGCCGCCCGCAGTCGGGCGAGCAGCGGGATGGCGAGGATCTTCTCCTCGGTCAACTCGTCCCAGCGGATCCCGACTTCGGAACGACGATGGCGGGGTGCCCGAAGGACCCGTTCCGGCGTGACGATGATGTCGACCCACGTGTCGTGGGTCGTCGTCGGGATCCGGCCCGCGGACAGTACCTGGCGTTCGTGCACCGTCGTGACGACGACGGTGTCGGGACCGATCAGTCCCGCGGCCGAGGCGACCGCGAACTCGAGGTCGCTGAACCCGCCTCCTTTACCCAACCGGGCGCCGTCCTCCGTGACGGCAACCGAGCCCGCCACCACCAGGTCGACTGGGTCGAGTCGGTCGAGGTCGACGGTCTGGGCCGATCGGGCCGCCCCTTTGATCGACGAGGCGGCGCGAGGTGAATCGGCCAACAGAGCCGGGTCGAGGAGGAAAAAAGGGCGCGCCTCGGCCAGCCGGGGTACCGCCATGTACACCGTCTTGCCATCCTCCAAAGCCCGCTGGCGCACCGGCCACTGCGGTGAGTCGGGGTTGGCCTTGACCGTTGACGCCGCCTGCCACTCGTCGGTCGCCGCCAGGCGGCGGGCGGCGGCCTCGGCGCCGGTGAAGTTGGGGATGCGCCCGTAGGGACCGGGAAAGCGGGTGATTCCGGCCTCGCCCAAGGCCTCCCACACCTCTTCTCGCAGCGCCGCCTTGGCGGCCAGCAACCCTTCGTCGCCCCCGGCGTCGCGGTCGTGTCTCGGGGCGTTGTGAGCGGGCCGGGCCACGCCGAATGAGGCTAAAGGAATCCGTTCGCTGGTACCCCCGCCAAGCCGTCATCATGGTGGTGTGCTCCAGGCCCGCAATCTGAGCGTGGAAGTTGGAGGACGGCTCACGTTGGTCGAGGCGTCGTTCACCGTGCGCGCCGGTGAAAAGGTGGGCTTGGTCGGGCGCAACGGCACAGGAAAGACCAGCCTCCTGAAGGTCCTGGCGGGAGAGGCTCCCCCCGCCGCCGGGACCTGCGTCCACCCCGGCGCACTGGGGTACCTGCCCCAGGACCCGCGGCCGCGGGGTTCCGGTATCGATGCCACCGGGCTGTGCCACGTGCTCTCCGGCCGGGGCCTGGACGAAGCCGCTCGCCGCCTCGAAAAGCTTCGCCTGGCGGTCGAGGAGGACCCGTCGGAGCGCAACGTCTCCCGCTTCGCCAGAGCCGAGGAGTCCTTCCGCTCCGACGGCGGGTACGCCGCAGAGTCCGATGTCCGCCGGCTGGCCCATGGGTTGGGCCTGTCGCCCGACCGGGTGGACCTGCCCATCACCGTCCTTTCAGGGGGCGAGCGCCGCCGGATCGAACTGGCCCGGATCCTGTTCGCCGGGAGCGATGTGCTCCTTCTGGACGAACCCACCAACCACCTCGACAGCGACGCCAAGAACTGGCTGATGGGTTTCCTGCGCACCTACCGCGGCGCGTTGCTGGTCGTGAGCCACGACCTGCACCTGCTCGACGCCGCCATCACCCGGGTGTTGCACATCGACGAGGGCGACATGGTCGAGTACAAGGGCACGTACTCCCAGTACCGCAAGGCCCGGGCGGCCGACGAGGAACGGACGGCTCGCCTGGCCGAGCGCCAGAAGGCCGAAATCCAGCGATTGGGCTCGCTGGCCGATGCCATGCGTCACCAGACCGCCAAGCGGGCTCGGGTCGCCAAGTCCCTCGACCGCCGCGTCAGCCGGCTGCAGTCGGAAGCGGTCACCGGGCCGGCCAAGGAGCGCAAGTACAAGGTGCGGTTGCCTGAGCCGCCCCATTCCGGGCGTTTGGTGCTGGAGGTGAATGACCTGGCCAAGGCGTACGGTGGCCCACCGGTATTCGAGGGTGTCGACTTCGCCGTCGAACGCGGCCGCCGGCTGCTCGTCCTGGGCCTGAACGGTGCCGGCAAGACCAGCCTGTTGCGCATCCTGGCGGGCCAATCAGAGGCATCGGCGGGCACGGTCCGCCTCGGCCTCGACGTGTCCCTTGGCTACTACGCCCAGGAACACGAGGGGATACGGGCGGGCGTCACGGTCCTCGACCACATGCGGGGATCGGCGGACGTACCGATGCCCGAGATGGTGATGCGGGGCCTTCTGGGCATGTTCGGCCTGACCGGCGAGATGGCGTTCCAGGACGCCTCGACTCTGTCGGGCGGGGAAAAGACCAAGCTGGCGCTGGCCCAGCTGGTGGCGGGGCGCCACAACCTCTTGCTGCTCGACGAGCCGACCAACAACTTGGACCCGCCGTCACGGGAAGCCATCGGCCAGGCCTTGGCGGCGTGGCCGGGCGCCATGGTCGTGGTGAGCCACGACAGTGCGTTCGTGGCCGAACTCGACCCCGACGAGGTGCTGGTCATGCCCGACGGGACGGTCGACGCCTGGAGCGACGACCTGCTCGAACTGGTCTCGCTGGCCTAGCGCGCCCGTCGACCCGGAGGTCTAGCGGCGCCCGAGAAGATGACGAGGCTTGCGGCTCCGCGTTCCCGGATCCGTTTCGGAATCGAGGCGCCCGGAATCCGCCAACTTCGGGTCGACAGACGCCACCCGGGTCTCGTCCACGCGTTCCTGGTCGGTCCTCGTGGCCGTAGAGCGAGAGGGCAGTCGCGTCGTCCCCCCGGCTACTGGCGTCGACCGCGGAGTCGCCGCGGTGGACTTGGCGGCGCCCGTCACCCGACCGACGCGGTTGGCCGCGGCAAGACGGGCCGCCTCCGCTTCGTTGAGGCTCTTGCGGGCCGCGGCCTGCTCCTGCGCTTCGGGTCCATAGGACGGATCGACGGCGCGGGACAACAGCTTGCCGTGCCACCGCTCGCCTTCGACGCCGCCGGTGAGGCCACCGAGCACCATGGCGACGGCGGCCACCAAGGCCGCGATCAGGCCGAAGGTGCGCCATTGCGCCCACGTGTCGACGACCTGAATGTGGTGCGCCACACGGGCCAGTCCGTTGTCGGCTCCGGTACGGATCACCGAGGCGACCGCCAACACGCCCAGGACAACGCCGGTAAACCCGGCGAGGAGGCCGTGGGTCGCGCCGCTGCGCCTCGACATCCGCCCGCTCACATAGCCACCGAGCATGAACGAGCAGAACAGGGCGACGACGAGCACCACCCCCGTGATCGACTTGAACTCCCGCTCGCCCATGGCGGCGAAGCTCGTGCCGCCGTTGAGTCCCACGCCGATGGCGCCGGCGATCGCCAGCAGGATTTCGAGGGTGGCCAGACCGCACAAGGCACCGGCCAGCACGCTGATGACGGACACTCGTCCCATTCCCGCGTGGCTGGCCAGCGCCTTCCGATCCCGCCTGGTCTCCACTTTTTGGCCGTCTCGCATGCTCGACTTCCTTGTGTTCCAGGTCCCGCCTAACACCAAGAAGGTTCCCTCTCCCCGGGTAACGGAAACCTTTCGGACCGGCCCCGAGAAGTGGTCGCGATGCTCGAACTAGCTGTCATCGGCGCGGATCGCCCGTTCGGCCGCCCGGAGATGCTCGATCCCTATCCGCACCCCGTGGCGGGCAATGTCGAGGGCGGAAACCGGGCCCGAGGGCGCCTGCCCGGTCCGCAACCAGTCCTCGCCGTGCACCGCGGCCAACGTGTCCGCGACCGAGCGGGCGCTGGCGCCGAGGCGGGCCAACACCGACGCGGGCGTGTCGCCGGCGCCCACCACGGGGCTCGGAGGATCCACCGTTGGAAGCTCGATCAGCGGATTGGTGGCCTCCTGGACCCTGCGAAACGCCGAGGCGACCTCGTCGAGCGCCGTCGCCGTCCAGGCGGCGTGCGCCACCGGGGAGAGCCCGCCTCCGGCCGGCCGGCGGGCGAGGACCTCGTCGCGCCCGGCGGTGCCTGCCCCTCCGGCTCGGTTGAAGGCTTCGGTGAAGCGGCGGGGCAGCGACCGCAAGGTGACAACGGCGTCAGTCGGCGACACCCGGCTGGTGTCGAATCCGGCAGGTGGGGCCATGCAGTCAGCGTCCCACAGGCCAGTAGGGTCGAAACCCTATGCCGCAATACATCTCCCCCGGGGTGCTCCAGATCGACACCCTGCTAGGTGGATGGGAGGAGGTCACGGCGGGCTATCTCATCGAGGGACCCGCACCGGTGCTGGTCGAAACAGGGAGCCAGTCGTCGGTGCCTGCCCTGCTCAGCGCCCTCGAAGCCCACGGCGTGGCCGCCGACGATCTGGCGGGGATCGCGATAACCCACATTCATCTCGATCACGCGGGGGGCGTCGGTGACGTCGCTCGGGCCTTCCCCAAGGCGACCATCTACGTCCACCCCAAGGGGGCTCGTCATCTGGTGGACCCTTCCCGGCTCGTCGATTCCGCGGCGCGGGTGTACGGCCCGCTGCTCGACAGCCTCTATGGCCGCCTCGATCCCACCCCGGCCGAGCGCATCCGGGTGCTGGACGACGGCGACACGATCGAGGTCGGGCCCAACCGGAAACTGGTGACGGTCGATTCTCCCGGCCACGCCAAGCATCACTTGGCGCTGCACGACACCGAAAGCGGACTCCTCTTCGCCGGTGATGCCGTCGGTGTCCGGCTCCCGGGCGCCGGAGTCATCCGCCCCGCCACCCCTCCGCCCGATTTCGACCTCGACCTCGCCATCAACTCGCTGCGGCGGTTCCGGGAGATCCAGCCCGCCGGCGTGGCACTGGCGCACTATGGCCTCCTTCCCGATCCGATGCCGATGCTCGAGGAGGCGGAGGACATCTTGCGCCAGTGGGCCGAGGTGGCCGAGGCGGCCTGGCAGGACGGTCGTGACATCGCCGAGGCGCTGGAGGCGGCCTTCTCCGCAGATCTGAGCGGCACCGATCCGGCCGAACGGGAGAAGTTGGAGACACTGAACGGGATTCATTCCAACGCGGCCGGCTTCCGCCGGTGGCTCGACACCAGAACGACAGGAACCGACGGTACGGCGACCAACCGATCGGAGCACGCATGATCGAAGCCGTGATCTTCGATTGGGGCGGCACCCTCTCGGTCTACACCGATGTCGACATGGTCGACATGTGGCGCATGGCGGCCAAGCACCTGGCGTCGGGCACCGATCCCACCCGGGAGGACGAAATCTGCAAACGCCTGGTCGAGGTGGAGGCTGACGCCTGGGCCGGTATCCCGGTCGACCAGCGAAGTTTCACCCTGGCCCAACTACTGGCCCAGGCGTCAGAGGCGTTGCATCTCGATGTGGCCGCCGCGGTCATCGAGGAGGCGACCCAGGGCCATCTCGATGCCTGGACCCCGCATATCCGTCACGACCCGGCCGCCGCCTCGGTGCTGGCCCGGCTGAAGGAACGGGGGCTCCAGGTCGGGCTGTTGTCCAACACCCACTGGCCCCGGGAGTTCCACGAGCACTTTCTGGCACGCGACGGGCTGGTCGACTACATCGACGCCCGGCTCTATACCAGCGAGCTCACGTACAGCAAGCCCCATGCCAGTGCGTTCCGGGCGACCCTGGACGCCTTGGGAGTCGCCGATGCCGGCAACGCGGTAATGGTGGGTGACCGGGCGTACGACGACGTGTTCGGTGCCCAGCAGGCCGGCCTTCGTGGCGTATTGCGACCCCACGGTGGGGTTCCGGGCTACGACGTCGAGCCCGACGCCGTGATCGGACCGCTGCCGGAACTGCTCGACGTACTCGACCGCTGGGGATGAAAGCCGGCAGAGCCGCCTTCATGGTGGTCGCACTCGCCGCCTTGGCCGCCTGCGGGGCCAGCTCGCCGGCCGCGAAGTCCGAGGCGCCTCCGGCCAACGTGGCGCAGACCGTCGACGTGCGCAACATCGCCTTCAACCCGAAGTCGGTGACCATTCACCCGGGTCAGACGGTGGCGTGGAAGTTCGACGACGGGACCATTCCCCACAACGTGGTGGGTACCGATTGGCGCAGCCCCGACCGGACCAGCGGGTATTACACCCACACGTTCGCGGCGCCGGGCACCTACGCCTATCGCTGCACCATCCACAGCAACATGGACGGGCAGGTAGTGGTCACGCCTTAGGGGCGTCGAGGGGCATCGCCCTCGCGCCGAGCAACGACGGAACGCAGTGCGCTACGGCAGGGCGACGACCGCGTCGGCCACCGAGCCCCCGGCCGGCGACGCCCGACCGGGCGACGGTGAAGGGGCGATGCCGCGGGCGTATTGGGTCTCGTACAGCTCGGAATACAACCCACCCTCGCCGATCAGCTGGTCGTGCCGGCCCCGCTCGACGATCCGCCCGTCGTTGATGACCAGGATCTGGTCGGCGGCGACGATGGTCGACAGGCGGTGGGCGATCACGACCGACGTGCGCCCGGCCAGGGCAACGCCCAGCGCCTGCTGAATCAGGAGTTCCGTTTCCGAGTCCAAATGGGCGGTGGCCTCGTCCAATATCACGATGGCCGGATCCTTCAGCAAGACCCGGGCAATCGCCAGGCGTTGCTTTTCCCCACCAGAAAGCCGGTAGCCGCGCTCACCCACAATGGTGTCGTAGCCCTCCGGGAGGGCGGCGATCACGTCGTGGATCCGGGCCCGCTGGCACGCCTGGTGCAACTCCTCGTCGGTCGCCTCGGGGCGGGCGTAGCGCAGGTTGGCGCCGATGCTGTCGTGGAACAGGTGGGCGTCTTGCGACACCACCCCGATGGCCTCGGTGAGGCTGGCGAGCGTGACGTCGCGCACGTCGTGGCCGTCGATCGAAATCGACCCGGTGGTCACGTCGTACAGACGCGAGAGCAGCGCCGACAGCGTGGTCTTGCCCGCCCCCGACGGCCCGACGAGGGCGGTCATGGTCCCAGGTTCGGCCACGAAAGAGAGGCCTCTCAGCACCTGCGCCGACGGGTCGGGTGACAGCTTGGAGCCCTCCGCTTCGAGCGACGCGATCGACACGTCCGCCGCCGCGGGGTAGCGGAACGTCACGTTCTCGACGTCGATCCGCCCCTGCAGAGGGTCGGGAAGGGCCACGGCGCCCGGCTTGTCCTCGATGATCCGGGGGGCGTCGAGCACCTCGAAGACTCGGTCGAAGGACACCATGGCGGTCAGCACGTCGACCCGGGTGGAGGCGAGGTCGGTGAGGGGCTGGTACAACCGGGTGACGTAGCCGGCCATCGCCACCACCACGCCGATCGTCAGCGTGCCGTTGACCACGTAGCGGGCCCCCAGCCAGTACACCGCCGCCGTTCCGACCGCCCCCACCATGGCCAAAGCGGCGTAGAGGATCCGGCCCAGCAGGGCCGACTGGATGCCAGTGTCGCGGACCGCGGCGGCTCGGCGGGCGAACTCCCGCTGCTCGTGATCGGGCCGGCCGAACAGCTTCACCAGCAACGCCCCCGAGACGTTGAATCGCTCGTTCATGGTCGTGCTCATCTCGGCGTTGAGCTTCATGCGCCGCCGAGAGAGCGCCGTTATCCGCTTCGACAGCAACCGGTCGAGCACCAGGAATCCCGGCAGGACCAGCAGCGACAGGGCCGTGATCTGCCAGTTGAGATACCACATGACCGACAACGTGGTGACCAGGGTGAAGATGTCGGACAGGACGCTGGCGACGGTGCCCACCGCGTTTTGGGCATCGAGGACATCGCTCGTCAGGCGGCTCATGAGCGACCCCGTCTGGGTCCGCGTGAAGAAGGCGATGGGCATGCGCTGCACGTGGTCGAACAGGGCGGTGCGCAGATCGAAGATGAGGCCCTCGCCGATCCGGGAGGCGAACCATCGATTGACCAGGCTGACCGCGGTCGACGCCAACGCGAAGCCGACCAAGGCGGCTGCCAGCACGTTGATCTGGCCCAGGCTGTGGTGGCTCTGGGCGTAGGGGATGGCGGTGTCGATCAGGTTCCTGACGAGCAGCGGGGGCACGGCCGCGATGGCCGTCGAGGCGATGATGGCCAGCAGGTAGAGCCCGAGGAGCAGCTTGTACGGGGAAAGGAAACGCCAGACGCGCCGGAGCGAGGCGCGGTCGATGGACGCCTTCTTCAGTTCCTCAGGATCGATGCGGCCAGAACGCCGGTAATTCACTCACGCCCCTGTTCGCAGCTAGCAATTGAAATCATGTAATCACGATGAACGCCCGGGGCCGCGGTTTGCTTCCCGAGGCACCTCAGATGGTCCCGAGGGACACGCCGCAGTTCCCGCAGTACACGAAGGTCACGGTGACGGCGTCGGAAGGGCCTTCGGTGCTGGGCGGGTCTTCCGGGCCCGGCGCCACGCTGAGCCGGCGGTACTTCGCCTGTGTCTCCAGAGGGGACTGGCAGCTCGGGCAGCGAGGGCCCGGACCTGACGGTCCATGTTCCGACTGTTCCGACTCGTCGCTGCCCTCGCTGCTCTCGCTGCTCTCGCTGCTCTCGCTGCTCTCAGGGGGGCGGAAGACGGTGCGGCCCTGGGCCGCCCAGCGGCGCAGGGTGCGCCCCGTGACCACTGCCTTGGTCTGCTCGACGGGCGGACCCGTCGGCGGTCGGGGGCCGATGCGATCGAGCACCGCCTGGCGCACCTGGTCCAAGCTGCCGGCCAGCTCGCCGAGGATGCGGGCCCCGCCACCGTCGGGTACGGCGATCAGGCCGAGGAGCAGGTGTTCGGAGCCGATCACCTTGGCATCGAGTTGGAGCGCTTCACGCAGCGCTCGCTCGAGCGATTTCTTGGCCAAGGGCGTGAACGGGGGGCTCTCCACGCTCTCGCTCCCGTAAGCATGGACTCGCTCGGTGACCTTCCGCCGGGCGTCGTCGAGTGTCACTTCGAGCTCGGTGAGCACCGAGAAGGCGGTTCCTTCCCCCGTGGCCAGCAGGCCGAGGAGCAAGTGCTCAGTGCCGATGAAGTCGTGCCCGAGCTCCCTCGCCGACTGCGATGCCAGCGCGGTCGCCCGTCGGGCCTCCTCGGCAAAACGCTCGAACATGACGGGCCAAGGGTACCCGCGAGCGCCGGGGTCACCCGAGGACGCCACATTCGGCTCCAATAATTGACGTTAACGTCAAGGTACGACATTAGAGTAGCGACCGTTCCGGTCGGAAAAGGGAGGTCGTGTGACGGTTCAAACCAATGGTGCGGGTGCGGCAAGCCCAGCCGCCGGGTCGGACAGCCTTCCTGATCGCTACAAGTGGACGGCTCTGTCCAACACCACGCTCGGGATCTTCATGGCGGCGCTGGACTCCTCGATCGTCCTGATCTCGCTGCCCGCCATCTTCCGAGGCATCCATCTCGACCCGTTGCAGCCGGCCAACATCGGCTACCTGCTGTGGATGCTCATGGGCTACCTGGTCGTCACGGCGGTCCTCGTGGTCACCTTCGGCCGTCTCGGTGACATCTTCGGCCGGGTGCGGATGTACAACTCCGGCTTCGCCGTCTTCAGTGGGGCGTCGCTGGCGCTGTCGCTGTGTCCTTTCACCGGAGCCAAAGGGGCGCTGTGGCTGATCGGTTGGCGGGTGGTCCAGGGCATCGGCGGGGCGTTGCTCATGGCCAACTCCACTGCCATCCTGACCGACGCCTTCCCGGCGACCGAACGGGGCATGGCGATGGGGATCAACATGGTCGCAGCCATCGCGGGATCGTTCATCGGCCTCGTGGCCGGTGGCATCCTGGCCGCCGTCGACTGGCGGGCGGTGTTCTGGATCAACGTGCCCATCGGGTTGTTCGGGACCGTCTGGGCCTACCTCAAGCTCCGTGAGGTCGGCATGACCACCAAGGCGCACATCGACTGGTGGGGCAACCTGACCTTCGGGGTCGGCCTGGTCATGATCCTCATCGGCCTGACTTACGGCCTGCTGCCCCACGGGCACCACAACATGGGTTGGACCGGGCCGTGGGTCCTCTTCGAGCTGCTCGGGGGTCTGTCCGTCCTGGCGGTGTTCGGCTGGATCGAGACGAAGGTGCCCGACCCCATGTTCAACCTGGACCTGTTCAAGATCCGGGCGTTCTGGACCGGCAACATGGCCAGCCTGCTGTCGTCGATCGGTCGGGGTGGCCTGCAGTTCATGCTGATCATCTGGCTGCAGGGGATCTGGCTGCCATTGCACGGCTACAGCTTCGAGAACACCCCGCTGTGGGCCGGGATCTACATGCTCCCGCTCACCTTCGGCTTCCTCGTGGCCGGGCCGGTGTCGGGCTGGTTGTCGGACCGCCACGGCGCTCGTCCCTTCGCCACCGGCGGGATGCTGGTCGCGGCGCTGTCATTCCTACTGCTGTCGTTCCTGCCGGCCAACTTCAGCTTCCCGATCTTCGGCTCGCTGCTGCTGCTCAACGGCATCGGGATGGGCCTCTTCGCCGCCCCCAACACGACGGGCATCATGAACAGCCTCCCGGCCCGCCAGCGCGGCGTCGGTTCGGGGATGCGGGCCACGTTCATGAACGCCGGCATGGTGCTGTCGATCGGGCTGTTCTTCTCGCTGATGGTCCTCGGTCTGGCCGCGTCGCTGCCGCACTCGATGTCGACCAATCTCCAGGCGAACGGCGTGGCGCCCGCGACGGCAGCCAAGGTGGCCAATCTGCCGCCCGTCGGCAGCCTGTTCAGCGCCTTCCTCGGCTACAACCCCATGGAGAAGCTGCTCGGGAGTGCGTCGGCGGCGCACGTCACGCCGGCCCAGTGGGCCACCATCACGGGCAAGAAGTTCTTCCCCAACCTGATCTCGGGCCCGTTCATGAAGGGCTTGCGGATCACGCTGATCGCGTCGCTGGTGATGTCGCTGATCGCAGGTTGGGCGTCGTGGATGCGCGGCGCCAAGTACGTCCACGACGAGAGCGGCGGCGGGGCCGACTCCGGCGCGGCCGGCGTACCGGCTGGCTCCGCCGATGGGACCAACACGCCGGCACCGGTCGGGGCGTTCGGCGCCCCCGCGGCCAACGACGCCGACCCCGGCCAGGCGCCCGAACCGGAGCAGTGGGTACCGGCGTGACACTCCCGACATCGGAGCCCGAACGGGATGCGGCGGCCTCCGGCGATCCCGCCCGTCTCGAGGGTGTCGGCGCCGGCGCGGCCCCGGGCGCCCGACACAGCATCGGCGAGCTGGCGGCGGCGGCGGGCGTCACCACCCGGACGCTGCGCTACTACCAGGAGCTGGGCCTGCTCGACCCGGGGCACAGCCCCGGTGGCAGCCGCCGCTACACCGACGCCGACGCCGCCCGATTGCGGCGCATCATGGAGCTGCGCAGCGTGATGGGCTTCGATCTGGAGCGCATCGGGGAGATCCTGGAGTCGGAGGACCGGCTGGCCCAGCTCAAGGCCGAGGC
>JAUTXN010000262.1 GCA_030838045.1 Acidimicrobiaceae bacterium
AATATGACCGTTCCGCTCGCCCCGTTGCTCGGCCACAATGCCCAGGCTGCCCCACGGTGCTACCCCCTCACGCGCCGGTCATTGACTCGGTGCTGTCGGGCCTGAGGATATCTCTCAGGCAGGACCGTGGCACCTAATTTGTGCTTTTTTGGCTGGCGATTTAGGAGCGGTGATCCAGCGAGGCGGAATTCGTCACTGCCGCTGGGGAAATCTGCGACGAAAAATTTACTTGCGCATGTGCAACACTCTTGGCTCCGAAACCTGGTCGTTCTTTCTCCTGGTTTGGCGTCAGCTGTACATGCAAGGAGAAATCCCTTCTAACACGGTCGCACCGAAGATCCCGAGTCTTCCATGACTTGGAGGGGCTGGGAAAAGGGGGCCGTCTCCTGGCCAACGGTCGCAGCCTCGTATGCCCTCTACGCGCTGGGCGGCCCCGAATCCTTCGAACTATGGAGACGACCGGTGAATGTCGTTTTGTGTCCGTGTCGACGCTCACGGTAGGCATCGTCAACCAACTGTTTCAACCTCCGCGAACACCCCGGGCGTGTCCTACGCCTCGGCAGTTGCTGCGGACTCCCTCAAGTATCAACTGCCTGTCGTCGGTTGCTACGCGTCGCGGCGGATGCACCTGAACGCGATGACGACGAGCGCCGCTGCGAGCGTTAGGAAGATGCCCGACTCGATCACCTGGAAGGCCCAGAAACGGTTCGCCGGTTGGTAGATGATTTTCTCTTGCCATCCTTGCGATCCGAGGCAGGAGAACACTTGAGCACGAGTGGTCCCGAGATAGCGGCTGCAGGCGCCCGGTAGCGCCGACAGGAGATCGTTGTTCGAGATATTCGCGCCGGTACCGGTGACCATCTGGGAGTGCAGCGCCAGGTTCGATCCGCTGAGCCCTGTGTTCGAGGCCGCGATCGAGGTGAGTTTGGTCATCGGCGTCATGTAGTGCGGACGTAAGTAGTTCGCGATCACGATGCGCAGTCCGACCATGATCGCAAGGGTGGCCGCAAGTGCCGAGAGAGTGCGACGGATGACGATGCCTGCCGCAAGGCCCAAGGCAGCACCGAAGATCGCGTAGGCAACTGGGACGATGCCCTGCACGTCGAACTTGTCGAAACGGTTGTGCTGGCTGAGATCCAATGTTCTTGACCACCACGTGACCGCGAGCGCGAGCACCCCGCCGATGAGCGCCGTGGCACATAAGAGCACGACCGTCTTGCTGGCCAGCCAGCGTCGCCGTGTGACGGACTGCGTCCAGATCAGCGTGTGCGTCCCCTCTTCGATCTCGCGGGCGAGCAGGGGCGCGCCCCAGAACAGTCCGAGGATCAGGGGCACTACCACTGTGAAGTTGACCAGGTCAATGATGGCGCCGTCGCCGTTGAAGAGCCCGTCGCCGACGGAGTCGCACGTTCCAGTGGCGCCGCAAGTTCGCAGTGCGGCATGGTAAGTCGATGCCATGTGCACGCCCGTGATCGCCAAGATCACGGCGAGCGCGCCGAGCGCGATCCCAGCGACGGCCGCTTGGTTGCGGTGTTGGCGCCATATCAGCCAGGACATTGCTTGGCTCCGATCGCGTGCAGCCCGCGCTCTGAGAGGTTCGACGTGTTGCCCATATAGGCGAGGATCAGGTCTTCGAGCCCGATGGTGTGAGCGTCCCAGCTCGGATCGACGAGCGGGCCGCGTATGCGCACCACCAACGTTGTCTGCCGGTCCGTGCTCTTGTTCTCGACGACGACGTGGTCGCGCTCCAGAGCGGTGGTATCGCGATACGGACCGGTGAGGATCCGGTGCTCGCTGAGAATGTCGTCGATGTCACCGCATAGCTGCGGCTGTGCCGACGCAAGAAGGACGACGTGATCGCAGACGCGCTCCAGGTCGGTCACCAGGTGCGACGAGAGCAGCACAGTAAGGCCGCCGTCGGCGACGGCTTCGGCGAGTGACGCCAGGAACTGGCGGCGCGCCAGGGGATCGAGTGCCGCCACGGGCTCGTCGAGCAGGAGCAGGCGTGGCCGCTTCGCCAAAGCGAGCGCGAGCGCGACCTGCGCTCGTTGACCTCCGGACAGAGTGCCTACGGCCTGATCCAGAGGGATGTCGAGCGCCTGAAGACGCGTTCTTGTCGCCTCCGAGTCCCAGCGCGGATTGAGGTGCGAGCCGATTCCGATGTGGTCCTCCGCGCTGAACCGCTTGTACATCGCGATCTCCTGTGCCAGGAACCCGACGTCCGCGAGGAAGGCGGCGTTCTGCTCCGGTCCCCTTCCGAGCACGAATGCTTCGCCCCGGCTGGCAGACCGCAGACCAGTCAGGATTTGTAGGAGGGTCGACTTGCCAGCGCCGTTGGCACCGACGAGCGCGGAAATGCGACCGGTCGGCACGCTGATCGTGCAGTCCAGAAGTGCCGTCTTCGTGCGGTACTGCTTGGTCAGACCCCGCGTCTCGACCGCCAGCTCGGGGCTCACGCGGCGCCCTCTCCGAGGCCGCCGTGTGCCTGCAGCGCGGACCGGACGAGCGCCTCGATCGCTTGGTCATCGAGACCGACCGACCTCGCCTTGTCGAGCCAGCGGCTCAGGCTGCGAGCCAAGGTGAGGTGCGCGTTGGGTGGAGGCCCGGGAGGGAGCCGCGTGACGAACGTGCCAACTCCAGGGCGTCCCTCCACGAACCCTGTGTATTCGAGTTCGCGGTACGCCTTCAGCACGGTGTTCGGGTTGACTGCCAGGGCCGCGGCCACTTCCTTGACCGTGGGAAGTTGATCCCCGATCTCGAGGATCCCCATTCGAAGCGCGTGCGTCACCTGTTGCACGAGTTGGAGATAGGGCGGCACGCCGGACTTCGTGTCGAGCCGAAGCTGGATCATAACATCACACTAGTTATCTAGATGATTAGGGTCAAGCGCTGTTCTACGCCGCAGGGTCGGGGACAGTCGACACCGAAAGGGGGTCCACATCGGAACCGTGGGGACGGACCCGAAACGGCGCAGCATCGTGGTTCGCTTCAGTCACGTCAACGACTGCACCACGATTCGTGACACAATTTCAGGTGACGACAGAAGTGACCGAGCGGACTCGGACCGCCTACTTCGGCACCGTTAGAGTGCGAAGTAGCGACTGCGCCCGGAATGCGACGCTGAGTACTATTGGACGTCAGTCTCGGTGGTGTTTCTATCGGTGGTTCGGACGGCATCCCAATCGGCCTTGTCAACGGCGTACTCGACGCCACCGTCGGCTCCGCCGTCGATGCTGAGGAGCCACTCCGGGTAGTAGACCTTTACGAACCTGAGCCCCGCCTTCTCCATGACGCGTCGCGACGCAATGTTGACTGCCATGGTGCTGGCTACCACCCGGTTGGCTCCCAGTTCGCGGAACGCTTTGTCGATGAGGGCCCGAGCTCCCTCGGTCGCGTAGCCCTTGCCCCATGCCGCCGACCGAAGTCGGTAACCGAGCTCAGGATCCTCGCTCGTCGTTGTTGGGTCGGGACGGAGATGGAACCATCCAATGAAACCGCCGGTCTCTCTCTCGATCGCCGCCCAGAACCCGTAGCCGTCGAAACGTTCGTAGTAGCTGATGAACGCGGGGAGTACCTCGTTCTCGATCTCTTCCCTAGATGTCGGCGTCCCCCCGGTGATGAATCGCATGACATCTGGGTCGCTGTCGAGCTCGATGAGGAGATCGACGTCGGCCTCGGTGAACCGGCGGAGCACCAACCCGGCAGTTTCCAAAAAGGGCGGTGCAAGAGCCTCTTCGTCCAGCGCCATCTCGAACACTACCCTCTGCCCGTCCACTCAAGGGCGGAACTGGAGTCCACCAAGCCTGTGCTCGACCTACCCCACCAGGGTGTTTAGCTTCGTCGTAGACACGTTACATGCAGCTCTTTCACCGACGTGACCACCAATCCTCTCCCCTGCTGGCGCCGAGCCTGAGTCCCCCGCCGGACCTGTGCTCGACCGAGGAGGCCCTTTCCCATTTGGCTTCGGCCTTGGGGGTCAAGATACCGAAGCAACTTCGGCGCGAGGCACGGCGAGGGCGCCAGCAACATCGCTCGCTGACGCACACCGCAGCGGGCGGCCATCGTGGAAGGATGACATTATGAGGTGATGGACGGCAGGCCGGCCGGGAGGTATCTCCAAGAATGGCATGACCGCCACCCCGGAGCGACTTCGATCGTGCTGGGTGCCATGTCGGACCAAGCTGGTCGCAGCTCGTATCGGGTCCTCGCCGACGCGATCGGCCGAGGCGGCGAACCGATTCTCGACATCGCGTGCGGGGATGGTCACCTCCTTGAACTCCTTCGACCGCGAGCCTCCTGCGCCGGAGTCGATTGGAATGTTGCTGAACTCGACGCCGCCCGGCGGCGTCTCGGACGCTCGATCCCGCTGGTGCGGTCCGACGCTGTCCGTCTCCCCTTCGCGACCGGGGCCGTCGGCACCGTGTCCTGCCACTTTGCGCTCATGCTGCTCCAACCACTCGAGGCCGTCCTGGCGGAGACAGCGAGGGTCCTGCGTCGGGGCGGACTGCTGGCCGCTGTTCTTCCTGCCTCGCCACCACAAGGCGTCGAGACACTGTGGGCCGCGCTTCGAGGCGCCTGGCGAGATGTGACCGCATTGCATCCAGTAGACGTCCCTTCCCTGCAGGATGGTCGAGCCTTGCAACGCGACGTTCTTGCACCCCTACTACAGGAAGCCGGGTTCTCGTCACTTGCAGTGGAGTCGTTTTCGGTGTCGAGGATCGTTACGGTCGACGAAGCCAAGGAGGCACTTCTTCTGACCTATCTGCCAGAATTGCTGCCACCCGACCAGTTCGCCCAACTCGAGCAGGCGCTGGAGCGTTCCCTGGTGGAAATGGTCGCCGACAACGGCAAGGCAATATTCGTGGAGCACGCCGAGCTCGTCACGGCGCTGCGCAGCTGATAGTCAGCGATCCGGAAGGTATTCCACGTGACAAGGCAGGGGAACTACCTCGGCACCACGTTCGCTCTCTGGTAATTCATCCTCGTCGCGGCACATGCGGACACAGCTATTTGGGCTGGGAATAACGGCGGCGGTGGCAACGCTGAAAGTTTGGTGGGCAACGACGATGACCTGATTGTCGCGCAACTCGAAGCTGTGCCAGAGGCGTTCTGGATCGAGTTGCTTCGAGCGCGAGATGCATTCGACGCCGAGGGGGAGCACGTCACCTGGCTTGAGCCGTCTGGTGGATTCGCGTACGTCACTTACTCGGAGCACCTCACGACGTTCGTTGCCGCTCTGCAGGCGGTCGCTCCGGTCGTCTATTTCGACTGGGCAAAGTGGGGCGGGATCGCTCGCTACCCGGGTGGCCACGGACTAGAGGCAGCACCGGTGGCGGAGGCCGTCCGCCTGGTCACTGCGATCGTACGGGCCGAGCGGTTCAACGACAACATGATCGGCGCCTCGGCCCAGGATGGGCTGCTCGTCTCGATCGACAACCGGCTCCGTCGCTGGCGAAACGAAGAGCGGGCGGCTCGGTAGTCACGTCCGGCGCCCTCGTGGCGTCGTGCCTCGGGGTCGCAGCCGCCGACAGAGGCGACCGCTGATTGGGCCGTCATCCTCGAGTTCTCCCCACGGTCGCCGAGCGGGCTGTCTCCCCATGAGGTCGAGGCCTTGACCGCTCGACTCCAAGAATGGGACCCCTCGGGGCTGTTGTAGTCCGACCGGTACCTGATCCGTATGCACCTGGCGGGCGATGTTGGGCCGCTCCGAGCCTTCGGACGGGCGTTGTCCAATCACCATGATGGGCGGCGTCGATCGGACTGCCGCACCTACAGTTTTCGTCGCGGTCAACGCCGGGAACCACGCCCTCATTCCGGGCACCAACTTTCGGCAGCCGTCACGGCCAAGCTGCTCGGCACGCCCGACGCCGGAAAGCGGCAGCAAGTAGAAGCGGCAGTAAACGCGGCGCTGGTTGCTGGCTTCGCGTGAACTGGGAGAAGGCGGACCCTCCAGGTCCGTCTCCCTGATGTGGCGTTGGGCGCCGAGTGGATGCGGTGGCGGTGCGGCGGTTCTGGGCGGGGTGGCCGGCGTCGATGGTGCGGGGTTGGTTGCGCGGGTCCCGGTGGGCGGCGGTGCAGGTGGCGGCCCATTCACCGCCCGGGCATTCGGCTGGGCCCGAATCTGGCGGTCGTCGGCCGGGCGGGGGTCGAAGCCGTTCCCATCAAGGCTACATGGACCCCCGAGAACCGGCGTAGACGTCGGCGCCGAAATGGTGACGGACGATTTGTGCGATTCCAGCCGAGGCT
>JAUTXN010000264.1 GCA_030838045.1 Acidimicrobiaceae bacterium
GTCGGTGACCTCGTGACTGCGCGGCTTCATATCGCTCGCCATTGGCGAATCCTACGTTGGCCGCCGCGGCCGACGGCCACCGATTACAGGTCGGCGCCGAAACCCGAGCCCTAGGCCCGGCGCTCCCGCAGAAGCGCGGACACCGCCTTGAGGTCGGCCTTGCCCGCTGTTGCCGCCTTGACCTTGCCGATGAAGAAGCCCTGGAGCTTGTCCTCGCCCGCCGCGAACCGCGCCCATTCGGCCGGGTTGGCGGCGATGACACCGTCGACCGCATCGCCCAGATCGCCGGCCCCCATGGCCTCGAACCCCAACGCCGCGGCCACCGCGGCCGGGTCGCTCCCCCCCTGCGAGAGCAGGCGGCGCAACACCTCCCGCGCCTGGGCCGTCGTGAGCTTGCCCTGTGACTCAAGCAGGAGCAGCCGGCAGAATGCATCGGGATCAAGTGGACGTGCGCCGTCCAGGTGCGCCGCCACCTCGTTGGCCAACCGCCGTACCGCCAGCGCCCCGTCCGCGCCCACGTCCACCGCCGCCATGACGAAGCTGTCGAGGTCGAGCCGGACCACCGTCACCACCGAGTCGCTGTCACCGTCGAGGCCGGTTGCGGCGGCCACCCGTGCCCGGCGCTCCGCCGGCATCGGGGGCAACGCATACGCCACCGCCGCCACCCACGAGGCGGACGGCGCCAGCGGGACCAGGTCGGGTTCGGGGAAGTACCGGTAGTCGAACGCCTCTTCCTTGGAACGCATCGAACGAGTCGTGCCTTCGGCTTCGTTCCAGTGCCGGGTCTCCTGCACCACCCGCCCGCCATCCGACAGCAAGGCGATCTGGCGGGCCGCCTCGTACTCGATGGCCCGTCCCAGGCTGCGCAACGAGTTCATGTTCTTGATCTCGCAACGCGTACCCAACTCGGCGCTCCCTGCGGCCCGGACCGACACGTTGGCATCGACTCGAAGCGAGCCCTCCTCCATTTTCCCATCGGATGCGCCGGTGGCCACGAGTACCGAACGCAGCTCGTCGACATACGAGCGGGCGTCGGCCGAGCTGCGCAGGTCGGGCCGGCTGACGATCTCGACCAGGGGCACGCCCGCCCGGTTGTAGTCGACCAGCGAGTACCCGGCGTCGTGGATCCGGCCCCCGCCCCCGACATGGGTCGTCTTCCCCGTGTCCTCTTCCATGTGCGCCCGCTCGATGCCGATCCGCGTCCCGCCGGGAAGGTCGAGCCAGCCGTCGAGGTTGATGGGCTGGTCGTACTGGCTGACCTGGTAGTCCTTCGGCATGTCGGGATAGAAGTAGTTCTTCCGGTGGAAGATCGACGGCTCGACGTGGCAGTGCAGCGCCAGCCCGATGCGCATGGCGTACTCGACCGCCATCTGGTTGATGACCGGCAAGGAGCCCGGCAACCCGAGGCACACCGGGCACACGTTGGTGTTGGCCGGCGAGCCGAACTCGTTGCGGCACCCGCAGAACAGCTTGGTGGCGGTGCGCAGTTCGCAGTGCACCTCGAGCCCGATGACCATCTCCCACCCGGAAGGATCTGGGGAAAGGGGGGCGTCGGTGGCTGGAGCTTCGGTGCTCATCGGACCGCCTCCTCGTGGGCCCGAGCCGCGTCCTCGATGGCCGCGGCAACCTGGAACATGACGGTTTCGCCGAGCGCCGGGGCCAGGACCTGGACCCCGATGGGCATCCCGTCGGTGCCGGTGCCGAAGGGGACGGTGATGGCGGGGTGGCCGGCCAGGTTGGACGGGATGGTGCACAGGTCCGACAGGTACATCGAAAGCGGGTCGGACGTCTTGGCCCCGATCTCGAACGCCGTCGTCGGGGTGGTCGCCGACAGGAGCACGTCGAAGGTCTCGTAGGCCGCCTCGAAGTCGCGGATGATCAGCGTCCTGACCCGCTGCGCCTGGCCGTAGTAGGCGTCGTAGTAGCCGGCCGACAGGGCGTAGGTGCCGAGCATGATCCGCCGCTTGACCTCGGCGCCGAAACCCGCCGCCCGGGTCTGGCCGTACATCTCGGTGATGTCGGCGCCCGGCACCCGCAGGCCATAGCGGACCCCGTCGTAGCGGGCCAGGTTGGACGACGCCTCGGCCGGGGCGATCAGGTAGTAGGCCGACAGTCCGTACACCGCGGCCGGGACCGACACGTCCTCGACCTTGGCTCCCGCGGCTGCCAGGGCGTCGGCCGCCTGGCGGACCCGCGCCACCACTTCCGCTGCGATGCCCTCGGCCGCGGTCAGCTCGGTCACGACACCGACCCGGAGGCCTTCGACGCCATCGGAAAGCCGGGCTGCGGCCGACGGCGGGGCCGAGGGAAGCGACGTCGAATCCATGTGGTCGTGGCCCGAGATGACGTCGAGCAGGGCCGCGGCGTCACCGACCGTGGCGCCGAAGGGACCGATCTGATCGAGCGAGCTGGCAAACGCCACCAGCCCGTAGCGAGACACCAGGCCGTAGGTGGGCTTGGCGCCGACCACCCCGCACAGTGCGGCCGGCTGGCGGATCGAGCCGCCGGTGTCGGAACCCAACGCCAGCGGCGCGAACCCGGCGGCGACCGCCGCGGCACTCCCGCCCGAGGACCCGCCCGGCACCCGGTCGAGGTTGCGGGGGTTGCGGGTCGGGCCGAACGCCGAGTTCTCCGTCGAGGAACCCATGGCGAACTCGTCCAGGTTGGTCTTGCCCACGATGACCGCCCCGGCGTGGCGCAGCCGGGTCACGACGGTGGCGTCATAGGGCGGGAGCCACGAGTCGAGGATCCGTGAGCTACACGTGGTCGGCACGCCGCGAGTGCAGAGGTTGTCCTTCAGTGCCACCGGGACGCCGGCCAGGGGGCCGGGATCGCGCTCGGCCGCCACCGCCTCGTCGACCGCGGCCGCCGCTGCCCGGGCCGACTCCGCCATCACGTGGTTGAAGGCGTGGATCTGGTCGTCGCCCTCGGCGATGGCGACCAGGTAGTCCTCCAGGGCATCGATGGCGCGCCGCTCCCCTGACCGAACGCCCGCGGCCAGTTCGACCGCCGGCCCGCGACCACCCGCGGGACCGCTCATGCGTCCCCCAGGATCCGCGGCACCTTGAACCGGTCCGCCTCCGCCTCGGGCGCCTGGGCCAGCACCTCGTCGCGGTCGAGGCTCGGGGTGACGACGTCCTCGCGCAGCACGTTGCGCAACGGCAGCGGATGGGCGGTCGGCGGAACGCCTTCGGTGTCCAGCGCCTCGACGTCGCGAGCGTGCTCGAGCACCGCGCCGAGTTGGTCGGTGAACCGCTCCAACTCGTCGTCGGTCAGGTCGAGCCGGGCCAATCGGGCGACGTGCGCCACGTCGGCCCGTGAGATCCTCGCAGGCATGCCGCTCATGGTAGGCGGGTCCAGGCCGCGCCGGACCGTGCCGCCCGGTGCCCGCCGCCCCCCGAGCGGGCTAGTTTGCCGTACGACCGACGAGGAGGCCGTGGGTGGCGAAGCATGCGTTCCTGAGCGACGAATGGGTGGCCGCGGCGCGCGAGATCCGTCACGAGCTGAAGCCGAATTCCGCCGCCGACCAGGGCATCCGCATGAACCAGGTCGTCACCGACGTGCCCTTCGGATCGGGAACCATCAAGTCGCACCTCGACACGTCCCTCGGCGAGGCGGACATCGAACTCGGCCACCTCGAAAAGCCCGACGTGACCGTCACGCTCGACTACGCCACCGCCAAGGCGATCCTGGTGGAGGGCAACCCGCAGGTGGCGATGCAGGCGTTCATGGCGGGCAAGATCAAGGTCGACGGCGACCTGGCCAAGTTGCTGACCATGCTGCAGACCCTGGCCGTGGCCCCCGATCCGGCCGCCATTGCCATCGCCAAACGAATCCAGGCGATGACGGAGTAGGACGGACCAAATAAAAGAGGGTCTGGGGCGGCTGCGCCGGCAGCGGCTGGGGATCACTGCCTCAACATCGCCGCCAGCCAGACCCTATGAAGCAATGGTACGGCAGCCCGATTCTTATCGGTGGGCAGTTTCAGGAATGGCCCAAACAGCCAATCAGCCGGCCAAGTCAGTCGAGACCGAGGCCGCCGCCGAAGCTGTCGCTCAGGTCGGCGCGGTACTCCCCGGTCGAGCCGACCAGCTTGCCCAGTTCGTCGTCCAAGGCGTCGACGGTCCACCGGCGGGGCGTCTCGATACCTTCCCCCATGGCCCACGGGGTCATGAGGCGCACCTCTCCCCCCTGGACGAAGAAAACCTTGCCGGTCGACGGACAGTGCTCCGTCGCCAGCCACCCGACCACGGGCGACACGTTGGCCGGGTTCCATATGTCGAACCTCGCCCCGTCACTCGGCTCCTTCACGATGTCCCGCAGGCCCTCCGTGGCCGACGTGAGCCGCGTCCGGGCGGCGGGCACCACGCAGTTCACCCGGACCCCGTAGCGCCCGAGTTCCTGGGCCGCGATGATCGTGAACCCGCCGATCCCCGCCTTGGCCGCCCCGTAGTTGGCCTGGAACGGGTTGCCGAGCAGGCCCGAGGTCGACGACGTCGTGACCACCGAGGCGGTCACGACCGCCCCCGACTTGGCCTGCGACCGCCAGTAGGCGGCGGCATGGCGCGTGGGGACGAAATGACCCTTCAGGTGGACCGCGATCACGTCGTCCCACTCGTCCTCGGTCATGTTGACCAGGGCCCGGTCGCGCAGGATCCCGGCGTTGTTGACCAGCACGTGCAGGTCGCCGAAGTGGTCCAGCGCCGTTTCGACCAGCCGCCGCCCACCGTCCCAGCTCGTCACGTCGTCGTCGTTGGCCACCGCCTCACCCCCGGCGGCCGTGATCTCGGCGACCACCTCGGCCGCCAGCGTGCTGTCCTGGCCCTGGCCGTCCATGGCGACACCCCGGTCGTTGACGACGACGCGCGCTCCCTCGGACGCCATGAACAAGGCGTGCTCGCGCCCGAGCCCTCTCCCGGCCCCCGTGATGATCGCAACTCGACCTGCCAGAACGCCCACCGCGGGCGAGGCTAACGGACCCGCCGGGGCGGATCAGCATTCCTCAGCCCGTGAACAACGTGACCGACGACCCGCGCAGCACCTGGGCGTTCGACGCGGGCGAGGTCCGGGTGACGTTGCGGGTCGGATTCCCGGTCACCCCGGTGACGTTGAACCCCGCCGCCTGCAGGGCGTTGGTGGCCGCCACGACCGACTGGCCGCGGACGTCGGTCACCCCCACCAGGTCGGGTCCCTTGGACACGGTGACGGTGACGGTGCTGCCCACCTGAACCGACGTCGCGGCGCCCGGGCTGGTGCTGATCACCTGGCCCTTGGCGACGGTGTTGCTGAACACGTCCTTCTCCACCGCCTTGAGGTTGGCCGCCGCCAGTGTGCTCTGGGCGGCCGCGAAGCTCCCGCTGCCGATCGACGGCACCGCGACCACCGGCGGCCCCTGGGAGACCACCAGGTCCACCGCGCTGCCCTTGGGCAGCTGGCCGCCCTGGCCCGACCACGACAGCACGACACCCTTGTTGGCGTTGTCGTAGCGGCCGCTCACGCTGCCCAGCTTGAGTCCGGCGCCGATGAGGCGGTTGGTGGCGTCGGTTTGCGTGAGCCCGGCCAGGTCCGGCACCGCCACCGGCGGTGGCCCGAGCGACACCACGACCGGCACCGTCGATCCCTCCCGCAGCATCCGGTTGACGGGCTCGCCCTGGCGGATGATGAGGCCCTTCAACACCTGCTCGTCGAATGTCTGCGACGTCCGCAACCGGAAATGGAGCCGGCCGAGGGCCGCCTCGGCCGCCGCCGGGGTGAGGTTGACCACGCTCGGCACCGGGTGGCTGGGCTTCGACGCCCGGGTCCAAACCAGGGCCCCGGCCCCCACGCCCGCCACGGCGAGCACGATGGCCAGGGCGATCAGCCATCGTTTCCGACGACGAGGTGGGGAACGCCGCGCCGGCTTCGGTGCCGGTCCCGACGTCGGAAGGGGCCGGCGGCGAGGCGGAGCCACCCCCGCGGTGGTCCTCTCGCCGGAAACCGGCGGACGATCCGCCCGCTCGACGCGCTCGGCGTCGAACAACTTGCTCCCGAAGGGCAGTTGGGTCAGGTCGGGATCCTCGTCGATCCTGGTCGCGTCGACCTCGACGGCCGCCAGCGTGAGCGCCGCCGGTGCCGGCAGCTGGCGGGCGGCGCTGGTGAGGGCGGCCGCAAAGGCGGCCGCGTCGACGCGTTGCGCCGGCTGTGCCGTCCCGGCCGCGGCAATGGCGGCGGTGAGCGGGCCCAACTCGTCGGGAACGGGCAGGTCTCGATCGACTCGGGCCATCAGCGTGCCGATCGTGGTGTCGGCCGCGAACGGCACCTTGCCGGTCACCGCTTCCACCAGCACCAGGGCCAAGGCGTACACGTCGGCCTTGCCGTCGAGTGGCCCCCCGCCGATCTGCTCGGGCGCGGCGTAGCGGGCGGTCCCCAACATGGCCCCGACGGGCTCGGTCCACGTCGCCTCGGCCAAGGCCCGGGCCAGACCGAAGTCGGCCACCGACACCTGGCCGTCCTCGTCGAAAAGCAGGTTGGCCGACTTGATGTCGCGGTGGACCAGGCCCCGGCGGTGGGCGTAGTCGAGCGCCCGGGCCGCTTCGATGCCGACGCGAGCCGCCTGGGCCGGGCTGAGCAGCTGGCCCCGGTCGAGCAGGCTGCGCAGGCTGCCGCCTTCGAGCAGCTCCATCACGAGGAACGGACTGCCGTGGTCGTCACCCCAGTCGTACACCCGCACGATGTTCGGGTGGCGCAGGGCCGCCACCACCCGGGCCTCGGCCTGAAAACGCCGGAGGAACGCCTCGTCGTCGGCCAGCCCCGGGTGCAAAAGTTTGACCGCCACCCGCCGGCGGAGCGTGACGTCCTCGGCCACGTACACGTGGGCGGACGCGCCGGTACCGAGGGGTCTCGTCAGGCGATAGCGGTCAATGAGGACGCGCCCGACGTGCTCGACGATGCGGGACGTCGCCACGGTTCAACGGTACTGGTGTCGATTCCGGTCGAGGGGGATGCCAGTATCGGTGCTCGCCGGTCACAATGGGCGGATGCGCCTGGCCCTCGTCGACGAACTGGAAGAGTTCGTCCGCCGCGGCGCCCTCTGGGACGCAGCCGAACTGGCGGCCCTCATCGCGACCCTCGAAACCGACGCCGAAGCCGAGGGAGACGCCATCGCGGGGCTGCTCACCCAGACGCTGCGCTCCGTCGGGCTGCGGGCCGAGCTGGGCGAGATCCCCATACGAGTCGCCAACGACGTGGAGGGCATCGTCTACCCCCGACTCTGGAAGATCATGGAGGCGGTCCGCGACGACATGCCCGACGGTGAGCTACGGATCCGCGTGGAGGTGTTCAACCGCAGGCTGGCCCGCTGTTTCGCCGCCGAACAGCTGGACGGCCGTTGGTAAGCACTGAACCCCCACCGAGTCCTCCGCCAAGCAGGGAGTGGACCCTCCCGGCCGTGGCCGGGCTGTGCGCCCTGGAGACGACGGTGCTGATTTCGATCATCGCCTTCGGCTCCTATCGGGCCGGTCCGGCGCTGATCGGCTTCCTGGCCGTCAAGTACCTGTTCTGCTGGGGACTTCTCCACCGCCGGCCCGGGGCGTGGATGGCGTTGCTGCTGTTCGAGATCACCACGGCCGTGGCGGCGTTGACCAAGCCCGGCCTGCCGATCTATCAGCGGGCCCTGGAGGAGACGGTGTCAGTGGGCTGTATCGTCCTGCTCGCAGCTTCGGCCACCCTTTTCCCCGCCCCCAAGCTGCCGCCACCGTGATCACCGTCCGCCGAGTCGTCATCTCCGTCATCCTTTCGGCTTGTGCCGCGTTGATGGTGTTCGGCTTCACCCAGGTTCGACCGACCAAGACGCCGCTGATCTTCAAGAACTCGGCCGTCGTGAGGGTCGCGCCCGAGCCCGGTGATCTGGTGCTGCGCCAGTCCATGGTGAGCATCACGCTGGCCCAGGGCTACACGCTCGCCTATGAGAACGAGCAGGGGTTGGAGATCGGGGTCAACGGGTCGTCGGTCGGCATCCCCCAGGACGAGCTGCAGATACTGCCCGGTCAGAATCAGTACTCCTTCTCACCGGCGCCGGGCCGCCAGTTCGCCGAGCTACCCGTCGGCCGGGTCTGCGTGAAGACGATCATCCGCAGGGCGGTCAGCGTCTCCGACCCCGGCCAACTCTTCAGCTGGTGCTTCCAGACTCATTAGTGGCGGGACCTCGCCGGTCTCCAGCAGATGGGCGAAGCCGGCCTCGTCCAGGATGGGAATGCCGAGCTCCTGGGCCTTGGTCAACTTCGCCGTCCCCGGTTCGGCGCCGACGACGATCGCCGTGGTCTTCTTCGACACGCTGCCCGGCGCCTTGCCGCCCCGCATCTTGACGGCCTCCTCGGCCGCCTCGCGCGACCAGCGTTCGAGGGTGCCGGTCACGACCACCGAGGCCCCGACCAGCACCTGGGGGGCGCTCGGTGCCTGGGGGCCTTCGAAGTTCACGCCCGCCTGACGCAACCGCTCGACCACGTCGCGGTTGGCCTCCAGGGCGAAGAACTGGCCGACGCTGGCCGCGATGACCGGCCCGATGCCCTCGATCGTCGCCATCTCCTCGACCTCCGCCGTCATGATCCGGTCCAGGTGCCCCATCGCCCGGGCCAGCACCTGGCTTCCGGTGCCACCGAGATGGCGGATCGACAGCCCGACGAGCAGGTTGGCCAGCGGCCGGCCCTTCGACGCCTCGATGGCCCGCTCCAGGTTGGTGATGGAGACCTCACCGAAGCCCTCGAACTGGCCCACCCGCTCGAAATCGAGGGCATAGATGTCCGCCACGTCGCGCAGGAGCCCCGCCTCGCTGAACTGCTGGACGGTGCGCTCCCCGAGCCCTTCGATGTCCATGGCGCCGCGGCCCGCGAAATGACTGATACGCATGACCCGCTGGCCCGGGCAGTCGCTGTTGACGCAGAAGGTGTCGCTTTCTCCCTCCAGCCGGACCAGTGGCTGGCCGCAGATCGGGCAGCGGGTGGGGAACTGCCACGCGGGCAGGTCGGGGGGCCGCAGCGACAGGACCGGGCCGCGCACTTCGGGGATCACGTCGCCGGCCTTGCGCACGATGACGGTGTCGCCCGGTCGGACGTCCTTGGCCCGGACCTGGTCCTCGTTGTGCAAGGTCGCCAGCTTCACCCGGCTGCCGCTCACGGTGACCGGTTCGAGCATGGCGAAGGGAGTCGCCTTCCCAGTGCGGCCGATCGACACCATGATGTCCCGGAGCAGCGTGGTGCGTTCCTCGGGCGGGAACTTGAACGCGATCGCCCACCGGGGCGCCTTCGACGTGGCGCCCAGCTCGAGGCGCTGGGCCAGGTTGTCGACCTTCACCACGACCCCGTCGATCTCATAGTCGAGGTCGTGGCGGTGCTCCAGCCAGTGACGGCAGTACTCGTCCACCTCGTCGAGACCGTGGACGGTCTTGATGTTGGGATTGACGGGGAACCCCGCCTCCCGCATCCATTCCAGCGTCTGGCTGTGCTCGGTGAACGACGGACCAGCCTCCATGGCGCCCAGCTGGTAGGCCCAGAACGCCAGCTCGCGGCTGGCGGTGACACCCGGGTCCTTCTGGCGCAGCGACCCGGCCCCCGAGTTGCGGGGGTTGCTGAACACCCGGCCCCCTTTTGCCGCCTCACGGCGGTTGAGCTCCTCGAACGCCGATATCGGCATGTACACCTCGCCGCGCACTTCGAGGACCGAGGGCGTTGCCTGGGACTCGACATCCAGCTGGCCTGGGATCACACCGATCGTGCGGACGTTGGGCGTCACGTCCTCGCCTACCACTCCGTCGCCCCGCGTGGCGGCCCGGGCCAGCCGCCCGTCCTGATAGAGGAGGGACATGGCGAGCCCGTCGATCTTGAGCTCACAGTTGAAGGCCACGTCGCCCGAGATGAAGCGATCCATCCGCTTCACCCACGCCTGGAGGTCCTCGAAGGAGGTGGCGTTGTCGAGCGACATCATCGGTTGGAGGTGGCGGGCCTCGGCGAAGAGGACCGATACGCCGGCACCCACCTTCTGCGTAGGTGACTCCGGCGTCACCAGGTCCGGGTATTCCTCTTCGAGCGCCTGCAACTCCCGGATCAGGGCGTCGTAGTCGGCGTCGCTGATCTCGGGGTCGTCGAGCTCGTAGTACCGGCGGTTGTGGTGCTCGATCTGCGAGCGCAGCTGCTCGACTCGTTCGGCTGGTGCCTGGGACATCGACATCGCGTCCGAGGCTACCGACCGGGTGTCACCATTTGACTGGCCACGCGCGACGATCGAGTTCGATGGACCTCCGCCGCCTCTACCCGTGGCTCATCCGCGCTGGCTGGCTGGCGCTCCCGTTCGCAGCCGGCCCGGCCTTCGGCGCCGCCCTCCATCCCCACAGCGAGCCGGTGCGGCTGGCGGCGACAGTCCTTCTTTGGGCCCCCTGGGCGGCGGTGCTGGTCGGCACACTGGTCCCCCACCCGATCGGACTGACCGCCCTGCGGCTGTGCGCGCCCGCGGCGGCCGCGGCGGCGGTGGTCGCGGCGGCGACCAACCGCCCGTCGACGCTCGCCGCAGTGTCCGCCGTCGCCGTCACCTTGGTCGATCTGGTGCTGGCCTTCGCCCCACCGACGGGAGCGTTGTATGTCAACGGGCCCGCCTACCCCAACGAACGACGCTACCCGCTGCGACCACCCGGCCCGTTGCTCCTCGGACCCCTGGAGGTGTCGTGGGCCGTGGCGATCGGTGCTCCCCCGGTCGGCGTCCTGCTGCTGGCCGCCCGAGCGTGGGTGGCGGGCGCGGTCGTGCTGGCGGTCGGGCTCCCGGCCGCCTATCTCCTGGGCCGTTCGCTGCACGGGCTGGCCCGCCGGTGGGTGGTGTTCGTCCCCGCGGGCGTGGTGCTGCACGACCCGATCACCTTGCTCGACCCGGTGTTGTTCCCCCGCCAGATCATCGAGGCGTTGCGACCGGCCCCCGCTGACTCGGATTCGCTGGATCTCACCCAGGGCTCCGTGGGCCTGACCCTCGAACTGATCCTGACCGAGAAGGTCCCCATGACCCGGGTCAAGCCGGGCCAGGCGGGCGGCGAGCAGGGGGCATCGGCCCGTCTGCTGTTCACGCCCACCCGTCCCGGCCAGGTGCTGGCCGAAGCCAAGAGCCGTCGCGTCCCCGTGGGCTGAACCGGCGGCTGGTTCCCGGTTCCTATTTCCTGGGATCCTCCGCGCGCTCACGCAACCTCCGCGCGATATCGCGGAATAGCCCCACTTTCGCGCGGAGGTTGCGCCGGCGCGCGGAGGTTGCGCCAGGGCGCGGAGGTTCAGTTGGCGCGCGGAGGTCGACAGCTACGGCGGCGCAGCTCGGCCCGGGACCGGCGCCTAGCCTCGGGCCATGAACGGCGATGCCCTCCGGGCCCGCTTGGACGCAGGTGAGACCGTCGTCCTGGCCGGGTGCTTCGATGCCCTGTCGGCCCGGCTGGCGACCGCGGCCGGGTTCGAGAGCCTGTTCCTGTCGGGGTATTGCACCGCGGCCACCCTGCTCGGCCTGCCCGACTTCGGCTATCTCACCCAGACCGAGATGGCTGAGGCGGCCCGGCGGGTGTGCACTAGCGTGCCCGGGGCGGCGGTGGTCGTCGATGGCGACACCGGCTACGGCAACGCCCTCAACACCATCCGGACCGTCGAGCTGTACGAACACGCCGGGGCGGCAGGCATCTTCCTCGAGGACCAGGTGTGGCCCAAGAAGTGCGGCCACATGGCCGGCAAGCTGGTCGTGCCCCGTCGCGACTGGCTGGCCAAGCTGCAGGCGGCCGTCGATCACCGTGACCGCCTGTTCGTGACCGCCCGGACCGACGCTCGGGCGGCAGTGGGACTGGAGGAGGCGTGCGAGCGAGCCCGCATGGCCGCCGACGTCGGCGTGGATGCCATCTTCGTGGAGGCACCCGAGTCGCTCGACGACATGGAGGCCATCGCCAAGGCCACGCCCGGCTGTGTCCGGGTGGCCAACATGATCGAGGGCGGCCGGACGCCGCTGCGCTCACCGGCACAACTGCACGACCTGGGCTTCGACCTCATCGTCTCGCCCCTCACAGGGTTGCTGGCCGCGACCCGCCAGATGCGCCAGGCCTACGCCGTGCTCCACGAACGGGGAACCCTGCGGGACCATCTCGACCTCGTCACCTCCTTCGACGAGTTCGGGGCGATCATCGACGTCGACCGGCACTACGCCCTCGAGGCCCGATACCGCGAGTCGGTGCCGGGACCAGGACCGGACCCGCACCCGGACCCGCACCCGGACCCGGACCCCCCGACCTCCCGGACCCCCCGGGCCCCCCGGGCCCCGGACCGTGATGGCTGAGCAGAGCGACGTCCGCCGGATCGCCCTGGCCTTGCCCGAGGCCACCGAATCGGAGGACGGGTTCGCGTTCTCGGTGCGGAACAAGGGCAAAGAGAAGGGTTTCGTGTGGGTCTGGCAGGAGCGGATCACGCCGGAGAAGCCGCGCGTCCCCAACCCCGCGGTGATCGCTGTCCGGGTCGCCAACGAGTCCCAGAAGCAGCTGCTCCTCGCGGCGGACGACGAGAAGTTCTTCACCGAAGCGCACTACAACGGCTTCCCCGCCGTGCTGGTGCGAGTGGCGGCGATCGACGCCGGTGAGCTCGAAGAGTTGATCGTCGACGCCTGGCGCTGCCTGGCGCCCAAGGCACTGGTCGCGGAGTTCGACCGCAACGGCGGAGCCCCGTAGGGTTGAAGGATGAGTTTCGTCTTGCCCGAAGAGCCCGAAACCGACCCGGCGTTGACCCAACTGGTGATCGCCTGGGTCACGTCGGAAAACTGGGGCGAGTCGCGAAAATTCCTCAGCGAGCACGCCGATGAGCTCCTCACCGAGAACGCGGAGATCGCGGTCGAGGAGCTGATCGAGGGCAACCCCGACCAAGAGGTGCTCGGGTTGCACCAGGAGCTGCTCGAGGCCGCTCGGGTCGGTGGTATCGACACCGCCTATGACGCCATCGACGAATCAATCCGTCGTTTCGCCCTCGCCGAGCGCTTGGTCGCCTGGGTGGCGACCCAGTCGTGGGAGGAGGCCCGGGCGTTGTTCGATCAGCACGCCGAGGAGTTCGGCACCGACGAAGCCGAGTCGGTGCTCGACGAACTGGTCGACGACAACCCGGGCCAGCCGGACCTGCTGGCCCACCAAGGCCTCTTGAGCCTGATCCGCCTGGACGGCGCCGACTTCGCCTTCTCGATACTGGACGAGCCCGAAGCGCTGGGTGATCTCGTGACCAGCTCCGCCAACCGGGCCGACCCGTTCCGGGCCATTCCGAGGGCCCGGCTGCTGGCCGGCCTGTACCCCGACAACATCGGGGCCCAGCTGGCCTTGGCCACGACCGCACTCATCATCGGTGACCGCAACGAGGCCATGCGCGCCATCGCCCGCTGCGCCGAGTCACTGCCCCAGCAGCAGCGGGCCGAGTTGGCCGAGCAGCTGGCCAAGCTGGCCGAGGCCCAGCCGGAGCTGGCATCGGGTCTGGCCAGCCTGCAGGGGATCCTCGACTAACACGAACGAGTGTGGCTTGAGCGCACTCCTGTTAATCCCGACGCGCGCCCAACGCCGCCGACCTAACGTGATCGGCGTGAGCGGCTTTCTCTGAAACTGAGCACGTGGTCCTCCTGGCTTCACGGCCCCCATTCGTCCGTGTCGTCAGGAAAGGAGATCCGTGTTCTCGTCCCGCCTCATCCGCCTCGCCCGACTCGACCGACTTCCTCGGAGAGCCGGAGTGTCGGACCGGGCCGTCGCGCTCGTGTTCGTCGCCCGTTTCGCCGACGAGGTGCTTTCGGGCGCCTGGACGGTGCTGTCGCCGACCTTCCGGGTCGTGTTCCGGCTCAGCCTGGTCCAGGTCGGGTTCCTGAGCCAGGTCCTCGAGTGGGTCGCCCTGGCGGTCGAACCCGTGGCCGCGCTTCAGATCGATCTGCGCAGCCGCCGGCCCATCATGGCCATCGGCGCCTTCGCCCTCGCCACCTCGGTGTTGGAGATGGGGCTGGCCCCGAGCTTCCTGGTCCTCGGTCTGGGCTTCGCCGTGTACGGACTGGGCTCGGGCCCTCTGGCATTCACCGCCGATGTGGTGGTGGTCGAGGCGTTCCCGTTCGACGCCGAACGGGCATACAGCCGGGCCACCTTCCTGGACACCGTCGGTGCGCTGGCCGGGCCGGGACTGGTGGCGCTGGCCGCGGCGGCCGGGGTGTCGTGGCGGGTCCTGCTGGTCGCTCTGGGCGCGTGCGCCACCTGCTACGGGGTCGGGCTCAGCGCGACCAGGTTCCCCCCGCCGTCGCACGTGCCCCAACCGGGGCACCCCTGGGCGCTTCGGGTGCTCGCCAACGGCCGCTCGGTACTCAGCAACGCCCGGGGCCGGAGCTGGCTGCTCGTGCTCCTCTGCTTCGACCTGTTCGAGGCGGCGTTCCTGCTGAAGTACATCTGGCTGCACGACACGGTGGGGCTGAGCCAACCGCTCGTCGCCGCCTACGCCGCGGGCGAGCAGATCGTCGACTTGGTGGCGCTGCTGCTACTCGACCGCTGGCTGGCCAAACGAGACGTCGGACAGGTGTTCCGGGTGGCGGCGACGGCGCTTGTCGTGCTGCCCCCGCTCTGGGTCGCGGCGCCCGGCCTGGCCGGGCGAGTCGTTCTCGGCATTCCGCTGGCCTTCGCCCACACGCTCATCTGGCCCCTGGCCAAGGCGAGATCACTGACCGCCGTCCCCGAGTTGGGTGGGGCGACGCAGGCGATCACCGCCCTCTTCCCGATCCTGCCGCTGGCCCTGATCGAAGCCCGCCTGGCCACCGCCGTGGGCGTCGGCCCGGCGATGGCGGCCACGGCCACCGCCGGTGCGCTATTCATGCTGCTCGCTGTCCGGTCGATCCGAGAAGACCCAGAGCCGGGGCCGCCTACAGGGACCGCGAACCCAGCGGGCGCACCAGGGTGAAGGTGTCGACCGGCGTGGACGTGGGCGAGCCCTTGGCCGCCCCGTGACGGGTGACGGAGATGGTCGTCGTGGCCTTTCCGGTATCGGGCACGACATCGAAGTGGCGAAGCCGTAGGGCGTGGTCAAGTCCCGGTAGGCCGACCACGGGGCGGGCTCGGTGACGACGATCGGTGCTCGCTGCACCTGCGGGTTCCCCGGCTCCACGCCGACGATGAGGACCCCGTCGTGGGGCATGTCGAACGCCGTGGCCGGTGTGAACCCCGGGTGGCCCCCGCCGCCGATGATCATGTGCACGGTGCCCTTGGTGGTGTCGATCATGAGCGGATCGTCCCCCTGGGGTGCCGGAGTACGCAGCCCGGCGTCGCCCGGCAACGTCCCCCGCACGGCGAAGGTCCGCTCGAAATGGTGCTCGTGGCCCGCGACCACGAGGTCCACCCCGTAGGCGTCGAACAACGGCAGCCACTCCTGGCGGATCCCCAGGTCGGCCCCGTTGAAATGGGCCGAGGACATGGCGACTTGGTGCATGACGACCACGATCCAGTCGATGTCGTGGC